>CANDYV010000045.1 GCA_947425085.1 uncultured Candidatus Saccharibacteria bacterium | reverse complement strand
CGACTATCTCTTTCGTCGATAATATCGAGCTGAAGGAGGCTAAATAATGAAAGGTGTTTCTAAAACCTACAGCCAAAAACCTGCCGAAATCAAACGCGACTGGTATTTGGTTGACGCCAGCACCATGCCACTCGGCAAACTCGCTGTCGTTATCGCTGACAAATTAATGGGCAAAAGCAAAGTCACTTACACCCCACACGTCGACAACGGCGACTACGTCGTAGTTATCAACGCGAAACAAATCCAAGTTACCGGCAACAAGATGGTCGACAAGATGTACTATCGCCACAGTGGATTCCCAGGTGGTTTGACTGAACTTAAACTTGAGGAAGTTATTGAGAAAGATCCAAAAGTTGTTCTTGAGCACGCCGTCAAAGGCATGATGCCAAAGAATAAGTTGGCCGCTGATCGTCTCGCTCGCCTCCGCGTCTTCGATGGCGCCGAGCACGCCCACACCGCACAAAACCCAAAGGAGATTAAGTAATGGCTACGAAAGATTCCTACATTTACGGTCTGGGCCGCCGCAAGGCTGCTACCGCCCGCGTTCGCCTCTACAAAGGCAAAGGCGAAATCACCATCAATGACAAACCAGCCATCGAGTATCTCTCCAACAACAAGAGCATGCTCGCCGAAATCACCGACCCGCTCGCCCTCGCTGGCAAGCAGAACGAATACGACGTTTCGATTCGTGTTTCCGGTGGTGGCTTGGCCGGCCAAGTTGACGCTATCAAACTGGCTTTGTCGAAAGCCCTCACGACCGAGATGGCTGACCTTCGCCCAGTTTTGAAGAAGGCGGGCTTCTTGAAGCGTGATCCTCGCGAAAAAGAACGCAAGAAATACGGTTTGCGCTCCGCCCGCAAGAAAGAACAGTTCTCGAAGCGTTAATCCGCTTGAGGACCAGAACAAAAATGAGGTTTACCAATCCGGCAAGCCTCATTTTTTGTTTTCACAACTCCCCGCAAAATCATCTCTCGCTTCATCTATCTCACCGAGGTATGCTATAATATATACTATGTTACCCCGCGCGTTATCTGATACCATTGAAGCTCTCGGTCACTTGCCCGGCGTCGGCGCCCGCACCGCCGAGCGTTATGCCTATTTCTTGTTCAAAAATAGCCCCCGCATCAGCAAAGACATCGCCGTCACTCTCGCCAGCCTCCACGATGGCGTGAAATCTTGCCCAATCACTTTTGCTCTTATTGACTCCGACGAAGAAGTTTCTGAATTCTACAACAACCCCGACCGCGACAAATCGACCATTCTCGTCGTCGAAGAACCGCTCGACATCTACGCTATCGAGCAGACCAAACAATTCCATGGAACTTATCACGTCCTCGGCGGCGCCATCTCTCCTATCGACGGCATTACCCCCGACCAACTCCATATTAAAGAATTATTAAATCGCGTCGAACCAGACGAAGTTAAAGAAATTATCATCGCCACCAACCCCTCTGTCGAAGGAGAATCCACCGCACTCCTCCTCCAAAAAACTCTCCATGAGCAATATCCCGACGTAAAAGTTACTCGTCTCGCCCGTGGTCTACCGCTCGGCGTCGATCTTTCTTACGCCGATCAAATCACCCTCTCCGCCGCCCTCGAAAACCGCACCAATCTCTAACCTCTCAAGACCTCACAACCTCTCACAAAATCCGCCCATTTCCCGAGAACATGCTATATAATATATGTATGTACCGCTTATCTTTAATTATTAGTGAAGTCTACAACAAATATCTTCCACTCGCCGAGAAAGGTCGCGTCGCCTTAAACCTCGATTTTTCCGACACCACAAAAACCGTTGACGACCCCGAAGCCATCAAAGCCGACCTTGAAAAACACCTCGGCTCCGCCCTCGACCGCTCCATTAGCGGAGAAGTCAGCATCGCCGTCGAGTCCGACGCCATCATTATCGCCGACTCCGGCACCACCCTTTCAAAGCCCCTCTGTTCACTTCTGAGCCGCGGGCGCGTTAATGTCACCTCCCGCGTCGGCTTCGGCACTACCGTTCGCATCTCTCTCCTTCCTCCGCCCGACCAGCCTAACGAGACGCCAGTCAACAACGTGCCGTCCGACACAAAATCAGCCATAATAGCTCAAGAAACCGCCATTCAAACCAAGTCAACAGTTAAAAAATCTAAGCCTGTCTCCGACAGCAAAACCACCACCAAGAAACTTACTCGCGAACAGCGCAAACTCGTCGCTGCCGCCAAAAAGGCCGACCGCAAAATCCAAAAACTTCGCAAATCCCAGCAAAAGTCCATCAAGAAATCAGCCGCCAAGAACACCACTAAAAATCCAAAACCGACCACCAAAAAGCCAGTCAAAACTTCCTCAAGAACCGCTCAAAAATCCCGCAAAAAAGTTATCGAACTTAGCTAAAACTAAAACCAGCCCTCAAGAAACAGTCTACAACCCACTCGAAGTTATTTTCACAACATTTTACCCCACACACCCAAACTTCTCATGCTATAATAAATATAAGCATGGAAGGTATGAAAACTCTAAAGGTATTTTTCGCGACGTATTTTTATCGTCTCAGAACTGCTTCAGAAACGCGCTTTCGTCACCTAAAAAGTTTTTTCAAAGCCTACCGCCATTACCTCAACCCCT
Organism: uncultured Candidatus Saccharibacteria bacterium; assembly: GCA_947425085.1. Taxonomy (GTDB): domain Bacteria; phylum Patescibacteriota; class Saccharimonadia; order Saccharimonadales; family Saccharimonadaceae; genus Nanosyncoccus. The sequence goes on along the minus strand of CANDYV010000045.1, from coordinate 403 downwards.
TTTGTTGGCCAAAGCGCCTCATCAAGGTCCTCTCCGCGGCTTTCTTTATGATTATGCTTCCGATTTATCTTTTCATCGGCCTCCAACCCACTCCGCTCGCCGATGCCGCGAGCTACCCGGTCCTTGAAATCCCTAGTATCGACCTCAAAACCCCCGTCGCCCGCGTCGAGCTTATCGACCGCCAACTCACCGTCCCCGCCACCATCGCCGGAATCTATCAACCCTTCGACAATAAACTTTTCATCATAGGCCACTCCTCCACGGTCTTCAAAAACCTCGACCGTCTCCAGATAAACCAATCCTTCACTTACGACGGGGAACAATACCTTATCACCGACCGCATCATTCTCGAAAAGTCCGCTATCAGCATGAACGAACTCCTCTCTGACGCTCCTGAGAAAAC
>CANDYV010000044.1 GCA_947425085.1 uncultured Candidatus Saccharibacteria bacterium | reverse complement strand
ATTATCTCGTTTCTTCAAAATCAAAAACCCATTCCCCCGCAGCCACTCCTCAAACCCCCGCATAATCTCCCGCCGCATCTTCTCATTTTTCACCACCCCGCGCACCAGTTGCCCCTCCCCCGCCACAAACTGCGGCTTCAGCATTACTAGAAAAACCGACTTCCGACTCACCAAATTCTTCCGCGCATACGCCAACACTTTCCTACGTCTCACGAACGACACAGCCTCCCAAATTACATCAAACCCACCCCGCGCTTCGATCTCTTCCGGAACCCGAAACTCAAAAATATCCGTCTTCTCGTACAGCTCAACCCGCTTGTCGAACCGAAGCGGCGCCTTCATCTGCTTCGTCCCCTTCTCAACCGCGACCACTTTTGAAGCCCCCAGCCTCAACGCCAATTCCGTAAACCCACCCGTCGACGACCCAATATCTAGCACAACCTTCCCCCGAAAATCATACGAAAACGCCTTCGCCGCTTCCTTCAGCTTCAGCTCCGCCCGCCCCACAACCTGCTCCGACGCCTTCCCTTCAAACTTTTCCGACGCACGCCCGGCGGTCCCTTTCAATACTCTCCCCGTAGTTTTCACTTTCATAACTACCTATATTATACCATCAAAACCCAATCTATAAACCTACTAAACAAAAAGCAAGGGGGCTGGACTTAACGTCCTGCCCCTGCGCACTAGAACTTTCAACACAGCAATTCACCCAGATAAGCAAATTCTCTTACTTCTGCCGCTCGCGATACGCGTAGGTCTCAGTATCCACCGACACCACATCCCCCGTTTTAATAAATGCCGGCACCTTAATCACAACGCCAGTCTCCAGCGTCGCATCCTTCTGTACCGACGAAGTCGTATCACCTTTCACGGCCGTCTCGGTATAAGTCACCTCAAGCCAAATATTCTTCGGCAAAGTCAAGTTAATCGCCGTCCCGTTATAGAACTGGATTTCCATCTCATCACCGTCGCGCATGAAATCCTTCGCATCGCCGACCATATCCGCCGACAACTCATACTGCTCAAAAGTCTCCGGATCCATGAAATAAAACTTCTCGTCATCCTTATAGAGATACTGAACTTTCTTCGTCGTCACTTCCGCCGGCTCAATCTTCTCTTGCCCCTTAAAAGTCTTCGGCAACAGCGCGCCCGTGATCAAGTTCTTCACCTTCACGTTCACGATCGAGCCGCCCCGCCCCATCACTTTCTGGGAATATTCAATCACCTTATACGGTTGCCCGTCCAAAGTAATCAACACGTTTTTCTTCAAATCGGTTGGACCATACATCCCAAATCCTCCTAATTATCATTATCTTAATGCTCATGCAACACCGCCGATTACGAGCAAAGAAGCGAGCTCGAGAAAATTTCTAGATTATTTTTTCGAGACCATCCGCAGCGCCACGAGCGAGGAAAGGCGACCCGCACCCGTAACGACGGGATGCGGGGACGCCGGGTCGAGAAAAAGTAAAATAGAAATTTCCTCGACCCGTATTCTTTTAGCGTTCTGCCACGAATGGCAAAAGTGCCAGATGTCGCGCCCGCTTAATCGCAACCGCGAGTTGGCGCTGCTGTTTCGCCGTCAAACCAGTCTTCGACATCGGTTCAATCCGACCATAAACATCAATATACCGCTGCAAAGTCTTCACATCGCGATAATCGAAGTACATATTTGGATTAGTTTTCATTTTCCTCATAATATTTCTCCTTTCCCACCTACTTAAAATGGAATATCATCCAAGTTAATTGCATCGTCATCCGGCATATCATCCGGCACAACTTCTTCGCTCGCCGCCGGTTTCGCGCTTGAACGCGAACTCGAAGAACCGCCACCATACGAGCCACGGCTTCCGCCTGCGCCAGCACCATCGCCGCCGCCCACGAAAGAAAAGTCATCCACGACAATTTCCACGCGCGAACGCTTCTGGCTAGAAGTTTTATCTTCCCAACTCCGCTGTTCAATGCGTCCAGAAACAATCAAACCCGAACCCTTCTTCACATACTGCGCAATAGTTTCGCCCGAGCGACCCCAAGCCACACAGTCGATGAATGAAGTCTGCTCTTGCTGCTCACCGTCACCCCCACGGAAAGTCCGGTTCACCGCAATCGTAAAGTTACAAGCCTGCGCACCGCTCGGCGTCGCCCGCATTTCTGGGTCACGCGTCACGTTCCCGGCGATAATCGCCTTCGAGAACCCGCGCATTACTGCTCATCCTCAGATTCAGCGTCCTCGCCATGCGGTTTGCGTGCCGCCTGCTTTGCTTCGTATTTCAATTTCCGTTCATCGACAGTCACCAAAAGATACCGCAAAACTTCGTCAGTAATATTCAAAACACCTTCGATTTTTTTCGGTGCCTCTGCCGGCAACTCGACTTCATAGAAGTAATAAACCGCAAAATCCTGACCGCGGATACCATAAGCAAGACGCTTCTTTCCGTCGTTCGATTCTTTCACGATTTTACCACCATTTTTCTCAATCAAATCTTTGATTTTGGTGGTGGCTGGCTCCAAATTCATCTCCAAATCCGGATGAACCAGAACCGTAAGTTCGTAATTTTTCATTACAACTCCTTTGGGTTAAGCAAGCACGGCTCCGGGAACCTAAAATCCACACACCTGCTCGCTGAGCTAATATACCTTACAAATATACCACACCTCCCCCAATTTTTCAACCCCGTTCCCCAATAATCCCCGAAAACCTCCTTGACGTGCTATAATAACCCCAAACCAACATTCCTCAAACCAACCCGCACCTTGAAAAGGAGGTTATCCTATGCCGAACCAGAATCAACCGCTCGCCCAGAGCCAGGCACTTCCGCAGTCTCAGACCCTCCCCCAAGACCAATCCGCCCGCTTGCCCGACCTCTTCGACGACTACTACCACGATTACCATGTCCGCGATCGCGACGGCCATCCCCTATTCATCTCTGCCGCCATCACCAGCTTCAGCATCTTCGAAACCCGCACCACGAAAACCGCCCCTCCGAAAATCTATTCCCACGAAACCGTCCTCCCGAACTCCTGTCCCCACAAATCCCCCACCCTCGACCTCGAATTTCCGCTCAACGCTTGGGACAATCCCGCGTTTGACGAGGCGGCGGGCCGCGCCGCGCG
>CANDYV010000043.1 GCA_947425085.1 uncultured Candidatus Saccharibacteria bacterium | reverse complement strand
CGGGATTTGGGGCGGATTTTTGAGGAGTGGGGTGGGAGTAAGGTTCGGGGGCAGTCGCGCTGATTCCGGGGTTTACGGCGGTTAGGGAGGATTTTGCGGATTTAGGACTGGGCTTTTTGAGGAGGTTGAGAGGGTTATTTTGAACGGTTTTGGCGGCGAGACCGACGGGGATCATGAGATTAGCGCAAGCGGGAAGGGGGGAGAGATAGTATTTTGAGAGCCAAGAGATGGATTTGAGGAGGTGACTAGGGATGGGATAGGGGTGGAGGAGTTTGACGATGGGTTTGGTCGGGAAGTCGACTTTGGGGACTTTTTTCGAGACGATGCCGGTAATGACGAGCTTTCCGAGGGGGATGAGGACGATATGACCGGGCTTTAGGGGTTGGTCGGAGGAATAGGTGAGAGCGCCGCCGCCGGCGCGGTAGACTTCGGTAGGGATGACCTCATAAAACATAGTGATATTATAGCATGTGGTATAATGGAATTATGGTTTTTGAGGAGATTAGGGAGGAAGAGTTTGCGGGATTGAAGTTTGATTGCGCGAGTTTTTTGCAGAGTGTGGAGATGCACCGGAGGTATCGCGATTTGGGGCGGGAAGCGTATTTGGTTGGAGTGCGGGATGATGACGGAGAAATTGTGGCGGCGGGGTTGATTTTGGCGCGAAAATGGCGGTTTGGAAAGAAAATTATGCGGGTGCCTGGGGGGTGGCTAATGGATTATGACAGGGGCGATATGGCGGAAATTTTGCGGTTTTTGACTTCGCAGGCGAAGGAGTTTTGCTGTCGGAAGGGCGGGATAGTGATTGAGATTTCGCCGAATATTGTGAGTCGGCCGCGGGATAATGAAAATAAGGTCGTTGAGGGGGCGGATCATCTGGGCGTGAAGCGGGAATTGGTAAGATTAGGGTATAAATATCTGGGGGAATATGAACAGGCGAAGTGGACGTATGTATTGGGGCTCAAAGGAAAGACGCCGGAGGGGCTTTTGATGGAGTTTCGGACGACGCATCGGCAACTGATTCATAAGGCGGAGCGCGAGGGGGTGCGAGTGCGGGAGCTCGGGGAGGATGAGCTGGGGATTTTGAAACGGATCACAGCGGAATCGGGGGAGCGGCACGGGTTTCAAGAGCCGGAAGTTGAGTATTATCGATCGATGAAGAAGGCTTTTAGGGAGAAAGTGAAGTTCGTGGTGGCGGAGATTCCGGCCTCGGAGGTGCGGGAGGAGGATCTTCGGGGAGTTTCTAAAGATGACTCTGGGGTTTTGGAGGTGCGAGAGGGCTATATTCCGCTGGCGGCGTCAATGTTTGTCGATGACGGGTGGGAGATTGTGTATCTCTATAGCGGGACGATTCGGAAATTACAGAGGTATAATGGAGCGTATGCGATTCAATGGTGGGCGATTACGCGGGCGCTCGAGGAGGGGCGGGGGCGGTATAATATGTACGGGGTGCGACCGGTGGCAGGGAACGGGGTTTATCGGTTCAAACAGGGGTTTAGGGGACGCGTAGAGGAGCTTCTGGGGACGTTTGCGCTGCCGGTGGGGTGGTTGGGCCGGTTGTATTTGGCGCGGCTAAAAGAACGGGAATTTGGCGAAATACAGTAGGTTTAGAGGGGGGTGTTTCTTGGTTTTTAGTGATTTTTGTAGCTTTTTCGCGAAACGGACGAAAAGTATAGACATTTTAGTAAAAACTTGCTAGGATAGGATTAGGTTGATGTTTAGCCCCTAGTCCTTACGGATTGGGGCTATTTTAATGCGAATGCGCTCGATGAGGCAAACAACAAAGAGAAGAAATCTCAACATAGCCATCTCCTTCCCACCACACACCCTACTAAGTTAATTTGCCTGGGGACTTTCCGCCCGTGCTCGCATTATATAGCAAATCTTTTTTGAGTTGCAAGCACAAGCACGATGGATTTTCTGATAAAAAAGTTGTTCAGGGAGATAACTGGGGTGACTTGAGGGGATTCGGGCTTGTAATTTTTACAACGAAGGGGTATAATTGGGTTAAGAAAAGAGAGGAAATATGCTGGATATTTTTATTACATCGCGGGTAAGACGGAAAATTGTGGTGGTGTTTGCGAAATATCCGGACTTTAAGACGCATGTCAGGGCGCTTTCGAAGTTGATTAAGGAAGACCCGGGGAATATTCAGAGAGAACTACAGCGGTTGGAACGGGGAGGGTTTTTGTTGGTGACGCAGAAGGGGAATACGAAGATTTATCAGATGAATAAGCAGTTTCCGCTGTTGAAAGAGTTGCAGAGTATGGTGATTAAGTCGCAACAGATGTCGAAAATCAATCGGTCTGACAAGTCGATTGGGTAGATTCTGCGCCGTCGATTGAGGTTGAGGCGGGTTGTGGTGCGTGGAGGAGTTTGGTGAGTAAAATATTTAATCAGTTATTAGAGGCGCGAGGGTTTTCGCGGGAGTTTTTGAAACCTCGGTACGAAGATGCGGTGGATCCGTTTTTGTTGCCAGATATGGTGCAGGCGGTCGAGAGGGTGCGGGCGGCGGTTGATAGGGGTGAGAAGGTACTGATTTATGGGGATTATGATGTTGACGGAGTGACGGCGAGCACGGTCCTCTATGATGCCTTGACGCTGGCGGGGGTAAAAGAAGTGGAAATTATGTTGCCGAACCGGTTTATGGATGGCTACGGGATGAGTAAAAAAGTTGTTCAAAAGGCGGTTTCGACTGGGGTGAGACTAGTGATGACGGTGGACTGCGGAAGTCGGAATGATGAGATTATTGCGGAGTTGCTGGAGAATGGGGTGGAGACGGTGGTGACGGATCATCACGAGTGCGGGGAGACGTTGCCGAAAGCGGTGGCGGTAGTAAATCCGAAGCGGAAAGATGTGGAAGTGCCGGTGGAGCTGAAGGAATTAGCAGGGGTGGGGGTGGCGTTTAAACTGGCGCAGGCCTTGGTGAAAGAGAGGCTGATCCCGGAAGGGCAGGAAAAGTGGCTGTTGGATCTGGTGGCGCTCGGGACGGTTTGCGATAGTATGAAGCTGGTCGGGGAAAATCGGCGATTGTGTAAGTATGGGTTGATGGTTCTAGAGAAGACGCGACGGCCGGGGCTAAAGGAATTGATGCGGAGCGCGGGGGTGAAGACGCTGAACGGAGAGACGATTGGGTATCAGATGGGGCCGAGGTTAAATGCGGCGGGGAGGATGGATTCGGCGGAGCGAGCGCTGAAGGTTTTGATGGAAAAGCGGAAAGTGATAGCGGTGAGCTTGGCGACGGAGCTTGAGGGACTGAATGAGGAGCGACGGAAGGCGCAAGCGAAGGCGATTGATGAGATTAAGGAAC
>CANDYV010000042.1 GCA_947425085.1 uncultured Candidatus Saccharibacteria bacterium | reverse complement strand
AGGTGCCAGATTTTGACCGTGTGAAGAAAGTGGCTGATGAGGTCGCGAAAGAGAGCGGGCATGAGGTACTTTTGATGGCGGACATGGCACACGTGGCAGGGTTGATTGCGGGCGGGGTACATCCGAATCCGCTCGACCACGGTTTTAACGTGATGACGACCACCACACACAAGACTCTGCGCGGGCCGCGCGGTGGGCTGATTCTCTCGAAGGGTACGGCCGGAAATCCGCTGAAGAAAGTTGACAAAACTCTAGAAAATATTCCGACTTTGATTGATCGGGCAGTGTTCCCAGGGACGCAGGGTGGGCCGCTGGAGCATATTATCGCGGCGAAAGCGGTGGCGTTTGGTGAAGATTTGCAGCCAGAGTTCAAGGACTATGCGGCGCAAATTGTTGAGAATGCGAAGACTTTAGCCGAGGCCTTGAAGGCGGAAGGGTTCATTCTGCAGGGCGACGGCACGGAAAATCACCTGATTTTGGTGAATGTGAAGGATAGTTTCGGGTTTGACGGGAAGATTTATGAGGCGGCACTTGATAAAATTGGACTGACTTTGAATGCGAATGCTCTGCCGACCGATAAGGGTGCGGCGTTCCGGCCGTCTGGGGTGCGCCTCGGAACGCCGGCAATGACGACGCGCGGATTGGGCAAGGCAGAAATGAAACAGATTGCGAAATGGATGCGGCGAGTAGCGGACATTTGCCAGAAAGTCGAGAACACGGCGGGATTAGAAGAATATGTCGACGAGCTGGCAGCACTACGAGCAGAAGTGCGAGAGTTAGCGCTAAAATACCCAGTTCCAGGGGCGAAAGCGTAGGAAGTTTTAAGGGCTAGGCCTCTGGCTAGGGCTGGAGGCCTGGGTTTTGTGGATTTGGCGTTTTTTGCTGGGTTTTTGGGGAATATGGGGTAGTATTTGGCAGGTTTTTGGCAGATTTTATGGGGTGGGTATTGACTTTTTTGAGCGAGTGTGATAGAATTATAGTAAGCCTAAGAAAAGTAGGCTCTATCTGTAGTGTATTTCTGGGTTGTTTTACGCAATTTTAAGTATTTTATAGCTCCAGACAGATGTGAGACTGGAAGGTGGACGTTTCTTGAAAGTGGCGAGGCTATCAAATTTTCATCGTCGTTATTGATAGCCTTACCACTTTTTTATACTATACCGTTGGCTAGGCGCGGGCGGCACCGTCAACCTGGAGAATGGTGCCGGTGATATAGCTAGCGAGGTCGGAGGCGAGGAAGAGGAAGGCATTCGCGATATCCACGGGCTCGCCGATGCGGCCGAGAGGAATAGTCTTGACGAGCGGCTCGATCATCTCGGGAGGGAGAGCGGCAACCATATCGGTATTGGTGACGCCTGGAGCAACGGCGTTGACCCGGATGCCGGCAGGAGCCAGTTCCCTGGCGAGGGATTTAGTGAGACCATTAATCGCAAACTTGGTGGCAGGATAGGCGACGCCGGCGGGCTGGCCGTAGATGCTAACCATGGAGGAGGTGTTGAGGATGACGCCGGATTTTTGCTGTTTCATGGCCGGAACGACGGCTTTTGTGAGATAGAGAACGGCGCGGAGGTTGAGGTCAATGACCTTGTCGATTTCTTCCAGAGGGGTGTTCTCGATCGGTTTATCGGCGGACATGCCGGCATTGTTGACAAGAATGTCGATGCGGCCGTATTTTTTGAGGATTTCGGCGATAGTTTGATCGATTTCGGAATAATTATTCAAATTCGGGCAGTATCCGTCAACTTCTAGACCTTCTTCCTGAAGTTTGGCAATGGCCTTGTCGACGGTTTCTTGACGAGAGCCGAAAAGGATGGTTTTAGCGCCGTTCTTGGCGAAGGTGCGGACGGTTTCGAGGCCAATTCCGCGGGTGCCACCGGTGATGATTGCAATTTTATCGTTTAACATAAGTTCCTTTCTTTAATTATAATTGGGGTCGAGGAGGAGTTTGTCGTCGAGACTGGCGACTAGAACGGTAGCGATTTTCTCAAGGTCGGGGTTCTGACGGAGTTTCGGGATGTGGATGAAGATGATTTTGGTCCGGAGGGGTTTCTCGTCGGCATATTTCAGGGCTTGGAAATAAAGATTATTACAGAGGTAGCGGCCTGCGTCTTTGGAAATAATCGGGTCGAGGCCGGCGGTGGTCAGACGCTCTACGAGCTCGGGAAAATTGACCTCAGTGTGATAGGCGACGCGATTATCACGAGCGACGGTTTCGAGGCGAAGGGCGGCGAGAGTTTTGTCTGTCTGATTGGATTTCCGCCTATCGCGGAGTATTTTGCGCTGGCCGAAGAGGATGGCAAGATCATAGGCGTCAGAGGAGAGCTTGTCGTTGAGAGCGGCAGGAGCGGATTTGAAACTGTTTTTCAGAAGGAGTTTGTCCTCGGGAGGGCAGTCAATCAGGTCGAGCAGAGCCTTGCTGGAATTAGTCCGACCTCCGAAAGCGGCAAACAGGGTTTTCATGAGAATATTATAGCATAGATTGAGGCGGGCAGGGTCGAATGGGACTTGGCGCGTTGCGGCGAAAGATATTTATGTTATAATATAGATAATGTCAACTCGCAATCATCAACTTTCGCAACATTTCTTGAGGTCGCCGCGCTTGGCGCTGAAGTTGATTGGTCATAGTAATCTCAAGAAGCGGGATTTAGTGCTCGATATTGGGGCGGGGTCGGGTGTGATTACGACGGCTTTGGCGAAGCGGGTGCGGGAAGTTTGGGCGATAGAGCCGGATCATACGACCGCCGAAAAACTCCGGGCCAACCTTAAGAGGTATGAGATCCAAAATGTACGGGTGATCGAGCAAGACTTTCTGGAAATTGATTTGCCAGCGGAGCCTTATAAAGTTTTTGCAAACCCACCCTTTCATCTTTCGGCGGAGATTTTCTATCGGTTGCTGGATTTGAAAAATCGTGATGGCATGATTGTCGCTCAGGGGAGAGATGGTCATCGTAAGCCGGATGCGATTTATCTGATTCTACAGAAGCAGCTGGCGCTAAAGTTGATTGCGACCGACCGACATTACACCTCGCAGCTCGGGAGGCAGATTTTGCGGGATTATGATGCGCGGATTCGCCTGCCGCTACGGGAGGACGATTTTACGCCACCACCAGCCGTGCCAACGGTGTTCTATGAGGCAAAGTTAAGACAGAGGGCTGAGGGCGAGGCGTAGGACGCTCGCTGCATAAAACATAGTTCGTGATAGCAAACAAAAAACGGCCCGAGAGGGCGGTTAGGGATATTGGTTGGTGGAGCAGATCGGACTTGAACCGACTACCTCAGCAATGCGAATGCTGCGCTCTACCAGGTGAGCTACTGCCCCACGTCAACGCCATTCGCGAAGGCGAGGCGCGATAATGTGTTGCCACGTTGCGATATTTTTATATCAAACGTGACGTCTCAATGTGGAGCCGCGACCGGGATTTGAACCCGGGACCTCATCCTTACCATGGATGCGCTC
>CANDYV010000041.1 GCA_947425085.1 uncultured Candidatus Saccharibacteria bacterium | reverse complement strand
GTCGTCGAACTCACGTTCGAGAATGAAATTACAATGGTTGATAAGTTCAGAAACGCGGTAAGGGCGCTCCTCGCCGGCATCAGTATCGGAATCGGCGGAGTCGTCTTTGATACGGAGCCAGCCGTCGAAGCCTTCGAACACTATTCGCCGACCTCGCGCATAATCTGCTCGCGCTCTTTTTTGCCAATTTTAGAGACAGCATTCTGATAGAAGCCGTAACCACTCACGATGGTACCGATAAGGACAACGACGCGAGTCGTGATGACGACGGCGGTCGCTAGGCCAGCATCAACACCGAGGACGGACATGAGGAAAATCATCGTACCTTCGTAGCCGCCGACGCCGCCTGGCGTAAGCATGACGGCGCCGATGACGCTTGCGATAGCCTCAGCAATCATAATTTGCGGGAGGATTTCGATGTGTCCCATGCTGATACCGACGAGCCAATAAGTCGCAATCTCAAGGAAGCTATAAATGGCGCCCCAAATAATCGGGTGAATGAGGATTTTCTTGTTCTTGCGGGCAACTGTGAGATCCTTGTAGACGTCGCCGAGATAATCTTCGATTTGTTCATTCTTGATAACTTGGCGTTTATGACCGAAGGTGACGATATTCACTAGGCCGTTGATGAACTTGGTGGCGATGCGAGCGAACCAGTTAATGCGGTCGCGGCTGCTGGCGATGATGACGACTGCAGCAAGGCCAACTACGATACCAACACAAATTAAGCTAGTGAGGCCGACCACCCACCAAGAGCCTTCGACAATGCCGCCAGTAGCGATGAGGATGATAATGGCGACAACGGTCTGGAATTGGTTGGCGAGGATGGTGATGGCGTAGCGGAGGGCATACATGAAGCTGGTTTGGCCAACGGAAGAACCAAATTCCTTGAGGCGCCAAGTGATGTAACCGAGACCAGCAAAGCCGCCGCTCGGGATGGCGTGGTTGACGAAGTTGAGCTCGAATGAGATGCGCGCGAGTAGCCAAGAGGAGAACTTTTTCGGCGCGGGGCCGGATTTGGCGTCAGTTTTAGCAGTAGCTTCAGCTTTGGTGTCGGATTTCTGGGTAGCTTTTTGAGCAGCGGCAGCTTCGGCATTGATGGCGTCGGCCTCAGTAGTTTTCTTGCGCTTGCGACCAGGTCGGTGCGCGATTTCAGCGCGACCCTTCGCGGCCATGTAGGAGAAGAAAATCTGGCCAGCACAATAGTACATAAAGAGCTGTTCAGGAATTAAGAGAAAAACGAAAAAGAGATTCGTATTGGCGAGATAGCCAATAGCGCTCATAATGTCTTCTCGGGCGCTCCAGACCACGAAGACAACTAGAATTAAGGTAAGAACCGTAAGGATTTTGCGAAAATTACTCATATTTCTATATTATAGCATAAGTCTTCGACTTATACTGTAATTTCCTTGCGCTCAGAAAAACATGTTGGCATGTTTTTCGTTCGCTGCTCGTCATTATAGCATGATATAATTAAGTTATGAAGAAATATGTCGCGGTTTTGGGGCGGCAACCGCTGATATCGGTGGCCGAGTTAGAGAGTTTATTTAAGAATGTGCGGAAAATTGCGCCGGAACTTGCGGAGTTTGAAGCTGACGAGAGGCCAGACGTGCGACGGTTGGGCGGGACTTTGAAGATTGCGGAAGAGGTTAAATTGTCGGATTTGTGGTCTGATTTGCCGGCGGAGGGCAAGATTACGCTCGGGGTGTCGGACTTTTCACGAGGAGCTTCGGCTTTTATGGCGCAAAAAGAGGCTTTACGAATGAAGCGAAATCTGGTGAAAATGGGAAGAAGCGTGCGAGTGGTCGCGAACAAGACAGCTGTGCTTTCGAGCGCAACAAGCATCCATAATCATCTGTTTAGTGCGACGAAACTTGAGATCCTGAAGAATGGAGGGCGATATTATCGGGTGATTAGTGTGCAAGATATTGAAGGTTATGTCGAGCGCGACCGGAAACGACCGGCTAGGGATGCGAAAGTTGGGATGCTGCCGCCGAAGTTGGCGCAGATTTTGATTAACTTGTGTGGAGATTTAGCGAAAGGTTCGAGGCTGTTAGACCCGTTCTGCGGGACGGGGGTGGTTTTACAGGAGGCGGCGCTGATGGGTTACGTTCCCTACGGGACGGATCTTAGCGAGCGGATGGTGCAGTATTCCGAGAGAAATCTGGAGTGGTTGGCGAAGACGGCAGGGATGCCAAATCTGGCGATTGACGTGGCAGAGGGAGATGCGCAGCATTTTCAATGGACGGCGCCGATTGATGCGGTGGCGTGCGAAGGCTATCTCGGTCCGCCGATGTCACTGCCGCCGGCGGAGATTAAGCTGAAGCAGGCGAAACAGGAGTGTGGGGCAATTGTGTTGGGGTTCTTGAAGAACTTGGCGGGGCAGATTCGGGAGGGGACGCCGGTGGTGATGGCGGTGCCAGCGTGGCTCAGGCCGGACGGGAGTTATGAGAGGTTAAATCTCCTTGACGAAATTAGTAATCTGCGCTATAATGTATGTAGTTTTAAGAATCTGGGGCAAAAAGACCTACTTTATCATCGCGAAGGGCAGGTGGTCGCCAGAGAAATAATAGTTTTAAGGAAGAAGTAGTATGTCACATGTCAAAGCTGGCGGTACCGCCAAAAACATCCATAACAACGCCGGCCAACGCCTCGGTGTGAAGCGTTTCGGTGGCCAAAAAGTTCGCAACGGCGAAGTCCTCGTGCGCCAGACTGGCAGCACCAAGATTGCTGGCCCTGGGACTTACATGAGCCGCAATTTCACGATTCACGCAGCGAAAGACGGCGTGGTGACTTTTGTGAAGACGAAAAAGTCGCACTTCTCTGGCAAAAATGTGCCACGCGTGCGCGTTGAAGTACGCTAAAAGTTCGCGGGCTTGTTGTTTTTGAGATTACGCAATTACTAAAAATCCCCTCCTATGAGGGGATTTTTGACGGATTATTTTTCTTGCGATGAGGAGGATGAACTCGACGAGGGAGTGGACGTCGTTTTGCTACTGAAAAGACTATCGAGCACAAAGTTGACGATTAAGAAGGCGGACAATGCAACGACGATCCCGACGACGCCGTAGAGAATCGTGTTGCGGGCCTTCATGACTTTACCGGGATCGCCTTGAGACGTGATAAAACTGATGCCGCCGATGATAATGACGACCACGGCGATAATTCCGACCATACCGAGGACGATATTGATAACCGCCGAGACTCGGTCGAGGAGACCTTCGCCTTTCTGCTCGACGGGAAGGTTGCATTGAGCGACGCTATTGATGCCGGAGATTTCCGCCTCGGTATCACCTGGGTTGCGTTCGCTATGAGGCGGACATTTGACCGCGAGTGCCGGCCGAGCGACGCCGAAGGTCACGGCAGCCAGCATCAAAACTGCCGCGATGATAGTTTTGTATTTCATAATTACCTCCTTTGGGTGAGGCATTTCTGATGGCATTACCGACGCGGCTCGCGGCGCTTCGTGAATGGCCGTTGTATGGTTGCGCTTTGATACCGGCGTGAGCCATAAAAAATGCGACTATTTACTAAGTCGCTAAACCAAACAGCTTCCCATTTAAGAAAACTGCGTAAATAGCCGCATTGTGCCCTTAAATGGGTTCTCGAAACTGTTTGATTTAGCACTTTCGTTATAACATAAAAACCACCTTTGAGGTGATTTTTGGACAAGATTTCTTATTATATTACCATTATAGCACAGATGGT
>CANDYV010000040.1 GCA_947425085.1 uncultured Candidatus Saccharibacteria bacterium | reverse complement strand
GTGGAAGTCGGGGTGAGCGAAGCGGAGCCGGAAGTCGGAGAGAAGGAAATGTTGACGGTGGAGGGGGTAGTTGACTGGGCGGAGATTTGGTCGTCGTAGTTAGCGTCTTCTTCACCTTCGAGGGCGCTGGCGGAAGTTGTAGTTGGGTTTATTAGTAGAAAAGCTAGAAAAAGTAAACATACTCCAGATACTTTGCAACATGCTTCTGCAATAGAAAAACATGATATTTTTCTAGAGCATGCTTTTCTGAGCGCGGAGTATACTTTTCTGAGCGGGAAGCATGATTGCTTGAGTAAAGAGTATGATTTCTCACGCAAAGAGTTAGAGTTTTTATTATGGCGTTTTAGCATCACGGCCCTCCTTTTAGGTTTACGACACCCAAGCGAGCCGAATTCCTTTCCAACAAAAACGGCGCCGCAAGGGCGTCGAAACCTATCAATGCCATCAATCTCCAGCCTACACTAGAAAACGTACACATTGACCTGCGGCACCGTTTCCGGTGCGCGTTCAATAAATGTAGGCTAAACATATGCAATGTGCTAATACCAAAAATTGTTGGCACTTAATGATAGATTTCGACATTTTTATTGTAGCGGAGGATTGCGCTTTTGGCAAGTCTAGATTTTTGAAGAAAAAGTGACGTAACTCTAAAATTGGAGATCGGGCACCGAGAAGGCAGCGAACGGAGTAGCCGCGCTGCCGATCGTTGTTGTCTGACGGATTGATATTGCTGGTACCGTTGAAGTTGAGGCGATAGGCGCTGGTGCCGTTAGAGTACGGAGTAGACGACCAATAGATGCCGTTGTTGCCGGCGTTGTTGAACAGGTTGCTGGTATTCTGATTGACGTTGCCGCCCCTCAGGTGGCATAGAAAAACAAGCCGAGCGAGAAGCCATTTTTGCTGTAGTACTGACCATGGTCAATACGAGTACTAGCCTGTTGTTAAGTGATAGCTTGAGGAGGCTTCACGATCTCCAGATTGAGAATGCGACCGCGCCGGAATGAATATTCGGGGCCTGGCGCCGATTCCCGTAGGGGTTTAATCCTATGGACTTATTATAATATTATTGCTCTTTGTAGTCGAGGAGCCAGCGGTAGTAGCGATAGAGGTAGGTCGTGGCGTAGATGAAGACGAAACAAGTGACGATAAGGAGGGCGAGCGGGACGATTGGCCAACCGGCGAGCCAAGTCCAGATGCTCTTGAGCCAGAGGTCGATGAGAATAATCGGGAGCATGGCAACGAGATAAATGATGGCGACGACGAAAAGCAGATAGAGGAGGCGCAGGATGAGGCGGGTGCGGCGGCCGGCCATGAGATCGGAGGCGTTCATGAGCGCAGCCATTGGGTAGACGCCGGGGGCGGTGACGGCAACGAGAGCGACGAGCGAGCTGGAGAGGAGATAGACCGAGAGCAGAACCATGAGCGCGGCGAAGATAAAATAGACCAGAGCATAGAACGGCGTCGAGAGAAAGTCGGTCATGATGGCGGCGGAATAAGTGATGGCGACGAGCATGAGCGGGATAGCTTGAATAAAGATGACGACAAAAACAAGTAGGGTTGAAATGAACGGGCCAAGGGCGTCGTAGAGAGCGTCGCGGAGTTTCGGCTTGCCGCCGGCGAGGAAATGTCGGAGAAGATAGATCGTGACGAGCCACATAATCAGGAAGAGGGCAATCATGAAGACAGTCTGGACTTCGCCCATGCCGGTATCAAGGCCGCCGGTCGTGATTGTCGAGATGAGGAGAAGGCCGGCTTTGGCGAAGTTGCCGATTTGACCCTGGGCGAGGCCAGCGCTCGTTTCGTCAATGCTAGCTTGGAATTGTTGGTAGAGGTCTTCGCTGAGGAGGCCGACGAGAACAATGTAGGTGACGGTCATGATGGCGATGAGAGCGAAGAAAGTTTTCCAATGTTTGAAGATGAGCTGGAAAGTTGTCATGGCGTGAGAAAGCAGGCCGGGGGTTTCGGTTTTGCGCTGATAATCCTCGCGATAGGAACGCTTAAAGGTTTTATGGAGATGGACGTGTCCGGCGCGCTTAGATTGGATTTTAGTCTGGAGCTTCTTATAGCCGTGGGCGAGTTTACGCAAAGGGCGAGGGAGATTTTTCACGGACTTTGCCTTTGCGGAGCTCGCGGGCTTGGCGGGTTTTGGGGATTTGGCAACGGTTGCTGCTTTCGGGGAAGTCGCCTCTCTGGAAGTTTTAGAACTTGTTTTTGCCATGTTCGAGCCTTTCGATGCGCTTTTCGATAGACGGGTGAGTGCTAAAGAGGTTCTTGATCGCGCCTTTTTTCAACGGGTTCGCGATGAAGAGAGCTTCGGTGGCGGGGTTCTGACGATGCATAGGCTGAGCATGAGTGTCGAGCTTCTTGAGGGCGGAAATCATGCCCTCGGGGTAGCGGGTGATGTGGGCGGCGCTGGCGTCGGCGAGATATTCGCGCTCACGAGAAACGGCGAGCTGAGCAAGACTGGCGGCGACGGGGGCGATAATCGAGACGAGAAGCATGACGATTAGGCCGACTGGACTATTGTCGTCGCTGTCGTGGCGGTTCGTGTAGAGCATCATGCGGATACCGAGGTCGGCAATATAGCCGACGATACAAACGAGACCAAAAGTAATCATAGAGACACGGATGTCGTAGTTCTTGACGTGAGACATTTCGTGCGCCATGACGGCATTCAGCTCCTTGTTGTCCATGATGTCGAGAAGACCAGTTGTCGCGGCAACGATAGCATGCTCGGGGTCGCGGCCGGTCGCAAAGGCGTTCGGCGCGGGGTCGTCGATGATATAAACTTTCGGCATTGGGAGGCCGGTGGCGATAGACAAGTTCTCGACGGTATTATAAAGACGAGGATTGTCTTTTTTCTTAATTTCGCGAGCGCCGGTCATGGCGACAGCGAGACTGGCGGAAGCAAAATATTGAACCACCGCGTAAATAATAGCAACTACTAAGATCCAGATGGCAACCATCCAATCTTTCGTGAAAAAAGCGACTGCCCAGCCGACAGCAGCAATAACCAAGACAAAGAAAAACATGATCAAAACAGTATTACGTTTGTTGGCGGCAATTTGTTTGTACACTATGTTTCTCCGGTAAGGGTGATATTATAACAAATGTTAATTAATATCACCCGTTATACTTCCCTATTTAGTCGAATTTAACTTGCGGAGCGTTCTGGATTTGGGCTTTTTCTTCGTCCGCGACTTCGTAGTATTCGCGTTCTTTGAAGTGGCCGATCATGTTGTTGATGATATTGGACGGGAAAAGTTTAATCTTCGTGTTGAGCTCCTTCGCGCCGGCGTTGTAGAAGCGGCGGGCAGCCTGGATTTTGTCTTCAACATCCTGAAGCTGAAGCTGGAGCTGTTGGAAGTTGGTGTTAGCCTTGAGCTCAGGATAAGCTTCGGCGATGGCGAAAATCTTCGAGAGGGCGCCTTCGAGCGAACGCTCGGCTTCGGCAGTTCCCTTCACGGTGTTTGCGCTCATGACGGCAGAGCGGGCTTTTGTGACGTCTTCAAAAGCGGATTTTTCATGCTTGGCATAGCCTTTGACGGTTTCGACGACATTCGGGATGAGGTCGGCACGATATTTGAGCTGGACCGTGATGTCGGACCAGGCTTCGTTGACACGCTCATTGAGCTTAACGAGGCTGTTGTAAGTTCCCCAGACCACCGCGACCAATAGGACGACGATGACGAGGATAATAATTAGAGCAATTACCATAAATCTCCTTAGGTTATGTATATATTATAGGACGGGGAGGAGGGTTTGTCTAGAGGTTAATCAGGCTCTGGAAAAGAGACTGGAGGACGCCGAGGCCGGCGAGAAGACAGAGGACGAAGACATAGATAATCAGCCAGCAAAATTGGGAGC
>CANDYV010000039.1 GCA_947425085.1 uncultured Candidatus Saccharibacteria bacterium | reverse complement strand
AACGGCGGCGGCGGAAACGGCGGCGGCGGAAACGGCGGCGGCGGAAACGGCGGCGCTAGCGGTTTCAATCGCGACCTCCGCGAGTCAGCTTACGACGATGCTTATAGCAACGTTCCGTATGAAACCGTCGTCCGAGACGTAGAAAACATTTTCAAAGACATCAACAGTGATTTTGATACCGTCAGCCAAGCAATTCGCACTTACTTCGGTAATCACAGCCCACTCTCAAATCCCGACACTTACAACGAGCTTGAAAGCGTCATTGGCACTATCCAATACGACCAACATTTCAACAATACCTATGACACCATTAGCGATCTTACAAACCTCAACAGGGACCGCGAACTCATCGACGAACTCTACCAAGAAGTCATTTCCATTATCGACAGCGCTTACGGCCGCCTATAATGGGCTTGGACTGACGAGGAGCTTGACTTTTCACCTCCCTCCGCGTATTCTATACTCTATAGGGAGGTGAAATTTTGGTGGGCAATATTTCCGTTTTCGCCCACTTCATGATAAAATAAAAGTATGGCTAGTTATAAGGTCCCGCAAGATGTCGAAGCCGACGATAAGCTGCTCGGCCCGTTTTCGTTTCGACAATTTATCTACCTTATGATTGTCGGTGGCGCCGTCGTTCTTGCCGTCGCTCTCTTTCAAATTTTTCCGCTCCTCGCTATCATTCCAGTTCCGTTTGCCATCTTCTTCCTCATTCTCGCCCTCCCGCTGAAAAAGGACCAGCCTATGGAAACCTACGTCGCTGCTATCGTCTCTTTTTATCTGAAACCCAATCGCCGCTTCTGGATCCCCGGTCAAAGCGAATCAACCATCCTCATCACCGCCCCGAAAAAAGTTGAAGAAAAACGCGTGCGCGACATTACCCAAGAAGAAGCTAATCATCGCCTCTCCTTCTTGGCAAATATCGTCGACACCGAGGGTTACGCTATCAAAACCGCCAATTCTCCAATGCGCGACGAGTTCTACGCTGAAGCCTATAATACCACTGACATGTTTGACCATACCGGCACGACTCGCCTCAGCAACCTCATCACCAAGGAACAACAAGAGCATCATGCCGAAGTCGTCAACCAAATGCGCAACGCTATCGAAAACTCCGAATATAACCCCGACAAACCAGCCACTCCCGCCCCAGCCATCGGCGGTCAAAAAGTCATCCAGCCTCTTTCACCGAATCGCCCCGAATCTGACGTTATCGTCCAACCTACCATCCCTCCAACCGTCACCGCCCAGATGACCGAACTCGCCAACAACCCCGATTTCTCCGTCGAAACCATCGAACAACAAGCTGACCGCATCCGCAAAGAAAACGAAAGTGAAGTTTATGTACCATTACACTAAGGAGTATTATGAATCCACAAAATAACCCTCTACCGGGCGCTACCGCCCCCCAAACCCCACCTACTGGACAACCCCAGGCTGCTCCTCAGTCTATTCCTGCCAATATGATGCCGCCTCAGGTACCACTAGCACAGACCCCGCAGGCACAAACGCTAACTACTGTCCCCGCAGCTCAACCACAACCCGCCGCTCAACCAAACCTCCAACCCGGACAACCTCAACAACCAGTCATGTTTGTTGGTCAACAGCCTGTTACTATGCAACAAGCAGCTTTCGCCCCCCAACCAGCCACCGGACAACCTGCTCAACCCACTGCCCCCGCCGCTCCCGAAACTCCAAAAATCATCGAGACTCCTATTTCCACTCAAGCCACACTACAGTTTTCTGAGCTCCGCGATAGCCTCGTTATTATGAAAGACGGCTCTTTCCGCGCCGTCGTCGCCTGTCAATCAATCAACTTCGACCTCATGTCCGAGCAAGAACGTGAAGGTGTCGAGTATAGCTACCAAAACTTCCTCAACTCACTCAACTTCACCGTCCAAATCCTCGTCCGTTCCCAAAAAGTCGACATTGGTCCTTATATTGAAAAACTATCTAAAATTCGCCGCGACAACGACAATATGTTGCTTGGTGTCCTCATGGATGATTATATTAACTTCATCGACATCCTTTCCCAAGAAGCTAACATTATGGATAAATCCTTCTTCATTGTCATCCCGTATTATGGATCCGCCGATCTCGAACGCGCCGTCGAGCAAACCAAAAACCTCTTCAAGGCTTTCGGCAAAAACAAAGCCCCTGGCGTTACCCGCATCAACCGCGATACATACAACAAAGCTATTGACGAGCTCAACAACCGCGTTGAATCCGTGGTCTCTGGTCTTTTCCAAATCGGCATCCAATCCGTCCGCCTCAACACGAAAGAACTCAGCCAACTCTTCTACAACTTCAACAACCCTGACACTGCCGTTCGTGAACCACTCGTCGATTTTAGTAAACTAGCAACAACATACGTCAAGAAGGGAGTGAAATAACATGGGACGGAAAGCCAAAAAAGCCGCCGCACAGGACGCGGCTGCAATCGCCGCACAGTCACAAGCCGCCGAAGAAGCCGAAATCCAGCGTGCCTTCGAGCAGGGAATCACCACTCTCCGTGACTTGATTTCCCCTAGCAGTATCGAAATCCATTCTAGTTACTTCCGTCTCGGCACGAAGTACGGTCGCACAATTTATGTCTACGGTTACCCCCGTACTCTCTATACAGGCTGGATCTCCGGCCTAATCAATATCGACGAAGTTCTTGATGTTTCGATGTATATTTACCCTGTCGAAACCACCGTCGTCATGAAAAACCTCCGCAAGAAGGTTACTCAGCTCGAAGCCAGCTATAGCGTCAATGCCGAAAAAGGCAAGATTCGCGATCCAGAGCTCGAAGCCGCTATCAGCGACGCCGAAGAACTACGCGACAAACTCCAAGTCGGCGCCGAAAAGTTTTTCCGTTTCGGTCTCTACATTACGCTTTGGGCCGACTCGCTTGAAGAACTTAGCTTCGTCCAACACAAAATCGAGACCCTACTCGGCCAACAAATGGTCTTTAGCAAAGTTGCCAGCTCCCAGCAAGAGCAGGGGATGAACAGTACTATGCCGCAATGTACCGACCAACTCCAGATTCGCCGCAACATGAACACCGGCGCTATCAGCACAAGTTTCCCATTCACCTCTGCCGACCTTACCCAAGAAAATGGTATTTTGTACGGCGTTAATATGCACAACAACGGTCTCGTGATTTTTGACCGCTTCAGCTTGGAAAACGCCAACCTCGTCGTCTTTGCTAAGTCCGGTGCTGGTAAATCTTTCGCCGTAAAGCTTGAAGCCGTCCGCTCTATGATGCTCGGCTCTGAAATTATCATCATCGACCCAGAGAATGAATACCAGAAACTCTGCGATGCCGTCGGTGGCAGCTATATCCGCCTCAGTTTGAACTCTGACGTCCGGATTAACCCATTCGACTTACCGAAGGTCGTTGATAGTGAAGACGCAAATGACGCTCTGCGTGCGAACTTAGTCACTCTGCATGGTCTGTTCCGTCTCATGCTTGGCGGCTCTGTCGCCGGACAGATTGGCCTAACCGCCAACGAGGAAGCCGACCTCGACCAAGCCCTAATCGATACTTACGCTCGCGCTGGCATCACTAGTGACCCTCTTACCCACCAAAGCACCCCTCCGACCATCATTAATCTCTACGATACTCTTCTTCATATGGGCGGTACTGGTCCACAACTCGCTCAACGCCTGCGCAAGTATACTTCCGGTACTTTTGCTGGCATTTTCTCCCAGCAATCCAACGTCGATATTAATAATAGTATGGTCGTTTTCAATATTCGCGACCTCGAAGACGAGCTTCGCCCAGTTGCGATGTATATCGTCCTGAGCCACGTCTGGAATGTCGTTCGCGCCGAACAGAAGAAACGCCTCCTAATTGTTGATGAGGCATGGCAACTTATGCAATATGAAGATTCTGCCAACTTCCTCTTCAGTCTCGCAAAACGCGCCCGTAAATATTATCTCGGGTTAACAACTATTACCCAAGACGTCGAGGACTTCATGAGCAGCAAGATGGGTCGCGCGATTGTTGCCAACTCCAGTATGCAGCTGCTACTAAAGCAAAATGTCAGCGCCGTCGATGTTTTGAGCGACATTTTCAAACTCACCGAAGAAGAAAAGAAACGCCTCGCCAACTTCCCAGTTGGCCAAGGTCTGTTCTTCGCTGGCGCCAACCACGTCCATATTCAGATTATCGCCTCCGAGACCGAAGAACAGTTAATTACCACTCGCCCAGGAGATAAAAGGTAACAAATATGCCCACCGAAACCGCCTTACGAGAAGCTGAAAACAACGCCCTATTTAGCGGCGAGCAGTCTTTTTATCGCGGCAACGGCCGACCCGATGATGACAAGGAAAGCAAAAGTAAGAAAAAAGGTGGCTGGCTCAATGCTAGAAAAAAAGGCTTCGCCGGGCTTATCCTCAGTCTCGCCCTTATGACCGGTGGTGGTGCTTTTCTTGGTAGTACAAACTCTTTATTAGCACCAGCCTTTAATGAAGTCGTTACGGAAGTCACAGATTTACAATATGCCTCCGACTCCGCTCGTACCACCCGCATCGTAA
>CANDYV010000038.1 GCA_947425085.1 uncultured Candidatus Saccharibacteria bacterium | reverse complement strand
GTATAACGAGGAGCGTGAGCGAAGAAATATTGTTTAATATTTCTTCCGAACCGACGAAGTTATACAAACATGATGCAAGTTATGATATAATGGGGGTATACGCGGGTATCGTATAATGGCTATTATGTATCCTTCCCAAGGATGAGACGAGAGTTCGATTCTCTCTACCCGCACCAGAATCCGCCATCTTGGCGGTTTTTCTCGCTTGCTCGCCAAAAGGCGCGCTTCGCTCGGAGAAACCACCAACCTGACGAATTCTGGCATAGTCGCTAGATTTCATCCAAATTAACTTAACCCTGGTGAGCCAGAATCCGCCATCTTGGCGTTTATTTTTTGTTGAGGTAGGGGTTGGCGCAGTCGCAGCAGACATCGCATTCGGGACAGTCGAGGCAAGTGCAGCAGCCATCTTCGATGTTATTGAGATGAGGGGCGATAAGGAGGGCGAATAGGGCGCCGCAGATCGCAATAATGGCAAGAGCGATGACGATAATTATGAAAATAGGTTTAGGGCGGAAAGTCATATTTTTATTCTTCGATATTCTCGTTGTCAGGGAGGAGCTGGCCGCTGGGAGATTTGTGGAAGGAAGTGTCGATTTCGGAGTTGATGATGTCGAGGAGGGTGGGGTCATAGTTGCAGATGGTGTTGACTTCGAAGATGTGGAAGTTGTCGGGGTTGGCGAGATAGGCGTCGTCTTCATCGCCGGCGAGGAAGCGCCAGCCGGAGTCGCCGGTGAAATTGGCATCGGGCTGTTCGCGGTAGGCGTAGCCGACGGGCTGGCCGTCGACGGTGATGCGATTCGAGGCGAGACAGCCACCGGCGAAGTCGGTGAGTTTGGTGATTTCGGCGGGTTGTTTGAGAAAGTTTGGCATTTTTGCTCCTTTTTAGGCTTAGTTTTGGGAAGATTTTTCTTTTGAGTTGTTGGCGACTTCTTTAGATTCTTTGGGCTTGATGAAGACGAGGAATTTGCTGAGGATGTAGTTTAGAACGATGACGATGACTTGAGTGATGAGTTTGATGATTTTGTCGTCGAGGTGGAGGAGGGAAACGAAGATGAACATGATAGCCATGTCGACGAGGAGGGTGAAGACGCGGCTCATGACGAATTTGAAGAATTCAGAGAGGACGTGGCTATCTTTAACTTTGAAGACGAAGCTGCGGTTTGTGAAGTAGGCGAAGAGGACGGAGACGACCCAAGAAATGACATTGGCGATCTGGAGCTGGAGGGCATCGTCGGGGTTGAGGACGGTGAGGACGAGGGCGTAATAAGTGCCGAGGCTGACGAGGGTGGTGAGGATACCGATGATGAGGTAGCGGATGATTTCCGCGTATTCGGCGTATTTAGTTTTCAGGAGGCGACGAAGTTCTAGGAAGGTCATTATTGGAGATCCTTTGAGAAATGTGGTGCGGCGGAATTATGTGAGAGGTTGGTCTCACGGGTGATGTAGTGAGGGCGGTGTTTGGTTTCGAGGTAGGCTTTCGCGAGGTATTCGCCGATGACGCCGAGGAAGAAGAGCTGGATGCCGCTAGTGAACATAATAAGACAGACGAGGCTGGGCCAGCCGGCAGCAGGGTCGCCGAAAGCGAGGGTTTTGACGATGACAACGATGATCATGACGAAGGCGATGAGGCAGAAGAGGACGCCAAGAAAGGCAGCGAGAGTGAGCGGGACGGTCGAGAAGGCGACGATGCCTTCGATGGCGTATTTGAAGAGTTTCCAGAAGGACCATTTCGTTTCGCCGGCGACGCGCTGGACGTTTTCGTATTCGACCCATTTCGTCTTGAAGCCGACGAAGGCCCAGAGGCCTTTCGAGTAGCGGTTGTATTCCTGGCAGGAGATGATGGCGTTGACGACTTGGCGGGTCATGAGGCGGTAGTCGCGGGCGCCGTCGACCATTTCGACTTTGCTCATGCGATTGATGAGCTTATAGAAAATGCGGGCGCAGAAGCTGCGGATGGGCGGTTCGCCTTTGCGGGTGACGCGGCGGGTGGCGGCGCAATCGTATTTTTCGGTTGGCTCGGAAGGATTTTCAGCTAGTTGCGAGGTTCTAGGATTTTGGGAAGGTTGCGGGTCGACGTATTTCAGAAGTTCGGGGAGGAGGCTAGGAGGGTCTTGGCAGTCGGCGTCCATCGTGGCGATGAGATCGCCGGAGGCGTGTTCGAGGCCAGCGAGGAGAGCGGATTCTTTGCCAAAGTTGCGAGAGAAAGAAACGTAGAAAACGCGCGGGTCGTGTTCGGTGAGGGATTTCATGACGCTCAAGGTCTCGTCGCTGCTGCCGTCGTCGACGAAAATGAATTCGAAGTTATAGTTTGGGAGGGTGTCGATGACTTTGAGGGCTTCCTGATAGAAGAGGGGGAGCGCAGCGGCTTCGTTATAACAGGGGACGACAATAGAGATGGTTTTCTTCATGCTCTTATTATAGCATAGTTTCGAGGTGATAGGGCTGGCATGATGATAAAGGTTGTGGTATAATGGCGTTAATAAGAAATTAGGAGGCAAAATGGCAACAAAAAAGAAAAGTGCTGGAAAGTCGGCGAAAGATACGATTGTTCAGCCGATCGTAAAGCGGGCAAAGACTGCCGGTTGGATGGCGATTTTGGAATCGGTCTTGATCGGGGTGCTCGGAGCGCTGTTGGTTTGGCGGCCGGAGGGGATCATGAAGATTATTTTCTATGTGGTGGGGATTTGTTTGATGGTGAAGGGGGTTTATCGGATTGTGAATTATTTTGCGGTGCATGGGAAATATGACTTCTACAATAACGATTTGCTCTATGGGATTATTGCGCTGGTGTTCGGGGTGCTGGCGGTGGTGCTTTGGGAGCAGTTTAGCAATGTGATCGGTATTGTGGTCGGCGCGTGGATGATTTATGGCGCGTTGGTCAGAATGAATTCGGCGATTAAGTTGCATGCTTCTGGGGTGAAGGATTGGTTCTATGTGATGCTTTTGTCGCTCGTGATGCTGGCGCTGGGGATTTATATGGTGATCAGCGTGGGCGCGGTCCTTGCTGTGGTCGGTTGGGTGATGATTGCAGCGGCTGTGGTCGGAATTATCGACGACGCGGTGTTCATGAAGAATATCGACGCGATTACTGAGTAAATTTTGGGGATTTAGCCGGGGTTGGGAGGGGCTCCGGCTTTTTGTGTTGGGTTGATTCTGGTGAGATTTTGATTTTGCGGAAAAAGGGGTTGTCAGGGGAGGGGAGATGTGGTAAGATAGGGGTAGTGGAATCGTAGCTCAGTTGGTTAGAGCGCCGCCCTGTCACGGCGGAGGTCGCGGGTTCGAGTCTCGTCGGTTCCGCCATTTTTGTATTTTGATTTTGGTAGCGGCCGTGAGGCTGTTTTTTGTATGTAAATTTTTTGAAAAATATCGTGCTTGTGCTTGGTAAAAGTGTTTGAAGTGTGCTAGGCTAGAGATACGGGCAAAAGTAAGCTTTGGCTAAAGCACTTTAAGTTTACGGTGGGAGAAAGGAAGATGGACTATGATTCTAGCGATTCATTTACTGAATAAACCGTTAGTTCAAATTGAAATTGCTCGCTCTCCAAAGAGCAAGCAATAACATAGTAACATGTTTCTATCTTAACACTTATGAATAGCAGGGTCAAGGCTGAAATTGCCCGTAGGTGAAGAAAAAGTTTTCTCGGGGAGGAAAGTGTGGTATAATGGGGTTGTTGCCATTGTAGCTCAGTTGGTAGAGCAGCTCATTCGTAACGAGCAGGTCACAGGTTCGATCCCTGCCAATGGCTCCACGCCACGTTAGAATTGCTTATTTTGGCAGTTTTTCTCGTTTGCTCGTCGGGAGACGCGCTTCGCTCGAAGAAACTACCAATCTAAACAATTCTGTTCGTGGCTCCATTTTTTGTGGCTTGATTTTAGTAGTTTATGGTGCGGGTGAGGTGATAGGGTTGCTTTTTGGGGAGGTTGCGGGAGGCGAGGAAGAGGTAGTCGTTGATTTGGATAGGGGAGAATTGAGGAAGTTTTTGATGAAGGAAGTTGATGGCGGCGACGGTGGCGGCGCGGATTTCGACTTCGTAGGGGGAGTTTTCGGGGAGGAGCTGCCCAGTGTCGACGAGGGCGGATAGTTCTTGGTCGTAAGAAATGAGGTTGAGGGCGCGAAGGGCTTGGGGGATTTTGTAATCGGCGCAGCCGGGGAGGTTTTGCGTGTCAACGGAGATGTGCTCGAGGTGGCGGCGGACGAAGAGGAGGTCGGAGGTGAGGAGTTGGGCGAGCTTGTAGAAGTGGATGGTATGGGAGATGTAGGTGCGCTGGTCGCGGAGAGAGGGGAAAGTAGTGATGAGGAAGTGAAAAAGTTGTTCGTCGGAGGTGAAGTTTTTGATAGAACTATAGAAGTTGTTGTTAAGTTTTGCGTGGAGGATGCGGGAGGTTTTGCGGAGGGTGGCGGAGCGTTCGGCGAGGAGGGGGATTTCTCCGAGAGTGCTGATGGGGTGGAAGAAGTTGTAGAAGCCAGTGTTGGAGAAGGTTGTGAAATCGAGTGAGGGATTTTGCTGGAAATTGGTGATGAGGAGATAGAGGAGGGCGACGGAGCCGTCGAGTGGACCTGCTGGGGTTTGGATGGTCCATTTTTGCGGGGCGAATTCGGGCGTTGTGATGGGGGTTTGTGGATTTTGTTGAGTGGGGTCGGGCCAGAAAGAGCAGTCGATAACTTCGAAATAGAGGAGAATAGTGGTTAGGAGGGGAAGCGGAAGGCTGAGGAGGTTATGCGGGTTGGTGATGAGCCAATGT
>CANDYV010000037.1 GCA_947425085.1 uncultured Candidatus Saccharibacteria bacterium | reverse complement strand
CGGATGATAAGCCAGCGATTATGGAGATTCGTGCGGGGGCGGGTGGTGATGAAGCTTCCCTGTTTGCGGGTGAACTTTATCGGATGTATGTGCGATATGCGGAGCGGCATGGGCTTCGCGTCGAGTTGATGAGCCAGAAAGAGAATGAAGCGGGCGTAATGAAAGAGGTTGTGATTCGGGTTTCGGGGGAGAAGCCGTATGGGCAGATGAAATTTGAGGGCGGGGTGCATCGGGTGCAACGGGTGCCGGTCACGGAGAGCCAGGGGCGGATTCATACGTCGACGGCGACGGTGGCGGTGTTGCCGGAAGCGGCGGAGACGGATATTGAGATTAAGCCGGATGACCTGCGGATTGATATTTATCGGTCGGGTGGGCATGGCGGTCAGGGGGTGAATACGACGGATTCGGCGGTCAGGATTACGCACTTGCCGACGGGGATTGTTGTCGCGATGCAGGATGAGCGGTCGCAGCAACAGAACCGGGTGAAGGCGATGGCGGTGCTCAGGTCGCGCCTTGTCGAGAAGCAAAAGCAGGAAGAAATGAAGGCGGCGAGCGACGCGCGGAAGTCGTTGATTGGGTCGGGCGACCGGAGCGAGAAGATTCGGACTTATAATTTCCCGCAGGATCGGATTACGGATCACCGGGTGCATTATTCGCGGTCGAACGTGCCGACGGCGATGGATGGAGACATTGAAGATTTGATTCATGAGCTGACGAAGGCGGAGCGGGCAGCTGCGGCGGGAGAATAGACGGCTTTGAGGCGGTTTTGGCTGCAGGGTTTTGAATTCTTGGAGTTTTTGAAGTGACAGGAGTGTGGCGATGACGATTAGCGAATGGTTGGCGGAGGCTCGGACTCGGATTGATGCGCTAGATACAGAGTTGATTGCGGTGCGGTTTTTTGCGCCGGGGGATTCTGTTGTGAACGGTGCGGAGGTAGATCGGAGTTGGTTGGCGGCACATGGGGAGGACGAGATTTTTGCAGATTTGGCGACTTTGGCGAATGAAATGGTGGCGCGGCGAGCGAGTGGGGAGCCGCTAGCGCATATTTTTGGGTTCAAAGAGTTTTATGGGCGGAAGTTTAAGGTTTCGCCGGAGGTTTTG
Source organism: uncultured Candidatus Saccharibacteria bacterium (assembly GCA_947425085.1). Lineage (GTDB taxonomy): Bacteria > Patescibacteriota > Saccharimonadia > Saccharimonadales > Saccharimonadaceae > Nanosyncoccus. Next base: position 3,805 of record CANDYV010000037.1, on the reverse strand, counting down.
ATTCCCCGTCCGGAGACGGAGGGGCTGATTGAACTGATTCGTGGGCTAGATTTGCCGGAGGAGCCGAAGTTTTTGGAAATTGGGACGGGGAGCGGATGTATTGCGGCGACGTTGGCGGCGGAGTGTCCACGGGCGAAGGTCGTGGCGACGGATGTGAGCGAGAGGGCGTTGGAGATGGCGAGGGTGAACAATGTGGTTTTGGGGACGGGAGTGGAGTTTTATCGGGGGGATTTGTTGGAGGATTTGCCGGACGATGTGGGCGGGTTTGATGTTTTGGTGGCGAATTTGCCATATGTGGATGAGGAGTGGGGGTGGCTAGATAAAAGAACGCTCAACTTTGAGCCGGAGCTGGCACTGTATGCGGAGGATGGAGGGCTGGCGCTGTATAAAAAGTTGATTTTACAGATGAAGGCGCGAGGAGAAGAGTTTGCTAGATATATAGTTTTTGAAGCGGATCCGTGCCAGCATGAGGCGTTGATTCGGTTTGCGGAGGAAAATGGGTTGCTGCTAGTGAAGGCGGAGGGGTTCGGGGTGGTTTTTCGGGGGGATTTAGTTAAATCGGTAAAGTAAAAAGTGTTGTAATTTTTACAACACTTTTTGTGGGTGATGAGCTGGACAGTGTTAGTTTTTGTAGGCGTCGAGGGTGAGGTTGATGGTGTGTTCCTTGTCGTCGCGGATAACTGTGAGCTGGACGGTGTCGCCAGGGGCGAATTCGCCAATGAGGGTAGAGAGGGTGCCGGCGCGGCCGATTTCGATGCCGTTAACTTTCGTGATGATGTCGCCAGCTTCGAGGCCAGCTTTTTCGGCGGCGCTGCCGGAGGTGATGGGGTTTTGGCTGGTGGTCGTGTAGAGATAGGCGCCGCTCGAGACGGGTAGTTCGTAGGCTTCGGCGATATCGGGCGTAAGGTTGATGTAGTAGGCGCCGAGGTAGGCGCGGGTGGCATTGCCGCTGGCGATGAGGTTTTTGAGCATGCCTTTCACGCTAGAGATAGGAATGGCGAAACCGATACCGTCGGCGTCGGAGCTGGTCGCGGTGTTGATGCCGATGACTTCGCCAGCAGCGTTGACGAGCGGGCCACCAGAGTTGCCAGCGTTGATGGCGGCGTCGGTTTGAATCATGTCGGTCAGGTTTTCGTAAGAGGACATGTCGCTGCTGTAGGCGGTTAGGGAGCGGCCGGTGCCGGAGATGATGCCGGAAGTGATAGTGTTTTGATACTGGCCGAGAGCGTTGCCGATAGCGATGACTTGTTGGCCGGCGTTGATGGTCTTCGAGTCGCCGAGCGTGACAGTCGGAAGGTCTTTAGCGTTTTTAATTTTGAGGAAAGCGACGTCGTTTAGCGGGTCGGAACCGACGAGCTCAACGTCTTCGTAGGTCGTGCCGTCGTCGAGGATGACGGAAATCGAGCGCGCTCCTTCGATGACGTGTTTGTTGGTCAAGACGTAGCCGTCGCTAGTGACGATCATGCCAGTACCAGCGGAAGTCTGGGTCGAGGATTGGCCGAACCAGCTGGTCGTGCGGGTCTCGGTTAAGATAGAGACAACGCCGGGAGCAACGCGGGCGGCGACTTCGGCGATTGAGCCTTCGGTGAAGTTGGCGGAATTGCCGTCGGAGCCGTAGTTAATGGTGAGCGGAGCATCATCCTCAAGATAATTATAAAGCGAAAGACCGAGGGCGCCACCGGCAGCGGCGAAAGTCAGAACCAAGAAGGTGATGACGAAGATTTTGAAGCCGGCGTCGGACTTCTTTTCGGATTTTGGCGGGACAAAGACGACTTGTTGACTAGTCGCGCCAGACGGGTTAGCTTGTGAAATGGCATTAGTATTTTGAGATGTAGCACTCATCTATATTTTCTCCTAAATTAAATATTGAAACGTGGTTGGCTGAAGCTGATGATTAAAACAGCAACGACGACAAGACTAAAGATAATCGGAACGGCAACATTGCCGAATTTGATTTTGCCGTCGTGGGTGACGGATTCGTTGTAAATTTGGAAATAGGCGTAAGAAAGGACGGTAAGGATAATGGCGAGCTGAGAGAGGCAAAGGCCGCTAGAGCCGAAAGTGTAGATAATGAGCCAAGAGTTGGAGAGCCAGGCGATTTCGGCGAAAATGAGGCCTACGACGAGGGAGATATAAGTCGGATTTTCCTCGTTGCTTTGGACGAGGACGTGATTCGAGGCGGCGAAACCGATGAGGAACTCGGACGCAACGAGGACGATTGAATCGGAAATGGCGGCGAAGATGGTGGCGGTCGTCGTCCCGAGGAGGACGGCGATGAGGGCTTGGATGACGGCGAAACGCGAGGAGGAGCGAGGTTTGATGAAAATAAGCCAGACGGCATAGCTAATCATGAGAACGAAATGGACCGGGAGGAAGGTGGTGCCGGCGGCGTAGGCGAGAAGAACGAAGCTGACGCCGACGATGAAATCGACTAGGCTGGAGCGAAGGTTGAGCAGCCAATAGCGGTGGTTGACGGCGAAGACGCGCCATTTCGAAACGACGATGAGGACAAGGCCAATGATATAACTGCCGGTGACGACGGTCGCGCCGATCGAGACGACGGCGAGCAACAAGTTCAAGATAACATGCATCAATGAACTGATGGCGTTTCGGCTTTTGCGAATAAAAATATAATCGGCCATATGGACTTATTATAGCAAAAAATATGAAAAAGCATAGTTTTTATGATATACTTGGGTAATGGAACAAGCGTCTTTGCAACAGAAACCAAACTTTTTCAAAAAACATCCGCTATTGAAAGATTTGTTGAGCTTATTACTCTTCGTGGTTTGTGTAGTAGTGGGGACGATACTCTTGAATGCGTTTGTCTTCCGGTCGTATAGCGTGGTCGGGTCGAGTATGGAGAATACTTTGCAGAATGACGACCGGGTGATTGTGAACCGGCTGACGGTTTCGTGGGCGCATTTTCTCGGAAAAGAGTATGTGCCAAAACGAGGACAGATTATTGTGTTTGCGAATGGCGATCCGAGCGGACCGTTGACCTGTGGGGTGCCGGCAGGGAGGACTGACCAGTATATTATTAAGCGGGTGATTGCGTTCCCTGGCGAGCGGGTGACGGTGAAGGATGGGATTTTGACGGTTTATAATGATGAACATCCGGACGGGTTTTCGCCGGATGATGATACGCGGGTGGACGAGAATAATGGTCCGAAGGAATATACGTCGGGTGAGGTGGATCTTGTTGTGCCGCAGGGCGAATTGTTCGTGGCGGGCGATAACCGCGAGGGCTCGCATTCTTTCGATTCGCGCTCTGGGCTGGGGACGATTCCCTATTGTCGGTTGATTGGGCCGGCAGTGATGCGGGTGTATCCGCTTTCGGATTTCCGATTCTTATAGATTTGTGTTATAATTGTTGGCAATGAGTAAGAATATTTGGGCGGAGTTGCCGCAAGGGTTTACGATTTTGGCGCCGATGGAGGGGGTGACGGATGTGGTTTTTCGGCAGGTGGTGGCGAAGGCGGGACGGCCAGATTTGTTTTTTACGGAGTTTACAAATGTTTCGAGCTTTGCGTCGGAAAAGGGGCGTGAGAATGCGCTGGAACGGCTAGAGGTAGCGCCGACGGACGCGCCGATTATCGCGCAGATTTGGGGCAAGAATCCGGAACATTTTGCGGAGTTGGCAGGGGAGTTGGAGGGGTTGGGTTTTGCGGGGCTAGATATAAATATGGGGTGTCCGGACCGGCATGTGAACGCGGCTGGGGGCGGGGCGGCGATGATTCGAACGCCGGAGCTGGCGGTGGAGTGTTTGCGGCAAGCGCGAGCGGCGACGGCATTGCCGGTGTCG
>CANDYV010000036.1 GCA_947425085.1 uncultured Candidatus Saccharibacteria bacterium | reverse complement strand
CGGTGCATCTGCGGACGCGAAAAGAGATGTCGAAGGTCCCGGCACATTTCGAGCTGATACTAGAGATTGTGCAACTTAGGGATGAGATTTCACCGGAGACACAGCTGGTGATTAATGGAGATATTAAGGATCTTAGGCAATGCCGAGAACTGGCGGCGCAATATCCTGGGGTGGATGGGTATATGATTGGGCGGGGCGTGCTTGAGAATCCGTATTGTTTTACGGAACATGAGCCGACCGTGGAGGAACTTTTCGGGTTGTTTCGGCTACATTTGGATTTGTTTGATGCGCAGGATATGAAACGGCTGGCAGAGACGTCGGAGAAGATGCGGGAGGATCCGGCGTTTGCGCTGAAAATGGACGGGAAAGTTCGCGGGTTGCCGTTCGAACCGCTCAAACATTATTTTAAGATTTATGTGGCAGGGTTCCCGGGGGCGGCGGAGCTACGAGCGAGGCTGATGGAGTGCAAGACGACGGAGGAAGTGAGAGTGGTGCTGACTGAGGCGGGATATTAAATGTGAATGGCCCCTCCCGAGCGGGAGAGGCCATTTTTGGTGCTAACGCAGATTTGCGTTGGTGTTTTTTACAGATAGGAGGCAATTTCGCGCAAGAGCGGGTGGCGGACGATTTCGTCGGTTTCCAGGTTAACGACAGCGACGCCGGGAGTTTTACCGGCGAGACGGTTGAGCAGATAATACAGGCCGTTGTTAGTGCGGGAGAGGTGAGGATTGTTGATCTGGGAGAGGTCACCCATAATGACCATCTTGGAGCGGTCACCGAGGCGGGTGACGAGGGCGCGGGCTTGAGTGGGCGTCATGTCCTGAACTTCGTCGTAGATAACGAATCGTTCAGAGAGGCTGCGGCCGCCCATCTCAACCAGCGGAACAAACTCGACAGCATCGCGAATGAACTCTTCCATTTTGCCTTTGGCGGTGGAGTGGGCTTTCGGGGTGACGGGGATTTGCTCAACGATTTTGATGACCTGATAGAGGTTGTCGGTGAATCCGAGGGCTTTGACGCGGGTTTTGTCTTCACTGTCGCCGGGGAGAGCGCCAATGTCGTCACCGAGGCGCGAGTCGCGCGGGCAAACGACAATGGAGTTGTAACGCTTCGTCTTGACGCCGTCGTAGCCGGCGGCGATGCTGAGGAAGGTCTTGCCGGTGCCGAATTCGCCCTGGACGATGACAATGGGGATTTCGTCGGTGGGCGCAAGCAAGGCTTCCAGGAGGAAGCGCTGGCCGGCGGAGCGGGGGCGGATGTCGGCGCATTTATTATGGGAGAAGGTCTGGTATTTCAGAGGGATGACGGCGCTGGATCCTGCATCGAAGCGGCGAAAAGCGGCGAAAGGGTCAGGCGGCGCTTCTTCGGCGCGACCGTCGGCAGAGTCCTTGGCTGGAGCAGAAACTTCGGTCTCGGGAGAGGGCGAAAAATTGCCAATTGGGGGGGGGTTGCTTATTTCGATAAACTCGTTGGGATGGAGAGGGGCGCTGGGGTCGATTTGCTGCTGCCAGGTTGCCAGAGCGACCGGCTGGTTGCCAGCGGTAACGAGGTAGTCGAGAGCGTCGGGAGTGAGGGTAATGCGACGGCGACCAGGATAGGTCGCGACGCTAGGCTGGATCGTAGGGATTTTGTTTAACGCCGCCAGGGCGATGAGACTGGGGTCGTAGGTCAGGATGAGGATGTCGGAATGTTCGACGCGAAGCTGCTGCGCGGCGGTGATGGCGTATTGGATAGGGTCAGGCGCGAACTGGGTATCGGCCGGGAGCGGGGTTTCGGCATTATGCGACTGCCAAAGGTGAACGCAGAGACCGTTCGGTCCGGTATAGGGTTTGTTGGAATTGCAGTCTATCTGCTCCAGAATATATGCGAAGTTGCGGAGCAGGGGCGACCAGCCGGGGAGTCCAGCATAGGTTTCGCGCGGAAGCGCGGAGAGATACTGGATATAGCTCAACGGGGCATAGAGCTGGTCGCAGGGTTTCGGAGCGTCAGGTTCGGCGAGCAGAGCGTTGGGGTAGCGAAGCAAGAAATCCAACGATGCTACGGCGGATGTTGCCATGGAAAAGCCTCCTTTTCTGATTTGAAAGGGCATGCGTGAGGCAGTGCAAAAAATTTACCTCAAGACTATTATAGCAAGAAGTGGAGGCTAGCCCAAGCGTAAGCAGTCAGTTAAGTACGCGGTGGGTTTGGCGGTTTTGTTTTGAGGGGATTATTGTTCTTTTTTGTCGCGGGAGCGGGGTTCTTGGTCGTTGCGGAAACTGAACATGATAGGGGTGCCGACGAAGGGGTATTTTTCGCGGATTTTGCGTTCGAGGAAGCGTTTGTAGGACCAATGGAGCAGACCGAGGTCGCGGCCGTGGACGACGAACCAAGGTGGACAGGTGTCGGTCTGGACGATGTATTTGAGTTTTGGGCGGGCGTTTTTGAGGCCAGCGGGGATATGCTCGACGATAGCTTCGCTTAAGATTTTGTTGAGTTCGGAGGTTTTTAGCTCGAGGTGGCGGGTTTCGTCGATTTCGGTTGCGAGCTCGAAGAGTTTGGTGACGTTTTGGCCGGTTTCGGAACTGGTGATGAGGACGGGGGCGTAAGGTAAGAAGTTGAAATCACGTTCAAGCTCGTCGAGGATGTGGTCGGTGTCATCGACGAGGTCGGCCTTCGTCAGGACGACGATAATTCCCTTGCCGGCGTCGACGATTTGGCCCGCGAGAGACTGGTCGAGTTTGGAATGGGGCTCGGTTGCGTCGACGAGGAGGGCGCAGACATCGGCTTCTTCGATAGCGGCGAGGGTGCGGAGGGCGGAGAACTTTTCGATGCCGACTTCGCGTTTGCCAGGTTTGCGGAGGCCGGCGGTGTCAAGGATCTCGAGCGTGCGACCGTGAAAACGGACTTCGACGCGGTTGACGTCGCGGGTCGTTCCCTGGCGCGAGCTGACGAGAGCTTGCTGTTTCTGGCCGAGAGTGTTGAAAAGGCTGGATTTGCCAACATTCGGGCGGCCGATGAGGGCGATTTTTAGACGATTGTCATCGGCGCGGTTTGGCGAGGTCTGGGGGAGATTTTGATAGATGGCGGATTTGAGGTCTTTAATTCCCTGACCGGTGGTGGCGGAGATACGGAAAGTTTCGTCGGACTTAATACCGAGGCGGAGGAACTCGGACTCGGGGAGCGAATCGCCGAGATCGGACTTGTTCAGGAGAAGCAGAACTGGCTTTTTCGATTTAAGGGCGGATTTTGCGATGTTTTTGTCTTTATCATCGGGGTATTTCGAGCTGTCGAGGGTGAGGAGGATGAGGTCGGCGCTGTCGATGGCATCGGCGATTTGGTCCTGGATACCGGCTTCAAAATCGTCATCAGGGTCTTTCAGTCCGGCGGTGTCAATCAAAAGAAAACGGTCGTCGATGCGAGCCATAACATTATCGCGGGTCGTTCCCTCTTCGCGGGCGACGATAGCGATGTTTTTGTGGGCAAGGTGGTTCAGGAGACTGGACTTGCCGGCATTGGTCTGGCCGATGAGGGCGACGATTGGTAGTTTCTGCATGATTCTATTTTAACATAAAAAGGCGGGTTTTGGCAAAAATATAAAGCGCTAGCACTTTTATTTTTATGGTTGGTGTGATATAGTTAAGGTAATGGGCAAAATTAAAATTAATGAAACTGCGAGTGAACCTATGACAAAGAACGGTTCGAATAATGATATTGATACGTCTGAGCGGATAATGCCAATTGAGCATTATGTGACCGTTTCGGCGAAAGTTGAGAATAAAGATAATGTGAGCGTCGAGGGGGTGAAGAGCGCTCCGAAGAAGTCCGGGGCGAAGGCTTCTGGCGCTTCGACCGGGAAGAGGACTGTTAATAAGTCTTCAACTGCAGTTGCCAAGAAGAAGGCGTTGGCTTTGCCGGCGGGTTCGATTGGCGCGGCGGTGATTGATGAGAAAGAAAAGGCTGGTGTTGCTAGTGCCGCGAAGAATGTAACGAAGAAATCTTCGGCGAAGTTGGCGATGGATGGAATGGTAAAACCGAAGCCGCGCACGGTTGAGGTGACGGAAATTGAGCCGACGGCCGAGGAAGAATTCGAGGCGCATCGCCCGCGCGAAAAGAAAGAGGAGGAGCCGGAAGAAGAGAGAAAACCTCGTTTTTCGAAGCCGAAAGCGGCGTTGATCGCGGTCGGAGTGGCTCTGGTCGTGGCGATTATTGGCGGGGTGGTGATTGCTTTGACTGGACATAAAGAACCAGAACGTTGTGTCGTGCAGTTTGAATCGAACGGTGGCTCGAAAATTGAGAGCGAAGAAGTGGTTTGCGGCGAGACGATTGCGCGCCCAGGTGATCCGACAAAGGAAGGCTTCGCGTTCCAGAACTGGATTTATGGCGGTTCTCCGTTTGATTTTGAGGGGATGACGATTGACGAAGATATAATTTTGGTCGCGAAGTGGCAGGTTGAGGAAGGCACGGAAGTCGTGAAAGTGCATTTCGATACAGATGGTGGCTCGGAGATTGAAGATATTGAAGTGAAGAAAGGCGGGGTAATTTCGGCGCCGGTCGATCCGACGCGGACGAGTTATGAGTTTGCGGGCTGGAAACTGGGCGATGAAGATTTTGACTTTTCGCAGCCGATTGACGAAGATATTACGTTAGTCGCGCAATGGACGGCGGTGGCGGGCGGGAGCGGTAGCTCTTCGACGGGCGGGTCGTCTAATAAGCCAGCCGAGAAGCCGAATGTAGAAAGTTTGGCGGTGGGCGACGTGTCGATGAAGGTTGGCGATACGAAGATGGTTGATCTAACTTTGAAGCCGAGCAATGCGAAGTACCAACTTGGAGTGAGCGTTGACGGAAATATCGCGACGTGCACTGTCGAGGATGGTCCGCGTTTGAAGTGTGTCGGTAAGGGTGCTGGCGAAACGACGGCGATTCTGCGGGATAATTTAACTGGGAAAAGTACGCAGTTTAAGGTGACGGTTTCTGCTGATGTGACTTATGTGGAGTTAAGTAGTCGGAGTTTAACTTTAACTTCTGGAGCTTCGACGACTTTGACCGTGAAGGTGACGTCGAGTGGTGATGCCGGGGCGCCGAAGTGGACATCGAGCAATCCGAATGTTGCGACGGTGGATGCGAACGGAAAAGTGACTGCAGTGGGCGTCGGCGAGGCGCGGATTACGGTGACGATTGGCGGGATGTCTGATAGTTGTAATGTGAAGGTTTCTGCGCCGGTTGCTCCGCCTACGCCTGTTGAGCCGGAGAAGCCAGATCCCGAGAAACCGGATCCTGAACAACCGACTGACCCGGACGGTGAAGATACGGAATAGAACGGAATTGGAGCCACCCGCTAAGTTAGCGGGTGGTTTTGCTAGGTTGGGAGATCGGGCAGAGTAAAGGCAGCGAACGGAGAAGCCGTTCTGCCGATTGTTGTTGTTGGACGGATTGATGTTGCTGGTGCCGTTGAAGTTGAGGTTGTAGGCGTTGCTGCTGTTAGAGTTCGGAGTAGACGACCAATAGAAGCCGTTGTTACCGGCATTCTCGAACAGGTTGCTGGTATTCTGGTTGACGTCGCCGCCCCTAACCTGAATACAATTCAACGAAAAAGTGACAAGAAGTTGCTTTAGTTTCTGGCGGCCATGGCCGTCAGAAGGGCTAGTCTAAAGTTTTGTATTCGATGCTTTAGAGAACTTCACGATCTCCTGATTGAGAGCGCGACTTTGTCGGAGCGATGGCTCGGGCTTGGCGCGGTTCCCGTAGGGGTTTATGCCTACGGACTTATTATAGCATTTTAACTAGGGTTTGAAGTTTGTGTTTGGTCGCTGCGATTTTAGGGGTTTGCTGAATATCTTATGGGCTTGTTGGCTTTGCTGGCAATTCCCTGGTATTTTAGGGGTTCCCTGGCGGGAGAAAGTGTGTTATAATTACGACAAGTGGTTCCGTCGTCTAGTGGTCCAGGACGTCTGGTTCTCATCCAGAAAATCGCGGGTTCGACTCCCGCCGGAATCACCA
>CANDYV010000035.1 GCA_947425085.1 uncultured Candidatus Saccharibacteria bacterium | reverse complement strand
ACCACATCTCCCTCACAAACAACAGATAAAACTCCCCAGAAACATTTTAGCTAAACCCTAGAAACTGGCTTCAAAAACTTTTTGAGAGGATCCGGAGTTGCGACGAGGACGAGCGCCAAAGCCCCGCGACGGCGGGCGCTTTGGACGCGCCTCGAAAAACAGTTTTGAAGTCGGTTTCTAGGCGCTTACAGCGCACTCTCTTCCCCGACTTCAATATACATCTCCACCTTCCCCTCCGCATAAAGCGCCGCCACCATCTCGTCAAATTTCGTGAACTCGATTTTCAACGAATGATAATTCACCTCTGAGTCAGTCTTATCAATCAACTTCACATAATAATACCCGTCGCCATTGCTCGACAAAAACCTCGGGCTCACTTGCCCCACCTCTAGCTTCATCGCCATCGCCGAGCGCCCCCCGTCTACGTTCATATTATCGACCAACCGCCCCGTTTCCTCATATGTCACTCCCTCGCCTAGCTCCGCCGCCGCCGTCAAATTCCCGTCTTGCTCCGCCAAAATCTGTTCGACTTGCTGCGACAACTTATTCGCCGGCTCGTCCACTTCCTGCGAAACCTTCGCCCGCATCAGCGAAAGATACAACATTCGCCGATACTCCGACTTATTCATCCCGAAGTTATCTTGTAAAATCTTCAAAAACCCTTCTTCGCTCCGCTCCACCCCGCCGACTTTCCTATGCTCATCAAACGCCTCCGTCACTTCATCATCCGAAACCGTCACCCCCAGCTCTTTCCCCAACTTCATCGCATAAGTATACTCAATAGCCGACGCCAAAGCCGCCTGTTTATAGCCCTCACGCACCGCATCCGCATCTTCGCTATCGCCAAGCTGTCCGCCCTGTTGCTCCGCCGTCATCAAATTACTCCGATAAATCATCAGATAATCGCTATACCTCACATTCGCCCCGTCCACCTTCGCGACCGGCACCGGCACCACCTGCGTCACCCGATAAATCATATCCCCCGTATCCTGGACTTTATATAGCATCGCCCATCCTGCGACCACCATCAAAATCAGCGCCACCACCGCCACCACAATTGTATTAATAATCAACTTATGCTTCGCATATTGCATCGGATATTTAAACTTCCGACCCCGCGCCAAGACCTCGTCTCGTCGCTCCTCAACTTTTTCTCTCTCCGTTTTTGGCTTTTGCTTAAACATTATCCCTCCACCTTACTCGCTAAATCCTGTAGCAAATTATATATTTTCTGCGGTTTCCGCACCATCGTAATCACCATCTCCCCCGCGCCCCCGGATAAAGGCGTCTGCAAAGTCAACGTCCCATAGCCAAAAATCCCGCCCAGAATCCCCGTTTTATACTTGATCGTCAAGATTTTATCCAACCCAAGGTCCACCACTTCCTTCCGGAAAAACCCTTGTTGCTTCACCTCCCGAATCCTCTGATTTGTCACCAAGAAATACGAAAAATACCACTTCATATAAACATTCAGCGCATAGACCAACCCTACCGCAAGAAACGCCAGCCACAAGAAAAACAGCTCCTGATTATCCCGCCAAATCAACATCGGAATCAGCCCAATCACCCCCATCAAAACTAACCCAAAAAGTCCCCGCCACGCCGTCAAAATATGCCTGCGAAACACCAGCTCGACTTCTTCCCCCTCCCGCTGGCCTTCAAACTCCATATCTGTCATATATATTATTATACCACAACACCAAAAGTATGTTATAATAATCGAAAAGGAGTTATTCTATGGGAAAAGAAAAAGACCTAGTTGAACGTAGTTTGGTAGTTTTGAAACCTGACGCTGTCCAGCGCGGCATCGTCGGCGAGATCTTGCAACGCTTCGAGCGTGTCGGCCTCAAAATCGTTGGTATGAAAATGGTCATGCCAGACGAAGACCAATATCGCGCCCACTACGAAGACATCGGCCAAATGATCACTCGCCGCGGCGAACAGGCCTTCCGCTACAACTTAAATTACATGATGACCGGCCCAGTCATTGCCATCGTCCTCGAAGGCGTCGAATGCGTCCCGCTCGTCCGCAAAATCGTCGGCCCGACCGAGCCAAAATCCGCCGAAATGGGCACCATCCGCGGTGACTATTCCCACATGAGCTTCGGTTATTCCGACGCAAAAGGTATGGGCGTGCCGAATCTCGTTCACGCCAGCGGCAACAAAGAAGAGGCCAAGAAAGAAATCGCCCTCTGGTTCAAACCAGAAGAACTCTACGATTACTCCGACCTCAACGAAAAGTTCACCCGCTAACCGCAGAAACCAAAATACCGCCCCACCCAGAGCGGTATTTTTCTACCTAAAATTCGCTCATTCAGCCCCGCTACTTATCCAAAATTCCCTGCTTCTCAACATATCGCGAAACTTCCAAAAAGTTCTCATCATAATTATTCTTCCGCCGATTATACTCCAGCCAAATCTCCGACGCGCACTCCTTCCCCTGCGCAATTTCCCGCACTTCCTCATTCATAAGCATTGCATTCCCCTCTTGCTTCGCTAAATTAATACATCCTTCCTCATCATACATTCGGCATTGCAAATCCGCTTCCAACTTATCACATTCCTTCGCAAACCTCGCCTCCGCCGTCTTTTGTGCGTAAAACTCATCCGCCAGCTCTCACACCGGAGTATCCCCATCCAATCCGCTCAAAAGTTCAACCACCGCCTCCCGTCCGCGCAACTTTTTCTCCTCCGCCGAAGCCTCAAACGGTATCACATCCCCGATCACCATCTCCTCCAACTCATGCACCGCCAGCATCATAATCACTTTCGCCAGATCTAAACCATATCCATACTCCGACCACATCGCAATCGCCAACATCTGCGTTCCGTAAACATGCTCAGCCACGCTCTCTAGCCTTCCCCGCTCAACATGCCAAACCTTCCAGCCCGACCGCACCACATCCTTTAGCCGATTACACAAGCTATAAAACTTAACTACTTTTTCCGCTTTTTTCATAATTCCACTTATTTTGGTGACCAGGCGGATACTATTACCCGCAAAGTAAGTATCAATTCGGAATTAAAATTGAGCTATTTTTGAATTTGAGGAGTTAAAGCGCGTCTTTCTGACGAGCGAAACTCCGAAAAACAAAAAGAGCCAATTTTAACCCGAATTTGGTGACCCGGGCGGGAGTTGAACCCACAACCTTCTCCTTAGGACGGAGCCGCTCTATCCAATTGAGCTACCAGGCCATACAAACATTATAACATAACCTCAATCTATGCTATAATTAAATCAGGCGATGACCTCTTGCCAAATTTTAAAATCTTTGATAAGATAGGAATGTTATATGGATTTATTAGCGTCGCTTCTTTGGAGTGACGTTAATTTTTACTTTGACGTAGAGCCAGCCTAGAGCGAACTCTAATCTAACTCTTCCAAAATGGATGTTAATGCCCATAAGCACCTCCTTTCTCCTGCATAACTAATAGGTTAGCAAGAGAAGTCATCACCCACCTCAATCTTATCACACCGCTAGATAAATAGCGAGCATAAGTATATTATGCTATAATATACTTATGACTATCTCAAATCCCAAGCCCTCTATCTCCGACAACAACGCCGTCGTCATCGAATCCTCCGTCGAGAACCAACCCCCACTCACCGAACTCATCATTGATTTTATTGAACACCTAGAAATCGAAAAAGGTCGCTCCAGAAAAACCGCCGACAACTACCGTCGTTATCTCCTCCGTTTCCAGGACCTTGCCATGGCCATCCTCGAAGAAACCCCCGACCTTCGCGTTGTCAAAGGCGACGACGTCGAATTGACTGACCTCCTCCCCATCGACATTACCCAAGAACTCCTCCGCAAATACCGCCTCCAGCTCAACCGCGAAGTCGACCAAAACGGCGAAAACCTCGAAATCATCACCCAATCTTACCACCTCATCGCCCTTCGTGGCTTTCTTAAATACCTCGCCAAGCGCGGCATCAAATCCCTCGACCCCTCCCTCGTCGAACTCCCCCATGTCGTCCGCAAACAAGTCACCTTTCTCCACTACGACGAAGTAGAAAACCTCCTCGACGCCATCGACCTCAGCACAGAAACCGGCCTCCGCGACCGCGCCATCATCGAACTCCTCTTCTCCGGTGGCCTCCGCGTCTCCGAACTCGTCAAACTCAACCGCGACAGTATCAACCTCGAACGTCGCGAGTTTATCGTCCGCGGCAAAGGTCAAAAAGACCGCCCCATTTTTATCTCCAAAGCCGCAGCCGAACGCGTCCAAGATTACCTCAACGCTCGCACCGATTCCCTCGCCCCCCTCTTCCTCAACAACAGCAAAAACCAAGGCGACCTAGACACCTCCGGCAACTTCCGCCGCCTCACCGCCCGCTCAATCGAACGTATCGTCCAATCCTACGCAAAGAAGGCCGGCATCACGAAACACGTCTCCCCCCACACCCTCCGTCACAGCTTCGCCACTGACCTCCTCATGAACGGTGCTGACCTCCGCTCCGTCCAAACCATGCTCGGCCACTCCGACATCAGCACCACCCAAATCTACACCCACGTCACCGACCCCCACCTCAAAGAAGTCCACGAGAAATTTCACTCCGACACCGAATGACACCAATTAGATCGACCTACAACTGACTCAACAGCAACGGCAAACAATTCCCCAAAATCAACACAATCACAAACGCCGACACCAAGAACGGTCCAAAATGCACCACATGGCTCTTTTTCTTCATCACACTCGGTAGCGCAATCACATCCCCGAGCAGATTCGCCAAGAAAATCGTCCACAATGCCAGCCACCAGTTCGCAAGCGCGAGCGCCAGCGCCAACGCCAAAATCCAATCCCCTCCCCCCATCAACCGCTCTTTCGACGCCTTATAAATCACGAAACACGTCCCTGCCAAAATCCCCACTCCCGCCACCGCATTACCAATCGCCCCCCAAACATTCCCTCCTTCAAGATCCACCGCATAAATCCTCAAAATCGCAATAATCGCCCCAAAAATCACCGCAATAATCAGCAAAACCACTGGCAACTCCCCCCACTTTGCATCATAAACCGCCAGCACCGTCAACACCACCAGCATCATCAACGTCATCACAAAAATCGCCATCTGCACCGCAAGATCCGCCGGGTTTCGCGCAAGCAAGTTCCAATTCTCCACCATCGGCAACAAATACGCCCACGACAGCATCAAAAACGCCACCGCCAAACCAACCTCCGACACGAAATCCGCCACTCCAATCTTTTTATGGCAATTCCGACATTTCCCCCTTAGCACTAGCCACGACACAATCGGAATATTATCATACCAGCGGATTCGCTTCTTACAATGCAAACACACCGACCACTGCCCAAGATCTCTCTTGCCATAAACTTTATAATGCCACCGCCACGCCTGACAGCACGCAAACGACCCAAAAATCGCCCCCAGCATAAACATCATCACCAAAATCAAAGCTTCAATCATCACATCCGTCATATATTTCTATCATACCACAAAAACCCTCAACCAAAACTGGAAACCTACAAAACGAGTACAAGAACTTTTCCGCCCGCAAATAACTATTCAAACAGAAAAGCAGCCCGCTCTCGCGAGCTACCTTTCCGAAAAACTCAAAGACTTATCGACACATCATGCCAGAGCCTTCAAGTCGATAAACAACCACGAAGTCCCGAGCATTAGTTGATGCCTCAGCCGTATCTCCATTGCAACGCGCACCAGTCAATAAATAAGCCATATGATCGCTAAAAGGCGTACTATTAGCAGCGTCACCATAATTAGCAAACGTTCCGATAGTCAAACCATAACCAAAGCCATCCGGATCCACCCACTCACTATAAGTTGTCGTCGCACCGTTAACGTAATCACTAATCAGTTTACAAGCCATATTATTTGAACCGCAATCAGTTCTATATACAGTCATATTAACGTTGCCATCAGCACCAACCGGCTGAGCCGCGATAGAACCAGTTGTTGGTAACCGTCCATTATTATTCGCTTGATATTGCTGGATTTGTGCCGCCATCTC
>CANDYV010000034.1 GCA_947425085.1 uncultured Candidatus Saccharibacteria bacterium | reverse complement strand
GAAGGAAACTCGTTTTCTCCCTTGAGCGACGCAGCCAGCAATGTCATTTTCAAAGAAAATGACATTGACAAAACGCTTAAGGTGTGCTACAATAGAAGTATATGGCAACAGTAAAATCATCAAAAACGCCCTCCAACCGCGAAGAAGATCGCAAGAAAAACCACGAGGAAGCCGTCAAAACGCTCCCAGTTATTGGTAATAGCGTTAAGATTAAAGTTGCCGGCATCAAACATGTCCCCGCTAAGGTCGACACTGGCGCGACCATTTCGTCTATCTGGGCTAGCAATATCCAATTGACTCCTGACAACCGTCTTGAGTTTTCTCTTTTTGCTCCCGAAAGCCCGCTTTATACCGGTGAACGCCTCTCGACTGATGATTTCAAAGTTCGCAATGTCCGTAACTCCACCGGCCACGAAACTATCCGCTACATGGTTGCTCTCTCGACCGTCATCAAAGGCAAAAAAATTCGTATTAGTTACACCCTTGCCGACCGCAGTCGCAACGATTTCCCGGTTCTCATCGGGCGTCGAGCCCTGAACGGCAAGTTTCTTGTTGATGTCTCAAAACTCGGTGTCCCATATCCGCCCCGACCTATCAATGACGCCCTGAACTGTGAGCTTTGCGAAGACCCCCAGAAATTTCATCAAAAATACATGGAGAAACAATAATGTCTAATGATATTCAAAATCCCAAAAGCCTCGATAATGCATCGTCGAAACTCCTCTATACCACTCATAACGATACCTCGCTCGGCTTTTTCATTCAGGCTGGCTGGACTGTTCGCTACTACGACGAACCAATAACGCCTCAATCAGCCGGTTTAGTTTATTTCCGCGACCCTTTTAACGACCCCGAGTATCAGCCCGATCCCTTCCATATCGACCAACTCATCGCCCAACATCAAGACGCCCAAATCGTCGACCATATCACCAGCTTCCAGGATATACTCGAGCTCGAAGATAAATACCTCCAATCCGAAACTTATCGAGAGCTATACCCGACGACCTGGCTTCCAAGTCAGCATGAATTCGTCCCTGGCAGCAACCTCGCCAAACCTCGCATCTCTCAGCGTGCGAAGAATATTCTCTTCGACCTCGAAGGTCGCACTCTTGACGATAGCTGGGTTATTCAGGAACTTCTCGATATCAAAGAAGAACTTCGCATTTACGTTGTTGGTGGAGATATCCTCGACCAAGCCAGCATCAAAAGTAGCAAGGCCAGCGGCAAAGTCAAAATCATCGGCGATCGCCTCCTGACTCCTGATGAAATTGTTTTTATTCATCAAGTCATGGAGAAATGTCCGCTCGATGTCGTCGGCTTCGACATTGCAGTCCTCCCTGGCGGTGAGCACAAGGTCATCGAAGCGAACCGCTCTCCGCAATTCCTTCGCTATGGAGAACGCACCGGCCTCAACCTCGCCGCCCTCATTACTAAACACTACGAACGATAGGCGCTCATCATGTCATCTCATACCTCAACAAACAAAGCTCGTCCAGTCTTCTGGACTAGCGGCTGGGATTCAACTTATATGGTGATTCGGCTTTTACGCGCTGGCTACGCGGTCCAGCCTATCTATATTTATAACCCAAAGCGGAAAAGCCGCGATCGCGAACTCGCCGCTCTTGATCGTCTTTCCGCTCTGATTTCTGCCCGCATCAAAACCGGCCAGCTCTTACCTTATCGCGTTTTTAACCTGAAAGATATCAATATTGACCCGGAAGTCGCCCAAGCCTTTGATGATATTGCGGCGGCTCTTCCCGACGGCCAGCGGCCGCTCGGCTATCAATATCGTTATCTCGCTAGTTTTATCAAGCAAAACCGTTCTGAATTCCCGACCGTCGCGCTCGGTCTCGAAAAAGCCCTTTCTCCGGAAACCTGCGCTTGCTCTGCGATTATCCGCCAATTTGGCGCATTGACTCCTGACATGCGTATTGACCCCAGTAGCGCCCCGGCGCTTGTCGCTCTCCTTGGCGATTTTGAATTTCCGATCATGGACACTACTGAACCGGAAATGCGTAAACAGATTAAAGATTGGGGTTACGAAGATATTATGCGCGAAATCTGGTTTTGCCATCGCCCTATCAAAGGCGAACCCTGCGGCGTCTGTAATCCTTGTAGCAGCAAAATCGCTGGTCACATGGACTTCCTTCTCCCCGCCACCGCCATCGGACGTTACGATAACCTTCGGCGCATCGGAGAGAAATACGGTCCTCACGCCAAGAAGTTCCGCGCCTTTATCTACAAAG
Organism: uncultured Candidatus Saccharibacteria bacterium; assembly: GCA_947425085.1. Classification (GTDB taxonomy): domain Bacteria; phylum Patescibacteriota; class Saccharimonadia; order Saccharimonadales; family Saccharimonadaceae; genus Nanosyncoccus. The sequence continues at coordinate 4,380 of CANDYV010000034.1, read as the reverse complement.
TCTTTCATCGCTAGCCCAGCTCTTTCTTCTGGACGACGCAGTCGGCAATAGGTTCCCTATAGAAAACTATTGCCCTGGCGTAGGAGTCGAGGGAAAGAGAGGTTTACTTTTCTTTCCGAGACGGCGCCCGCCAGCAAGGACTTTTCCTAAAAAGTCCTTGACAAAACGCTTAAGGTGTGCTACAATAGAAGAATGAAGCTTGCAATTTTATCGAACGGCAACGCCAACTATTCCACCAAACGCCTCGTCGAGGAAGCCGAGAAGCGTGGCCATAAGGTTCGAGTTGTAAAATATAAAAACTGTTACCTCTCGCTTGACGAGAAGCATCCTAACGTTTATTATCACGGCAAAAATCTCACCGGTTTCGATGCGATTTTGCCTCGCATTTCTAACAACATGACCCGCTACGGCTGCGCCGTCGTCCGCCAGTTTGAGATGCAAGGCGTCTGGACGGCCTCTAGCTCGATCGCTATCGTCCGCGCTCGTGATAAGCTCCGCTCTCAGCAGATTCTGACCAAAGCCGGCATCGACACTCCGAAGACCCTTGTCTCCCGCAACACCGCCGACATTGACGACCTTCTCGAGCAAATCGGCCTCCCGGTCATCATCAAGCTCGCTTCCGGCACCCACGGCAACGGCGTCGTCCTTGCCGAGACGAAGAAAGCTGCGAAGTCCGCTCTCCAGGCCTTCTACCTCTATAACGAAGATGGCACAAACATCCTCCTCCAGGAGTATGTCAAGGAATCTGCCGGCGTCGACATCCGTGCTTTCGTCGTTGGCTCGCGCGTCGTCGCCAGCATGAAACGCCAATCTCTCGATGACGATTTCCGCAGTAACCTCCACAAAGGCGGCGAGGGAACCAGCATCAAATTGACCGCCGAAGAAAGCCGCATCGCCGTCAAAGCCGCGAAGGCCATGGGCCTCCACATCGCCGGTGTCGACCTCATGCGCTCCGCTCGCGGTCCGCTCGTCCTCGAGGTGAACGCCTCTCCGGGCTTCGGCATCGAAAAAGTCACCGGCCGCAACGTCGCCGAAAAAATCATCGACTACATCGACCAAAACGCCACCCGCCGCAACTCCAAAGACCGCGTTGGCGCCTAGTTCCGTCCCTGCGACGGCAGGCGTCATCGACGCGCCCCGAAGAAAATATTGGCTGCTTTGATAGGAGTGGTCCGTTCTTGACTTTTTCGCTAAACTCGCTATAATCAAACCATAGGTAGTATATACACAAACACTAAAAAGGAAAAATCATATGAAAAAGAGCCATATTCTGGCAGTTCTCGCGCTAGCGATGGCGCTCGGTTTGGCGGCGCCCGCCCTACTCTCCTCTGATAGCAAGGCTTCCGCCGAGGAGGGCGCGTCCGAGGGAACAACCAGCACGATCGAGCGCAATGTCCCAGACGGCATGGTCGCTCCGGTCGAGCTTGACGAGACCAACGCTGAGACCCAGACCGGCGACGAAACCATCTCCGCCGAAGCCGCTAGTGCCCTCGACGAGCTAAAAGCCGCTCTCGCCTCCGACGCTGAGACGATCATTATCGAAAGCACTATCACTCTGACCGAAGACCTCGATCTCCAGGGCAAAACCCTGAAACTCGCCGGCGGCCTGAACCGTATGTTTGCCATCGAGCAGGGAAATGTCACCATCAAAAACGGCACTCTCTCAAGCAATGACGACGCCAGCCAGACCGGCGACGCGATTCTCTGGGTCACCGGCTCCGACGCTGACTCTGGTTTTGAGAATTATACCACCCTCACCGTCGAGAGCGACGTCAAAATCGTCACCAAAAACAGCTACGGCCTCGCTATTCATTATCTCACCGATAAGCAGCTCGCTCGCGGCGTTACTATCAACTTCGCCGGCTCCATCGACGCCCCCTACGGCATCAGCGTCAACGGCAACATCCAGGGCACCGAAAACGCTCCCGTCATCAACCTCACCGGCACCGTCACCTCTTCCGACGACCTTGCAATTTTCGCCGCTGGCTATGCCGAATGGCACTTAAACGGCGCAACTTTGACCGGCGCCACCCCGCTCGGGCTGAAATCTGGTAAATTCGTCCTCGAAAACTCGACCCTGAAAGCCACCGGCGCCCACAACCCCCAAGAATCTACCGGCAGCGGCATGACCCCGAACGGTTCGACCATCCAAATTGAAAACAGTCAACCTTATGCCGGCGCTATCGACATTGAAGTCAAATCCGGCACCTACGAAAGCGCCCAGGGTCCAGTTTTCTCCGAATACGGCAGCACCGCCTCCCGCACCGCTGGCAGCAACCTCCAGCGCCTCGCCATCTCTGGCGGCACCTTCCGCTCCGCCCCTGACCAGCCTGTTTTCGATAGCGTTTCGCCCGCCGAGACCGTCATCACCGGCGGCAACTTCAGTAGCGACGAAGGTCTCGAAGACTATCTCGAAGCCGACCAGCAGCTCGTCAAAGATGAGAACGGCAACTTTATCATCCAGACCACCAACACACCAGTCACTCCGGAGAACCCAGATGATAAAGACGACTCCGATGACAGCCAAAAGCCATCCACTAACCCCGGCACCCAGAAACCCGGCAGTTCCTCCCCGAACACCGGCATTCTCGCCACGATTGAGCACGCCGCGAACGCTGTCGGCGCTCTCGGCACGACCGTCATCACCGGTGTTCTTGTTGCGTCTGGCGCCGCCCTCGCTTGGTTCATCGGCTCCCGCCGTCGCAATTCCACATCCGGCAAATCCAGCAAAAAATCCACCAACTCCAGCAAATCCGGCCGCAATTTCCACCTCGACCGTATTGAGGTAGAAATCTCCACCACCCCGAAAACTTCCCCGAAATCCGCCAAATCTTCCAAAACTGCCTCAAAATCCTCGAAAAACGCCGCTCAAACCACTTCCAAGACTACTAAATCTTCCGCCAAGTCCCTCAAATCCGGCTCAAAAACCTCCCAAAAATCGACAGCAAAATCCGCCAAACCCTCGTCCAAGGCCTCCAGCACCGCCAAATCAGTCTCCTCTCGCAGAACCGCCGCGACACCGCGCTCCGCATCCAAAAAGCGTTAAAACGCACCCAGAAGTATCCAAAACCGGCAAAAAGCACTAATCCTCAACCCAGAACCCACAAACCCTCAGAAACCCCCGGAATCTCAAAAATCCAGCAAAACCAGAAAATCCGGCAATCCCGCCATTTTCGGCGGGATTTGTCAACTTTTCGCCCAAAATCTCCCATTTTCTCCCCATTTTTCCACAAATCTGTAATAAAATGCTTGACATTTTTTTTTTTTATTGCGTAAAATGAGAGTTAGATACCAATTAATTTGAGGAGATATATCAAATGAAGAAAAGTCAAATCTTGGCTGCTCTCGCTTTAGCGTTTGCTTTGGGCGTCGTTGCTCCAGTTGCAGGCACTTACGCTGAAGAGGGCATTATGCCTCTCGTCGACACTGGTGCCACTACCAATGCCGCTACCACCGACAACCTTAAGTCTGCTGTGAACTACGTCACCAGCAACGCGACCTACAAAGCTTTCGCTACTTACGCCAAAGCTAAAGACGCTACTGTCGGCGCTACGGATGTTGCAGACGCTAACACCGCTTTGGTTAACGCGCTGAAGAACTTTACTGGTTCTACCACTACTGGTGGTTCAACTGTTGCTGCCATGAATTCTAACGTTAACAACTTGAAGAACGCTGTTGGCTCCAACTACGGCAAGTATGCCAAGCTCGTCGAGGCTATGGGCGCTGATGACGCCAAAATCGGCTCTACTGCTGCTATCAATGGCGTTGCTGAGGCTATGCGCGCCCTTGGTTACACCTTTAACCCAGTCAAAAACGATAAAGGCGAGTATACCGAATCCTTTGCTGATGTCAAAACCGCCGCTGAAGGCGTGATTGACGGTGACGACAAGGTTGAAGACTACAGCGTTTACAAAGGCGCCGTCGAAGCTGTTAACACCGCTGAAACTACCTTCAATGCTTTCGATGCTTACCAGAAAGCTCTCCAGAATAGTAACCTCGGTTTGACTAAGGCTCAGGTTAAGGCCGTCAACGAAGCTAACAGCATCGCTGATTTGAACAAGGTTGTTCCTGCTGACGCTGCTAACTGGAGCGCCGTTGTTACCAAGATCGAAGCAATCGAAACCGCTATCAAGAACGCTAGCACCAACACCGATGCTCAGCGCTATGATCTTCTTGCTAACGCAACGACTGGTCTCTTGAAGCTCATGCAGACTGCAACCGACAACGATGAATTGACCTACGAACAGCTCATCTCTGCTGCTCCAGTTCTCCCTGAGAACCCAGACAACAAACCTGAAGACGACGACAAGCCAGGTGACAACAACGGTGACGATCAGAAAGATCCATCCGCTCCAGGCACTGGTGTCCTCAGCTCTGCTG
>CANDYV010000033.1 GCA_947425085.1 uncultured Candidatus Saccharibacteria bacterium | reverse complement strand
GGCGTTTCCACTAAGTTGATTGAGCGTAACACCACCATCCCAACCAGCAAGTCTGAGATTTTCTCCACTGCCGCTGACAATCAGCCTCAAGTCGAGATTCACGTCTTGCAGGGTGAGCGCGAAATGGCCGCCGACAACAAGTCTCTTGGTCGCTTCATTCTCGATGGTATCGCTCCCGCTCCTCGCGGTATTCCGCAGATTGAAGTTACTTTCAACCTAGATGCCAACGGTATCTTGAACGTCACTGCCAAAGACAAGGGAACCGGCAAAGAGCAGTCGATTACTATCCAGAACTCTGGCAACATGAGCAAGGAAGACATCGAGAAGGCTCAGGCCGAAGCCGAGGCTCACGCCGAAGAAGACAAGAAAAAGCGTGAGTCGATCGACGCCAAGAACCAGCTCGAGAACAAGATTTACCAAGCCGAGAAAATGCCAAACGATTTCAAGGACAAAATCACCGAAGACGACGTCAAGACCATCAAAGAAGCCGTCGAAGAGGCGAAGAAGGTCTTGAATGACGCCTCCGCCGACAAGGATAAATACGAAGAAGCCATCAAGACTCTCGACGGCGTCCTCATGCCGATCGGTGCTAAGATGTATCAAAACACCACCGCCGACGCCAACGCCTCGACCGACAACGCTGACGCTAAATCCGACGACTCCAAGTCCGACGACGAGCCCGTCGAAGGCGAAGTTGTCGACAAATAATCGCAGCTAACCCGGGCCGCTTCTCGCAGCCCAAATAATAGGCCTCAACTATCTCCGAAAAAAACGAGAACCCGCCTCCCCAAAGGCGGGTTTCTCCTGCCCTCGACATCCCAACATAGGCAAGTATTGACAAAATCCCCAGCATGTGCTACAATAGAAAGATAAGGTCAGCCAAAATCTCACCTTCGCAATTTCAATGGATTGAGATCTCAGCTGGCCAATTTCTTTGGAGGTGTTTTCATGAGAAAACCATTGTCCCTGATTGTCGCCGATATCATCGGCATCGCCTTTGCCTTCGCCATGATCTTCATGGCGTCCTACCTCAGTTTCTACACCATTCGCGACAGCCCCGAGCTTCAGACCTTCTTCCAGACCAGCCTCATCCTCGAGATTGTCGCCGCCTTCCTTCTTCTCCCCGATCTCATTGTTGACTTCATTGTCGCAACGGGCAAACCCACAATCCCCGACCGGTGGCGCCGTCCTATCACGCTCCTCCTCAAGGCGCTTGGGGTCATTAGCCCTATACTGGCATGCTTCACTAGTATCAGCGGCTATACGAGGGACGCATTCCTCTCACTCATGGCGTTCGTCGCCTACCCCTGTGTCCTGATTATCGCGGCCTGTGGCTTCAGCCTCATCAACTGCTTCCTCAAACAACCCGAGCAGCCGGAGCAGCCCGACCGCTAATCTCAATCCCCGCCTCCGGGCGCTTCCTCTCAAAACCGACAACACCAGTCGACATACGAGAGGCGGCGCCCTTTCTCTTACTATAAGCCCACCTTATCGCCGTCATCATCCCCGCAACTTCCCGTTAATCCAACCTAAAAATACCCAAAACTCACGTAAACTTTCCGTGAATATAACCCAAAAACACACAATATTCACGCAAAGTTTTCCAACCGACCATTTTGTGCTATAATAAACTTATGCTTAAGTTTAGTGGCTCTCACGCCGATTACGGCCGTTTTCTCGCCGAACGCCTTCGCGCGAACGGTCACGATTTCTTTACCACTGCGAACATGGACACCCTCCGCGTCCAACAAAAAATCTACCAGCAATATTACCCCGAAATTATCGAGGAAGTTCTCGCCACCGCCGAGGCTCTCCATCTTGAGCCTGACCTCTCACTCTACGAAGAAATCGCCAGCTCCGTCGACAGCCAGCGCCGCAAAGTCAATCCTCACCAGCACGGTTGCACCATCTTCGCCATACGCGAAAACGACAAATGCTTCGTCGGCCGCAACTACGACTGGCTTCCGAACTCCCGCGAATTCTTCGAGAGCTACGCTATCGCCCTCACCGGTGCGAACCGCTATTTCGCCTTTTCTGACGAAGGTGTCTGGCGCCACCACACCGGCAAAAACACCCGCAAGCCATATTTTGAAGACGCCGTCAACGAACATGGCCTCTATATCGGTCTCACTTACGCCCACATCGACAAATGGAATTACGGTCTGAAGCCGGCTCACCTCATCCGCTACGTCGCCGAGAAGTGCAAAACCACTCGCCAGGCCCTCAATGCCTTCGCGAAACTCCCCGCCTGTGTCCCGAAGAACTATCTTATCGCCGATGCAAAAGGTGATGTCGCCGCCGTCGAGCATGCCGCGAAGACCTACGCCGTCGTCCGCCCTGGCGAAGATGGCGTTCTCATCCAGACGAACCACATCCTCGCTCCCGACCTGCAGCGTTTCGATCGCGTCCTGAAGGACAACCCGACAACGACCTCCTTCCTCCGCTACGCCGAAGCCGATCATCTCATCGCCCGCCAGCTCCCCGGCTTCCAATTTACCGACCTCTGGCGCATTCTCCGCGATTCGCACTATGTCTATAACGACGAAGTTATCTGGTCGCTCGCCCTCGAGCTCACCTCCGGCCGCTACAATATCTACTACGATACCGCCATGGGCCAAAAACACCAAAAGTTCTCCTTCTAGCCTCAAATTTCCGAAAACCTGTTATACTAGAGAAAAGGAGTTATCATGGAAAAACTATTTCTCGTCACTAACCCCGGCTCATCTTCTCGCAAGTATGCCCTCTACAAAAACGGTCAGGAGGTCTGTTCGCTCCACTTCGAGACCGAAGACAAGAAATTAATCTGTACCCTGAAACACTCCGACGGTCGCACTCAAAAATTCACCAACGGCTTCAAGCGCATCGCCGACACCATCCGTTATACTTATAATATTCTCACCGAGACCGGCTATCTCTCCGTCGACGACACTCTCGACGGCATCCTCGCTCGCGTCGTTGCGACCGGCGAATTTTTCAACAACGACTACATCGTTGATGATGAGTGTCTCCGCCTCCTCGAAGGAGAAAAACGCCGCGCCCCGCTCCACGTCCCGGTCATCGCCGCCGAAATCTCCAAGTGCGTCGAAACTTTCCCCGAAACCCCTGTCATCATCATCTCTGACTCCCACTTTCACCATACCCGCGACGAAGTTCATAAGCTCTACGCTATCGACGTCGACCTCGCGAATCGTGCCGAAATCAAGCGCTATGGCTATCACGGCCTTTCTATGGGCGCTGTCCGCAACTACCTCCGTGATCACGACCTTCTCCCCGAGCGCGTCGTCGCCTGCCACCTCGGTTCTGGTGCCTCCCTTACCGCGATTAAAGGTGGCTATTCCTACGATACGACCATGGGCTACACCCCTCTCGAAGGCGTCATGATGGCGACCCGCTCTGGCGATATTGACCCGGCCGCTGCCATCGCCATCCAGCACGAGCTCGGCCTGAACGACGAGGCCATCGAAGAATACTTGAACCGCCAATGCGGCCTTCTCGGTGTCAGCGGCGTCTCCGGCGACATGCGCGACGTCCTCGAACTGCGCGCCTCGAACCCCCGCGCCCAGCTCGCTTATGACATGTATATCTATCGCATCCAGCGCGCCATCGGCGAAATGGTCGCTTCCATGTGCGGCACCGACGCCCTCGTCTTCACCGCCACCATCGGCGAACGCAACGCCGAAATCCGTCGCGATATCGTCGCCGGCCTCGAATATCTCGGCTTCAAACTCGACGACCAGAAAAACGACGCCGGCCTCGGCGACAGCGACCACATCGACATCTCCGCAAAAGGCTCGAAACCCATCTACGTCATCCACACCGACGAAGCTGCCGCCATGCTCCGCCGCGCCGAAATCCTCCTCGCCGCACAGGGAACCAAATAGCCTACCGACTTTAACCATATGAAACACCAAAACCTATGAAAAGCCTCCTCGATTTCGCCGTCCTTATCGCCCTCTATTTTCTCATTTTCTTCAAAAAATGGCGCCGCAGAGGGAACGACGTCCTCCTCGTCAATACCCTAATGTATATTTACCTATCCTTCGTCCTCTATTTTACCCTCATGCCAATCATCTCCGCCCTCCCCTTCATCCTCGACCACCCCTACGTCCCGATGAACATGACCCCTTTCATCGACGTCACCCACGGCCGCGGCGACTTCGTGCGCCAAATCGCCCTCAATATCATCATGACCGTCCCCTTTGGCTTCCTTCTCCCCCTCACCGACCATGAGCGCCGCAGCTATCCTTCTTCCGCCCGCTCTATACTCCTCGGTCTCCTTCGTGTTCTCTTTCTCACTTTCCTCCTCAGTTTCACCATCGAAACCCTCCAGCCCCTCCTTCACAGCTTCCGCTCCGCCGACATCACCGACCTCATCACGAACGTCCTCGGCGGCCTCCTTGGCTACCTCTTCTATCTCGTCTTCCGCCCCCTCCTCCACAACTTCCTCGACCTCCTCAAAAAGCCCCCTCAAAACCCTTCCGACCATTGACAAAATCACCCACCTGTGCTACAATAGTATCATACCCCTCATCGAGGGTCTATCTGTAGTGGCATGAAGCCTCACAATTTACAAAACCAATTCGCATCAAACCCATGAAATCTCAATCAAACTCCCAGCTTAACGACCAAGTCACCCCCGCCGAGACCGCCGAAATCCTCCGTCTCGCCGCCCAAGCCCTCGCCGATAACCCGGAAGAAGGCGATTTCGTCGAGCTCGGTTGTTACCGCGGCGACACTTCCGTCCTCCTCGGCAAACTCCTCCAGAAATCTCCCGCTTTACCCGCAGATCGCCCTGTGGAAAACCTTGTGGAAAACTCCCAAACGCCACCGTCTCAAACCTCTCAAGCCTCTCCGAAACACCTCTGGATCTACGATTCCTTCTCTGGTCTCCCCGAGAAGACCAGAGAAGATGCTTCCGGCGCCGGCGCCAACTTCAAAGCTGGTGAGCTCCTCGTCACTAAGCGCGAAGTCATCGAAAAACTCCGCAAGCACGGCCTCAAAACCGCCAGCCGTCTCCCCGAGCCAACCGAGCCACAGGCCGGAGCCCCTCAATCCTCCGTCATCGTCAAAAAGGCCTGGTTCGACGACCTCAGTCCCGACGATCTCCCCGAGAAAATCGCCTTTGCCTTCTGCGACGGCGACCTCTACGGCTCCATCAAAACCAGCCTCAACCTCGTCAAAACCCGCCTTACAGAGAAGGGAATCATCATCGCTCACGATTACAACAACCCCGAGCTCCCCGGCTCTGCCCGCGCCGTCGACGAATTCCTCCGCGGAAACCCCGATTTCCGCCTAAAAGTCCATTACACCCTAGCAATCTTAACCAAGAAGTGCTAAAATATAAGGCAGGACAGTAGTGATCCGGCAGGCACTTTTAAGCATTTGGAGAAAGGAGGGTATCCTATGGTTTTGAGACTTCGTTTACTAAACAAACCTCTTCTAGAAATAGAAATTACTGCTTCTAAGAAGCAGTAAAAACCAAAAATACAATCCTATTCTATCAAAGACTAATAGTAATGTCAACTACTGTCCAAGGAGAAATCTCGCAGGAAATCCCACGAGAACAACTAAACAATCCTAGAATAACACTATGGCAAAACGAGATTATTACGAAATATTAGGCGTGTCGAAATCCGCCTCTGACGACGAAATCAAAAAAGCATACCGCAAGCTCGCGGTCAAATACCATCCCGACAAAAACCCCGGCGACAAAGAAGCCGAGGAAAAGTTCAAGGAAGTTTCCGAAGCGCACGAAGTCCTTTCCGATAAGCAGAAACGCGCCCGCTACGACCAATTCGGCCACGCCGGCGTCGGTGGCGCCGGCTCGAGCGCCGGAGGTAACCCCTTCCAGAACGGCAATTTCAACTTCAACGGCCAGAGCTTCAACTTCGACTTTGGCGGCAGCGGCGGCCTCGACGACATTTTGGGCTCAATTTTCGGCTTCGGCGGCGGCCAACGTCGCCCCGCCCGCGGCGCCGATTATCGCGCGACCGTCACTCTAACCTTCGAGGAGGCCATCTTCGGCACCACAAAAGTCGTCCCCGCCGACGGCAAAGATCTCAAGGTCAAAATCCCTGCCGGCATCGACGACGGTATGTCTATTCGCTTGAGCGGCAAGGGTGGCGCCGCCCCGAAAGGCGGCACGAAGGGCGACCTCTACGTCTTCGTCCGCGTCAAGCCGCACAAACATCTCACCCGCGAAGGCAGCATCATCCTCTCTGAAAAAGTCGTCTCCATGGTCGACGCCGCCCTCGGCACCGAAATCGACGTCGAAACTGTCGACGGCAACGTCCGCATGAAAGTCCCCGCCGGCACCCAATCCGGCACCCCGTTCAAGCTCTCCGGCCACGGCGTCCCCCTGATGCGCTCCGACGGCGACCGCGGCCCCCACATCGTCACTATTATCGTCGAGACCCCGAAAAACCTCAGCAAGCGCCAAAAAGAACTCCTCGAAGAGTTCCGCGACCCCAAGAACAAAAAACGCGGCTTCTGGGGCTAACCGCCCTCCAGCAAGTAGCGCCTTAGCTCCACAGGAAACTATTGTCCTAGCGAGGATAGCGAATAAGAAGGAAACTCGTTTTCTCCCTTGAGCGACGCAGCCAGCAATGTCATTTTAAAAGAAAATGACATTGACAAAACGCTTAAGGTGTGCTACAATAGA
>CANDYV010000032.1 GCA_947425085.1 uncultured Candidatus Saccharibacteria bacterium | reverse complement strand
TGCATTGCCCGCTAAAATGACGACCATTTTTCAAAAAATGGTCGCGATCTGATGACGCCATAACAGAGGTAAAAGGGTCAAAATAGGCGACCAAAAAATAAAAAATGGTCGCCTCCAGCCATCACATCGAAATCAAGAAACTCCGCCCCAGCCTCCGCAACCGCCAAATAAGTACAATATATAATATATACGTCGATATAGCACATATCTTATTCCTTTTTTACAATAAAACAACAATATCGCGATATTAATCTAAAAGTCTACCCAACAGACTTAAACAACTTATTTGGCGGGGCGGCGGCTGGGGCGGAGCTTTTTGCGAACTGGCAGGCGGCGCGAAGAAGTTGTGCGGATGCGACGTTCGCGAGCACAAAGTACCTGTGACGTTTGAGGAGATGGTGCGCCGGATGCTAGTGCTATAATGATTTTGTAGGCATAAGAACCTACGGGAATGAGGTCACGCCTCGGGCTGATAGCTTCGGCTTGATTGAGTTCTTTTCTGGAGATCGCGAAGCCCTCTTTGGTGCTACATGATAGCAATGGCCTTAGACTGGAGTTTCTGGCTCGCTATGGCGAGATGAAAGATAAAGAGGCTTCTTCGGCTCGTTTACGATTAGACTGAAAAGTATCTAGCCAAGATAGGTAGCAGAGCTAGGCCGCCGTCGATAATACTCGAGGGGCGGCAACGTCAATCAGAATACCAGCAACCTGTTCAACAACGCCGGCAACTACGGCTACTACTGGTCTTCTACACCAAACTCTAACAGCAGCAACGCCTACAACCTCATCTTCGGCGACACCAGCGATATTCGTCCGTCCAACAACAACAATCGGAACAACGGCTTCTCCGTTCGCTGCCTTTGTTGTGCCCGATCTCCACTTATTATGGTTATTATTCAAAAACTGGTACGTCTTCCGGGAAGGGGTCGATGTCACCTGCGCCGAAATCATCAAAAACATCGGTCGAGGAGGAGCTGGAACGATTTTGCTCGGGAAAACGATTTTGAGTGAGGCTGGAGAGTTTCGAGGCGGATGCGGCGCGACGGGGCGTAGAGTCGGAGGCGAAGGTCTGGCGAGGGCGACGGCGCGGAGCATAAGGATCGGTGATGCTGGGTTCGGGGCTGGGCGTAGCGGGCGTGCCGAACTCGCCGTCGGGATCGCCGCCGAGAATACCGAGACTACCAAAGCCAGAATTGCTCGGAGCGCTAACGGAGAACTCGGGCGAGACGCCAAGGCTGCCCTGGTCGACGCCGAAGACTCCGCTGTCACCGAATTCGCCGGAACCGTAAGGATTATAACCGAGCTCAAGCAAGAAGCGAGACGGCATATTATAACTACGACCTCCAAAGCTAAAGCGGGAGTTCGCAAAAGTCAGGAAGAGATCTTCCATGGCGCGGGTCATACCGACATAAGCGAGACGACGCTCTTCCTCGAGTTCTTCTTCGGAGTTGTCAGAGCGGCTGCTCGGGAAAAGCCCGTCTTCCATGCCGACCATGAAGACGACCGGGAACTCGAGGCCTTTCGCGGCGTGGAGAGTCATCAGCGAGACAACATCATTCCCTGCGCTTTCGTCGGCAGAGCTGAGGAGCGCAGCATCGGCGAGAAACTCTTCGAGAGTTTCGTAGATACTGGAGTTTGAGGCGAGAACTTCGAGGTTCTGCATGCGCTCTTCGCCGTCGGGCGTGTCGCTATGGAGAATTGTGGGAAGGTCGAAGTATTTAATAATGCGCTCGACGATTTCTGGAGTAGGGATAGTCGTGACGGAGGCGGATTGGTCGGTAGGCTGGTCGGTGGTTTCACGGACAAGACCGACGCCGTCGTCGTTCCCTTCAGCGTTTCGCATATCGTGGAGAAAGTTGGAAACATGAGCGACGGAATTACGAGCTTTCGGAGAGAGGGTGGAGGTTTCGAGAAGACCCTGGAGGTCGGCGAGGTTAGCTTCGGGACGCTCGTCGAGATAAGTAAAAACTTTTTCGAGCGAAGCGGGGCCGACGCCGGAAAGTAGATTCTTCACGACACGCTCGAAGCTGACACGGTCGACCGGATTGACAATGAGTTTTAGCAGGGCGAGGACGTCTTTGACCTCTTTGCGGTCGTAGAAGCGGACGCCGCCGATGATTTTGTAGGGGATGCGGGCGGCAATGAAGGCTTTTTCAAAGGCGTAAGACTGGGCGTTGGTGCGGTAAAGAATCGCGAAATCGCTGAAGCTGCCGGTGCGATGAGAAGTTTTTGCGGACCCTACGGCGGAATTATGAGCAGAGGCAAGGTGGGCGGCGGATTTCAGCTGGGTAATCTGGCGAGCGACGTAATTCGCTTCGGCGGTTTCGTCGGTAAGACCTTCAATCGTAATCGGGTCGCCTTGGCCAGATTCGGTAAACAAAGTCTTCTCGGTGCGGGTTTTGTTCTGGTTGATGATTTTTTGCGAGGCGGCGAGAATGTTGCCGGTGCTGCGATAGTTTTGCTCGAGTTTGATAACTTTCGCGCCGGGAAAATCGCGCTCGAAGTTCAGGATATTTGTAAAATCGGCGCCGCGCCAAGAATAAATCGACTGCCAGTCATCACCAACGACGCAGATATTGCGCTCTTCGTTCACGAGTAGCTTGATTAACTTGTATTGGACGATGTTTGTATCCTGATACTCGTCGATCAGGATATGGCGGAATTTGCGTTGCCACTTGGCGCGAACTTCGGGATTTTTCGCAAAAAGTTCGGCAGTTTTCGTCAGCAGGTCATCAAAATCCAGGGCGGAAGCGGCAGCTTTTTCGCGCTCGTATTGCTCGTAGATTTCGGCGGCGCGCTTCTGGTTCGGGTAGTAGGCTTCACGGCGAGCGTCGGCAGGGCTCATGCCGAGATTTTGCCAATGGCTAATCATGCCGTGAGCGGCTTTCGGGGTAAGGGTTTTATCATTCGCGATATTCATGGCGCGCATGATGCGACGGATGAGGGTGAGCTGGTCTTCGGAATCATAAATTGTGAAGTTGCGGTCAATGCCGGCGGCGTCAGCTTCGATATGAAGGATACGGACACAAATGCCGTGAAACGTTCCCATGTAAGGCATGAAGTTGCGAGGAACTTCGAGAGGCTGGTCGTCGCTCGTGCGGAGAAGTTTCCAAAGGCGGTCGCGCATTTCCTTCGCGGCTTTGTTCGTAAAAGTGACAGCGAGAATCTGGTCGGGGCGAGTGCCGTGGATGATGAGATTCGCGATGCGGTGAGTGAGAACTTTGGTTTTGCCGGAGCCAGCACCAGCGAGAACCAAAACCGGACCCTCGAGCGTTTTGACTGCTTCCTCCTGAGGCGGGTTGAGACCTCGCAAAATCAAATCCATTTTTATATTATACTCCTTTTTTGAGATTTTAGGGGCGATTTGAAGTATAACAAGCAATATAATATCAAGTGTTATGCTTCGTTGCAGGGGTACTAGCGGGTGTCTTGGTGTAGCGGGCTGAAAGTCAGCGAGTTTTCTTGCTGCGACGAAGATGAATGAGGTAAAAACCGGCGGCAAGCTGGAAGATGATCACGAAGGCGGAGAGACCGAAAATCGGGCCGGGGCCGAACTGGAACATTTGACCACAGAGAAACGTCCCGAGCGCAATGCCGAGATGATGAACGACATAGCGGAGGGTATTATATTTCAGCTGATGGCGGTTGTCGACGGCGTTGATGTAATAACCGTCGCTAACGTTTTCGTAGGCGGTGGAGCTGAGCAAAGTCCAGGTCAGCGCGAGGAAGCAGAGGAAGTTGTTATTGGAAAGGAAGGCGACGGCGAGAAAAATCCCACGGACGCCAAATTTCAGGAACATGGTGAGGTAGTCGCTCTTCGGGGTGAAATATTTGAGCGCGAGGATGCCGATAAAATCAGCGGAAAGGCCGACGATGAGGAGATAATTGGTCGCAATACCAGCGGAGAAACCGAAAGAATCGGTGAGCATGAGCATTTTTAGAGCGATAGCGGTGTTATAGGCGACGCCGGCGAGGAATGTGTAGACCATGTAGCCGCGCTGGAGTTTGTTGTGAGTGATATAGTGGAGGGCAGAAAACTTGGTGTCGTCGGGGGCTTTCTCGGTCAAGACGAGGTCGAGGCGGGCGATAATGATGCTCGCGATGATAAGGAATACAATCGCGATGAGGAGACAGGCGTTGTAGTCGATGAGGACGCCGCCGATTTGCTGACCGATAAAAATCCCGCCGATCATAATACCGACGTCGCGGAAAAGATACTCGACAAGTTTGCGGCGGGAGTAGGCGGTATTGCTTTTGATGATAGTGGTGAGGAGCGGATAAATGCTAATGATAATCACGGCGCTCGAGGCGATGTCGAGGATAGCAAAAACATCAATCAGCCAGCGCCAGCCGGTGCCGTTGATGAGGGCGAGAAGGAGCAGGTCGACGCAGCGCAGCGTCAGCATGAGAGTCGTGAAGCGCTTGATGTGGGACATTTTGACGTATTTGCCGACGAGCAGGAGCGCGACGGCGCTTGCGATGGTGCCGACGCCGATGATATTGCCGACGTCGGTGGCTGAGAAGCCGTTTTCTTGGAGCCAGAGCTGGCGAAAGTTTTCCCAGAGTCCAATGGAGATGCTGAAAAAGGCGAGCATGGCGAGAATTTGATACTCGAGGCGCTTGGGTTTAGAGAGTTTTGGATGCTTCTTGAGACGTTTCGGGTGTTTTTTCGCCCAGGCGGGATGTTTGGCAGCCCAGTAGCCGATGACGGGGTTTTGCCAGGAGGAGTTGTCGGCCGGGTTTTGGCTGGCGGATTTCCGGAGGGACATATTTGATGCGGCGGGCTTGTGGGTTTTGGCAAGTTTATGGGTTGTCGCTGATTTATGTTTTGCGACGGTTTGGCGAGTTTTTGTGGGTGCGTGGGATTTCGCGACCTTGCTGGCTTTTGCGGTTTTGCGAAGGGTTTCGGAATTGCGCACGATTACGCGGCGCGCAGAAGCGTTCGCCGTCGGGGCGCCGGTTGCTTGCGTAGCGCTGTTTGATTGCGAATTTTTGACACGACCATCCATTCTTTCTATTCTAGCATAAGCAGTTCGAGACGGCAATCGTCGCAAAAGTTACGGTTGTTGCGGAGCTACGGTTACTGCGGAGTTGTGGTTGTTGCGGAGCTACATGGTTTTAGCGGCGCGCAAAAAACACCCCGGCCAGAAAACTCCAGCCGGGGCTAAGGGTGGCCGCCGCGAGCGGCCAAGGTACTCATCGTGACGACTTTTTGGGCCATGAACTCTCCTTTTCCGAAGGTAATAGTGGACTGCGTTTGGACAGATTCTGGAAATTATCCTCATCGGTAGCTTGGCATACTCGTTGCTCGGCAGTTTTGTAACTGTCGCACTCGCCGCTATCTACTAACTTATGGATTTGTTCCTGTCGTCGCAGCTCGTCTTTTTCGCAACAAAGTATAATCTTTGCGCAAGCACTAACTCCCTTGTCGTTGAGAGCAAAATGTCCCGAAGCGCTGGGATATGTAAAGTGGATGCCGGTGCGGCGAAGATTGAACTCGCCGTCCAACTCTTTCGCGCGCTTTTCAAGGGTGAGTGCCCGCGAGATAATGGCCAGATCCTCATCGTTGCGCCAGAAATCGCGTTTGGTGTTTTGAACAATTTGTTGTTCAAGTCGAAAAAGTCGGTCGAGCAGCTCCTCGGCATAAGCGCAAAACTCATCAACGTTCATATGGGTTGTGCGTTGGTTGGCCGCCGTCAGAATGTTGGATTTGCGGACCAGCGCGTTGATTGAGCCGTGGAGCCCAGAGAGCTTGACGGCACGCTTACGCACCAGCGCAATTTCGTCGCGAGCTTCGTGCCCGCGCATGCGAGCCGAATCGCGAGCATTCTGGTTATAGCGATGACCCTTAAGCCTGCCGGGATTGCCGTGTTTGGGACTACAACTGGTTTTTCTGCCCATTTTAATCACCTCCTCAGGTAGTTTTTTGACAGTTGAATACAGTTGTATAAAATATTTCGCGTTCGTTTCTGCTGTGTAAAATTAAGTCGTCAAAATGTTAAGTGTAGCCAAGGATACACCTTATTCTATAATTGTAGCACACATAAGCGAAAAAGTCAATACTTCCCTCCTTGGAGGAAAGTATTGCTGGCGGGCGGCGCCTCAGAATATTATTCGAGGATAGCTTTGATGCGGCGGACGCCGGCGCTGGAAGATTCTTCTTTGGTGATTTTGAAGTGGCCAAGGGCGCCGGTATGGGTGACGTGGGGGCCGCCGCAGATTTCGACGGAGACCTTCTCTTTGTCGTCGGCGGGAGCTTCGAGGTCGGCGCCGATGGCGTAGACGGTGACGCGGTCGGGGTAGCGGTCACGGAAGGAGCCGTGGGCGTGGAGGTCGTCGAAGGCGTAATCTTTGTCGTATTCGGCGAAGACGACTGGGAGGTCTTGGTCGATCCACTCATTCACGCGAGCTTCGACCTTGGCGAGCTCTTCGGGAGTGAGTTTGTGATCGATATTGAAGTCAAAGCGGAGACGTTCAGGGGTGAGGTTGCTGCCTTTTTGCTCAATCGAGGGGTCGATTTCCTGCTGGAGAGCGGCGAGAAGAAGATGGCAGGCGGTGTGATATTTCACGGTCTGGTCGCTAGTGTCGGAGAGGCCGCCCTTGAACATGCCTTTCGATGCAGTCTTGCTGCGCTCGCGCTGCTCGTCGAGGGCTTTGTTGAATTCGTTTTGATAGTCGTCGGAGAGTTTGAGGCCGAGTTTGTAGGCTTCTTCGACGGAGAGTTCGAGCGGGAAGCCGTAGGTGTCTTGGAGCTTGAAGAGTTCAGCGCCAGTCAGGAGCTGGTCGGCGCCGAGTTTTTGGAGTTCTTTGACGCCTTTGTTGATGGTTTTGCGGAAAGCTTGTTCTTCTTTAGTCAGGACTTCGAGGACATTCGCGCGGTTCGGGAGGATGTCGTCGGAAAGTTCAGCGTAATTCTCGGCGATAATTGGGAGGATTTCTTCGAGGAAACCCTGGCCAATGCCGAGGTCGAGAGCCCTTAAGACGGCGCGACGAACAAGGCGACGGAGAGCGTAACCTTGAGCTTTGTTGGACGGGG
>CANDYV010000031.1 GCA_947425085.1 uncultured Candidatus Saccharibacteria bacterium | reverse complement strand
ACTGCCGACTATTGCTGCGGGACGGAGTGATGAGGGTGGTGCCGTAGAAGTAGAGGGTGTAGGCGCGGTTGGCGCTAGAGTTTGGTGTAGAAGACCAGTAGTAGCCGTAGTTGCCGGCGACGGCGAACAGGTAGGTGGTACTCTGATTGACGTAGCCGCCCCTAACGAAGTAATACGGAGCAGAGGTCAACTTAGCCACATCGGTACCGATCGAACCAGCATTAATGAGACCGCCAAATGAACCTACCGCAGTGCTGTTCGACTCTGGCAACTTCCAACCCTTCGGACAAATCGAACTCGTAGCCTGACCGCTTGAAATTGTGCCGCCGGTTCCCGCCGTAGCTGCGTTCCATTGATAGTGGTTACCAAGAATATAGTGTGCGTTCGCGTCTTTATTCTGTGTCGTCGGAGTTGTATATGCCGTAAACTGCGCCGTACATTGCGAGGCATCGTTCTTTGGATAGCCACAGTCGTTAGACGTGGTCGGGTTAGTAATACGATAATTACCCAAGCTCCAAGAACGCTGGCCAGTATTATCCGCAAGAATCGTCGAGCTAGTAGCCTGAGTGGCAGTCGAATAACCCGGCGTCCAGTTAGTAGAAACATCCGAAGTTGCCGGAGTCAACGCTGTCGAAGTTGAGAGATCAAGATCCAAGTTCTGCGTCATCCAACATTTGCCATCGGCAAGTTTAGAAACCCAGTAATACTTGCCATCGCGAGTATCGCGAAGCTGATCGGTTGTACCGGCCGCAACGCCAGCACACACGGAAGAAGTCATCTCCTGCATCGTGTCAATACCAAACTCGTTACTCACCTCAAGCGGGCTAGAAACCACGCTCATCGTCACCGAGTTCGTGTAAGTTCCGGCTGGCTTGTCGGCACCGATATTCGCAGCAAAGCTAAGCATATAAGTCCGGGTCTCGTCCTTAATGCTTGTGCTCGTGTTTGAGTCCAAAGCCGTGCTACGCAGAGTTGCTGGCATTGCTTTATAGGAATCCTGGACGGTTGTTCCCTTTACGAAGGAATAACCCCAACGGTTTACTGGAAGATTAGCATAAGTTGTTGCCGAAGTCACGGAGTCGATCACATTCGAGCCGTTCTTCAGCTGTGAAGAGTTGCTACCAACATAGACCGAATACCCGCCCGAGTTCTGGACGCGAACGGTTGCCTTTACATCAACCTTCGCTTTAGCTCCAGTCGAATCGACCGGCGTAACTGTCCCAGTTGCAGCTGTCGGACTGAAGGAAATCGTCACCGTAGAATTAGTCGCAGCGAGAGACATAATCCCATCGCCGTTTTCTTCGGTGTATTCTTCACCTTCACCATCAAAACCGCCGAATTCTCCGTCGGCTCCTTCATTATTTATATCTTCGTCACCACCCTCTGCGTGCGCTCGCCCGGACGTCAACGGCGTCACCAGCGACACAAGCAACAGGGAGAGCAGACCAACACATCCCGCCAGCCCAACACTAGCAGTATGCTGCTTTTTGTCTAGCGTCATACCTATTCCTCTTTTACTTATACATCCATTATGCGCCAACATAAGCACAATGTCAACATTTTTTTCGCCCGACTTGCCATAAACTTTTTCGCCACCCCAATAACCTTTTCCGCCTTCCCTCACAAAACCGAACGCCCTCTCAAAACCCGAACAAACCCCTTCCATCCCCGTTCCCGCTCACCTTCTCTCCCAGTCTTCTCGAGACAATCCCTCGCCGCAAACCCTCTTTGACTTCTCGTCAAACTTATTCCAATTCCCGACTTGCTCTTTTGTCAACTTTCTGTCATTCATCTACAATCTTTCTCCACACTTCCCCGAACAAAACTTCACTTTACTGAGCACCGCCCACCAGTAAAGTTTTCTGAAAGAAAACCCTCGACACCGGAAAGCGTAAGTGCTACAATAGAATACAGAAAAAGGAATAAAACAAAAATGGCCAAACAGGCTTCAATCAAGCCTCAAGACATCGAAAAATACGCCAACCTCAATCTCCATGAGCTCGAGGAAGTAATTGAGAAACTCAGCAACAGCGCTCACCCCTCCGCAAAAGCCGATCTTCGCGCCGCTCGTCAAGCCCTGAGCAACCGCCAACGCGTCATTAAATCGAAAGTCATGGAGTTCGAACAGTTCAATGATCATCACCTCCTCTTTTTCGACTCCACTTCCGGATTTTCAAAACTCGCCGGCCATTCCGTCCTCTTCTTTTCCATGACCATCGCCGACCGCATTCATTGGCGCTATTCTGTCAAAGTCGACACCGACCACTACTCCGTTTCCGAAGATGGGACGATTTCTTTTCGCTCGCTCGAAGGCCTGAACGAGCTCCTCGCCGCGATCAATATCTTCCCCGACCCCGAGCGTAGCGACGCCGAGTTTCATTATTATAAACTCGCAAAAGTCTACACCGAAGAGCAAATCGCCAAGCTCCGCGACAATTCCCAGCGCGACGCCGAGCGCATTTCCGCAATCATCCTCCCGAAATCTCCGCTTCCTCTTCTTTACGACGCCATCTCCCAAGTCGACCGCACAATATATTATCAGTTCAAGCATATCTCCGACCAGCTCGCCCGCGAAACCGTTGGCCGTCGTATGATTATGGAATCTTACGAGCTCATGATTCAATACCTCGAATACGCTCGCGTCGACAACCCAAATCCGAACGCCAACCTCGCCAAAATGATCGAGCTCACTCGCCGCCTTCGCAACGGCATGGCTTATGTCAACCGCCTCCAGCTCATGCATCATCGCGAAATCTGCCAAACCCTCGAAAACCTCGTCCTCATCGACCGCATCACTAGCAAGACTTATAGCAAAGCCGTTCAAGCCACTAAACGCTGATGCTTGACCAGTATCCCAACCGCCCTGACGGTCTTTTCAACCCTCACGAAAACAACCCTGACCAAAAACTCGCCGACGAAGAGTTCGGCACTTTTCGTCATACTCGCTTTGAGGATTTTCTCCTGCGCGAACTCTGGCATGCCTACGATTGCGCCCGTAAGGGTAAACGCAAAACCGTCGACGAACATCGCTTCGAGCTCAACGACATGGAAAACTTAATCTATCTTCGCGATTGCATTATCCAACAGTATTATAAACCCAGTCGCGGCGTTGCCTTCATCGTCCGCGACCCGGTCATCCGTGAAATCGTCGCCGCCCCTTTCCGCGATCGCGTCATTCACCATTTCCTTTATAACGTTTGTGCCGGCTGGTGGGACCGCCGCTTCATTATCGACTCCTATTCCTGCCGCGTCGGCAAAGGCACCCTCTTCGGCCAGCAACGCCTCGCCACCCACATCCGCCGCGCCACCAAGAATCACACCCGCCCCGCTTTCGTCGTCAAGCTCGATATTCAAGGCTACTTCATGAGTCTCGACCACCGCAAACTTTATGAACGTATTTGTTGGGGTCTCGACCGCCAATTCAAATATAACCCCGATACCACTCCCCACGTCCCACTCGACAACAAAGAATACTATCATAAAAACGGCATCCGCTGCCACGCTTGCGACCGCGACCAACTCGACCAGACCGTCAAGTTCCTCTGGAAACAAATCATCCACGACGATCCCATGAAAAACATCATCATCCGCGGCCCGCGCTCCGACTGGCGCGACCTTCCCGTTTCGAAAAGCCTCTTCAACCAGCCCAAAGGCCGCGGCATCGTCATCGGCAACTTGACTAGCCAGCTCCTTTCCAATATTTTCCTCGACCAGCTCGACCGCTTCATCACCTTCGATCTTGGTTACAAGCATTACGGCCGCTATGTCGACGACTTTTTCATCATCGTCCCCTCCGAACAGCGCGAACAGCTCCTCCGCGACGTCAACGCTATCCAAAAATACCTCGAGCGCGAGCTAAACCTCACCCTTCACCCAAAAAAGCAATACCGCCAACCCGTCGGCAAAGGTATCCCCTTCATCGGCACCGTCGTCTACCCTCGCTTCATCGTTCCTAGCCGTCGCTCCCGCCGCAAGGCTTTCGAAGCCGCCTACAAACTCTCCACCCGCGGCGAAGGCGACATCGACGGTTTCGTCTCCCGCATGGGCACGACGAAACACATCAACTCTCGCCGCTTCTTCAAAAAACTTTTCGACAGCTTCGGCTGGGAATACGACTGGCTCCCCGAAGAAGAATACCAAAAACAAAAAGCCGCCGCTCGCAAAGCTCGCGCAGCCCTCCCCCGTAAATCAACTCACGTCAGCAACCCCGCCAGCTCTTCATCACAGCACTCCTCCGCCACAACCAGCTCCATCCGCCGAACGCACGACACCTCCAACTCCCGCAAATCCCGCCAAAAACAGCGCGCCGAAGCCAGCCGCCCTATCCCCATTTCTTATAGCAACCACCTTCCCGACCTCATCCCCGTCTTCACTCAAACTTCCCTTCTTCCTAGCGACCTCCTCCCTAATAATCTCCCCACTACGCCCTCCAAAAAATCCCACCACTCCGCTCGCAAACCCTCCTCTAGAACCCGCAAAGTCTCTGACGCCCAAGCTTCACTTTTCCCCGAAACCTAAAACACTTCTGCTTGGTAGTCGCTTGACAAGTATGTTATAATTGAACGCATCATGAAACACCCTATTAACTCAGCCGCAAAACCCGCCAACCCTAACAACTATGCCTTCATCGATGGCAACAACTTATATCTTGGCGCAAAGTCTCAAAAAGTAAAACTCGATTACCGCAAACTCCGCCTCTACCTCAAAAATAAGTTCCACGTATCAAAAGCTTTCCTCTTTATCGGCTATGATAAAAACAATGAGTCACTCTATGATGCATTTCGAGAATACGGCTACGAGCTCATCTTCAAACCAGTCGTATTTTACACCGAAAATGGCAAACGTCAGATGAAGGGCAATGTCGACGCCGAACTCGTCTTACATGCCGCCGCCATTGAATATCGTCGCTACAATCAAGCCGTCATTATTTCCGGCGACGGAGATTTCGCCTGTTTGCTAGAATTCCTACAAAAGAAAAACAAACTCGCACGAATTATCGCACCAACTAAACGCTACTCGAAACTCTTGTATCCCTTCCGCCCCTACATCACAAATTTAATTGATATTATAGAACATATCCAATCACAACCCTCCAAAACTACAAAAAAAGACCGGCATTAGCGGTCGGTCGAAACCTTAGGCATGTTCCGGTCATCGTGATTAACTATATTGTATCAAATCTTTCAACAAAATCAACCCCCTACTTATAATACGCCTTCCCCTCAATTCTCACATCCACATACTCCGGATGCAAGTCCTTGTCCCGCAAATATTTTATCATCCGCACCGCATCCTCCGCCGTCACCGCCGCGTTCCTATCCATACTTACTTTAAAATAAGCCGCCTCATCCGCCAAATCTACATACAATTCCCGACTCGTCGCCGCCGGCAAAGTCACCTTCGTCACCGTATAGCCCAAAGCCTTAAAATCTTCCTCTAGCTGAACAATATATTCCTTCATCCGCGAAGAAATCTGCCCCCGCCCGCTCTCATCGATAATCTCCGCCGCCACCTTTTTCTCTTCAACTTCATTCGTTTCATTACGCTTACCAAAGCCGACCAACTCCTTCGCCCCAAGATAAGTTAGCAAACCCAAAATCGCCAGCATCAAGCATGCCGACACGACCGACCGCACTCGTTTCCGGCGCAGCTGCTTCCGCGCCTGCATCCTCTCCGAATCCGACTCCGCCCGCTCCCGCTCCGCAACAATCGTCTGCCCCCGTTTCACCCCCTGCATCTTTCCTTGCCCACGCATCTTAACTTCCCGTTTCTTCTTCCGAAAACTTTAACCTTAAATCAAATCCCAACTTTACTTTCTCTTTGACTTTTTAATACTCTTTTTCTTCATTTTCTCTCGTTTTAAACGCAACTTCTCCTGCTCTGCCTTCATCTTCGCCAACTCTTTTTCAGAAAACGCCTGCGGCCCCGCCACTTTATTAGTCTCCTCTTTTTCGGCTCCCGCTACATCCGCTTCTCGCACTGTCGTATCTACGCCATCCGCAATATCAATCAAAATCGTCGCCAATTTCCCCGCTGCGTCCGGCATCGCCTCCGCATGTAATTTCTTCGCCAACTCTTCCCGCTCCCGTGGCGCCCGAATTAAATGCCGTACCTCTTCAAGCAACAGCTTCGGATCCTGCTGAATCTTCTCATCACCCACCATCAAAACCGCCCCGAGATCTCGCAACTTTTCCGCATTCCTTAGCTGATGCGCCCCCGGCAACCTCTCAAACGGCACCAAAACCACCGCCTTCGACAATGCCGCGAGCTCCGCAATCGTCGTCGCCCCCGCCCGGCTCACCACCACATCCGCCGCCCCCATCAGCTCATACATCGCCGAATTAAACTCCCACATCCGGAACCCCGACTTCAACTTCGCCCGATCCCATTCCTCATATCGTTTCAAGTCGACCATATTTTCATAATGCTTCCGCCCCGCGACCAACCCTACATTCGTCCACTTCAACATCTCCGGCAAAATTTCCGTCATCGCCACATTAATATTCTCCGCCCCCTGACTCCCGCCCGTCACCACAACCAAAGTCTTCTCCGGATCAAATCCAAAGCTCTTCTTCAGATTCCGTTGCTTCGTCTCATCCACTTCCTGGAACTCTGGCGCCACCGGAATCCCGACTTGCACCACATTCCCACCCTCCCCAAGCAACGGCGTCCCGTCCTTTTTCTTCAATTTCGACAAATCCAGGCCCGACCATCCCGTCGCAATCACCGTCGCATGCTCCATCAAAACTCGATTCGCCAAACCCGGCACCGCATCCGACTCATGCACAACATATGGAATCTTTAACTTCCGCGCTACCATCCCCACCGGCAATCCTACAAACCCGCCTTTCAAGAAAATCACATCTGGCCTTTTACTTGGCAACAGCAATCTCCAGAAACTCTGAATCAACCCGCCGATAAATCCAAAAAATCCCGCAATGTTCCCAAATACCAGATCCTTCAAAACCAATCGCCAGTTCCGGAACCAATCCTTCCAGGTCCACCCCGCATACCGCCGAAACTTCCCCGCACAAACCTTCCGCACCCGAATATACGGTACTTTTTTACCACTTCCGAGGTCTTCCGAGCCCCACCGCACCCCAATTTCTGTTGTAATTTTTACAACATTTTTATAATATTTTCGATCCGTCCAAAACTCGACCTGCGCACGCGGCTTTTTCTCTAAAAGCTCTCGCACCACCGCCACCGCCGGCGTAATATGTCCGCCCGAGCCGCCCCCGACCACCAAGATTTTCATTCCCTTCAACCGCTTATCGCCAGTTTTCATGCCAACCTCCTTCTCGGCTCACGCATCGTCCTCGCA
>CANDYV010000030.1 GCA_947425085.1 uncultured Candidatus Saccharibacteria bacterium | reverse complement strand
GACGTCGAGCCTCCAAAAACATCTTGCTTTTCTCTGTAATTCGTGATAAAATAGGACAGAATATTAAGTTATAAGGAGAAATATGAGTCGTATCGGAAAACAACCCATCACGATTCCGGCGGGAGTGACAATCACGGTCGGCGACAAAGATATTACTGTCGCAGGCCCCAAGGGTCAACTCATCGTCCCGCTTCAGGAAAATGTCAAAGTTGCGGTTGAAGACAACCAGATTGTCGTCACTCGCGTCGATGACGAACCAAAATCTCGTGCCTGGCATGGCCTTCAGCGCGCATTGCTGAACAATGCCGTTCAAGGCGTCACCAAAGGTTTCGAAAAGAAACTCGAAATCAACGGTGTCGGCTTCCGTCTTAACGGCGGCGGCAAGGCTATCGAAATGGCGCTCGGTTTCTCTCATCCGGTCAAATACGAAGCTCCCGAAGGCGTCGAGCTCAAGACCGACAAGATGACCATCACGGTTTCCGGCATTGACAAACAAAAAGTTGGTCAAGTTGCCGCCGAAATCCGCGCATTGAAGAAACCTGAACCATACAAGGGCAAAGGTATTAAATACGTTGACGAAGTTATTCTTCGCAAGGCAGGAAAGGCAGGGAAGAAGTAATGAACACCGCATTTCGCGCAAAGCGCACTCGCGCTAAAATTCATGGTACTGCCGAGCGCCCACGCCTCAGCGTCCATATCAGCAACAAGCACATCACCGCCCAGATTATCGACGACGATAAAAGCACTACTCTCGTCTACGCTACCACCGTTGGCAGCAAAGCCACTGGCAGCAAGTCCGAGTTAGCCGCCAAAATCGGCAAAGAAATCGCCGACAAAGCCAAGAAAGCCAAAATCAAGGCTGTCGTCTTCGACCGTGGCGCAAAACTATATGCTGGCCGCATGTCTGCTCTCGCAGAAGCTGCTCGCAAGGAAGGATTGGAGTTCTAATGGCAGATTCTGACAAAACCGCACAGGTCGTCAACAAAGCCGGCACCCTCAAAATGAACGATAATGTCGCCGCCACTAAGGTCCAGAAAGACATCAATGGCCGCGCAATGGGTAACCGCCGTGGTGGTCGCCGTGATCGCAACCGCAATCAAGACGCCGCCCCGAAAGAGTTTGACACCGTCACTATTAACATTGATCGCGTTTCCCGCACCGTAAGTGGTGGTCGCCGCATGCGCTTCAAGGCTCTTGTCGCGATTGGCAACCACAAAAACAAAGTCGGTGTCGGTATCGCAAAAGCTGGCGACGTCACTAGCGCCGTCCAGAAAGCCACCACTAAGGCTAAGAAAAACATGATCGAATTCAACATGGATGGCGAAACTATCTGCCACGAAGTTGAAACTCGTTCGACTGGCGCTGACGTCTTGATGAAACCGGCCGCTCCTGGTACTGGTATCATCGCCGGCGGTGTCGTCCGAAGCATCATCGGCCTCACCGGCATCAAAAACTTGATTTCCAAATCTCTTGGTAGCACCAACAAGGTCAACATCGCCTACGCCGTGATTGAAGGTTTGCGCGAGCAGACCCCACGCGACCAATGGGTCGGCAACGCCGGCAAAAAAGCCGCCGAACCGAAAAAGGCTGCTGCTAAGAAATCCGCCGCAAAGAAGGAGGATAAATAATGAAGTATAACGATCTACAGGTTAATCGCAACACGCGCCCAACCCGTGCTGGTCGTGGCATCTCTGCCGGCAAAGGTAAAACCGCCGGCCGTGGTACTAAGGGTCAAAAAGCCCGCACCGGTCACCGCAAAATGCCAGCCGGCTTCATGGGTGGTCAGCGCGCCATCATGCAGGCCATTCCGAAACTTAAAGGTTTCAAGAGTCTCCATGACAAAGCTGAAGTTGTTTATACCGACCGTTTGAATGATTTGAGCGGCAAAGTCGACAACTTCACTCTCGCTGACAAGGGTTTGATCAAAACCCCATACGCGAAAGTTAAAGTTATCTCTCGTGGCGAGTTGACGGCTAAAATCAACCTCGAAACTCAATTCGTGAGCAAAACTGCGCTTGAAGCCATCAAAAAAGCTGGTGGCGACTTCAAAAAAGTTGCTGTCCCACAGCGCATCGCGACCAAAACCGAGGAATAAACTCCTCAAAACTAAAAATAGCCCTTTCACAGGGCTATTTTTTGTGCTACAATAGACGGAGTAAGAGTAGGGATTATGAATTTCAAGACTATTTTCAAATCATTGACCAATAAAGACATGCTGAAACGTATCCTGATTGTTGTCGGGCTATTAGTTATCTATCGCTTCCTCGCGCATATTCCTGTGCCGATGGGTGAGCCAGCCACTTTCCAAGAAGCCGTCCAGAACTTCATCGAGAAGTCCGACTTTGGCAGCTTTCTCAACCTTATTTCCGGTGGTGGTTTAACAACTTTCTCCATTCTACTTGTTGGTATCTCCCCATACATTACCGCTTCAATCGTCGTCCAGCTCGTCACGAAAGCCATCCCTCGTCTCGAAGAACTTTCTCAAGACGGCGAAGCTGGTCGCCGCAAGATTAGCCAATGGACTCGCATCATCGCCGTCCCTCTCGCTATCGTCCAATCTATCGCCTATATCTTCATGCTCTATCAATCCGTCGTCGCCTCGAACACCGCTCTCGCCTACACCCCAACCGCGGCCGACTGGGCGCTTTCCGTGACCGCCATGGTTGCTGGATCCATGATTTTGATGTGGTTCGGCGAACTTATCACCGAGCAGGGAATCGGTAACGGCGTCTCAACTATTATTTTCGTTAGCATTATCTCTCAGCTCCCAACCACCCTCGCCAACCTCGGCACCGCGCTCTTCGATACTTCCGCCGGTTCACTTTCGCTCTTCGGTTGGTTCAATCTTCCAGTCAACCCAGTCTACTTCTGGATTGTTCTCGGTTTCGCCGTCGCCATGCTTGTCGTAATCTATTTCCTCGTCAAGCTCAACGAAGCCCAGCGCATCGTCACAATTAACTACGCTAAGCGTGTTCATGGCAACAGTACCTACGGCGGCATTAAGTCAATTCTGCCACTCAAACTTATCGCCGCTGGCGTCGTCCCCGTTATCTTCGCGACCGCCTTCCTCTCTCTCCCGGCCCTTCTTGGTCAACTTATCCAAACCATCAATCCCGGAAATAGCTTCGGCGCAACTTTAATGACCCTCTTCACCGCGCCTAACGCCAGCACGTTTAGCACCATGTATCCGAACGGCATCACCGGCCAATGGTTCTTCTATCCTGCGGTTTATTTCGTCCTCGTCGTCGCCTTCACTTATTTCTATACCAGCATCATCTTCAACACGAAAGAAATCGCCGACAACCTCCAGAAACAAGGCGGGTTCATCGAAGGTGTCCGTCCTGGCAACCAAACCGCCGAATATCTCGGCAAAACTATCAACCGCCTTAATCTCTTCGGCGCTCTCGCCCTCGGTCTTATCGCCATGCTTCCGTTCTTAACCGATTACATCTTTATCGTCATTGCCGGCCAGCCTCTCGGTCTCTCTATCTCCGGCACCGGTCTCCTCATCGTCGTCACCGTCGCCCTCGAAAACCTCCGTCAGCTCAACTCTCGAGCCTTGATGGTTACTTACGATGAATACAAATAGCAAATTGAAGGGTGGTAAAATGAGCGAAATCGAGCAAAAAGAGAAGGAAAAAAACCGCAAAATCAGCAAGTTTGCTGACGGAAAACCTTATACCGACAAAAAATCCTCCGCTGACGAGAAGTCTATCAAAACCACCGACTCAAAAACCGCTAAAAAACTATCCTCCGACGAAAAACCCACCAAAAAGCCAAACGGCAAAGCCGAACTCGCACTCATTACCCGCAAGCCCCTCATGCTCGAGGCCTCCAACGAAGAAGCTGCCGCCAAAAGGTTAGCCAAAAAATCAACCAAACCCGCCGCCACACCAAAAAGAACTCGTCGAGTTATTACCGAAACCACTTCCAAGGTAGAAAAACCCATTCGGCCAAAGGCCTCTGCCAAGGCTCGTGTCATCCCCGTCACCACCGTTAGAAAATCTAAAACCAGCACCGACAGCAACGCAACGACTAATAAGGCAAACAAGAAAGACATGAAATTACCACTCCTACGCAAAATCCACCTCAAACCAAGTTATATCATTTGCGGAGTTTTGGTTCTTTTCCTAGCTATCTTCTTTGGCCGCATTGCTCTCTGGGAGAATAGTTATTTCGACCGCATGGAAGGCAGCGATCGCGACACTCCTGCCGCCAACGGCACTTCTGGAGTTATCTATGACGGCGGCGAAGACGCGGTCGAGATGACCGACAATGAAAAGGTTAATTATACCGTCGCTCCGAACATGCCTCGTTACTTCAGTATCCCTAGCCTTGGTATTCTCAATGCCCCCGTTGCTGAAGTTGGACTACGCACGGACGGCTCCGTTGATGTTCCAGGGTACAGCAACGTCATCGGCTGGTATAGCGGTTCCGTCCTCCCTGGCGAAAAAGGCACCGCTCTTCTCGACGCTCACGGCGGCGATTTAGGTGATGGCATCTTCCGCACCCTGCCCCGCATCCAAATTGGCGCCGAAATCAATATCGAAATGGGCGACGGCCGACTCTTCACCTATAAAGTCGTGGACACGGCGACACGTCCGCTCGACGGCACAAATAACGCCGATAGCTACATGCCAACCGCCCTCACTTCCCCTCAAGCTGGCGCCGCTTCGCTCACCCTCATCACCTGTACTGGTGAGTGGTCCCAAGTCCGCCAAACCTACCTCGATCGCTTCTTCGCTCGCGCCGTCCTCCAATAATCTAACATATCAGACGAGAAAACTTCTCCAATCAAACGTTAAAAAGTTATTTACTTTTTCAAATATCTATGATAAAATTAAAGATGTAATTTATGGCTAGTCAAAAAGAAGTGATTAAACTCACAGGCAAAGTTGTTGAGGCGTTGCCGAACACCCAATTCCGGGTGGAACTTGAGAACGGTCATAATATCATTGCTCACATGAGCGGACGTATGCGTAAAAACTACATCCGCTTGGTGCCGGGAGACCGGGTCGAAGTTGAGTTAACCCCTTACGATCTGACAAAGGGCAGAATCAGCTTCCGATTGCAATAGAATATTAGCAAAACCAACTCTACATTTTTTGGGAGAAATCTAGATTGTCCTAATCAATGTATTTTGGTTATAACGGAAAGGATTTTGACACTGTGAAAGTACGTGCAAGTGTTAAAAAAATCTCCCCTGATGACATCATTGTGCGTCGCAAAGGCGTGCTTCGTGTTATCAATAAGAAAAAACCTAAGAATAAGCAAAGGCAGGGTTAAGCATGGCACGAATTGCTAGCGTAACTATCCCTTCCGAGAAGCAGGTCTGGATTGCCCTCACCTACATCTACGGAATCGGACAGACTACGAGTAAAGCCATCCTTGCGGAGGCCAAGATTGAGCCTACCACTCGGGTGAAAGATCTCACCGAGGCTGAAATTCAAAAAATCAATGACCTTATCAGCAGCAACCAGACTGTTGAGGGTGATTTGAAACGCCTCGTAACCAACAATATCAAACGTCTAAAAGACATTAACTCCTACAAGGGCGTCCGCCACAAGGCCGGTCTCCCAGTAAACGGACAGCGCACCCGCACGAATGCACGTACTCGTAAGGGTAAAGCGATTGCGGTTGGCGGCGCACAGCCGAAAGCAGCAAGCAAGACTTAGGAATTAGGAGTTAAAGAAAATGGCAGAAGAAGTTAAAGGAACCGCCGAAGTTGTCGAGACCAAGGCGAAGTCCAAAGCAAAGAAAGGCAAGCGCGTCGTCACTTCTGGTCAAGTCCACGTGCAAGCAACTTTCAACAACACAATTATTACTGTAACCGACAAAAGTGGTGGTGCTCTCGCGGCTAGCTCCGCAGGCGCTAACGGCTTCCGTGGTAGCAAAAAAGGCACGGCTTATGCCGCCCAAATCGCCGCCGAGAAAGCTCTCGAAATCGCTAAGCGCGAACACGGTCTGAACAGCGTTGATGTTTACGTCAGCGGCATCGGTCTCGGTCGCGATAGTGCAATCCGCGCTGTCTCTAGCGTTGGGATCAAAATCGACAGTATCACTGATGTCACCCCAATCGCGCACGGTGGCGTGCGTCCTAAGGGAGAGAGGAAACCGTAATGGCACGAGATATTTCTCCAATTGTTAAACAGAGCCGCCGCGAAGGTTATGCTCTCGCACCAAAAGCTCACAAAGTTATGGCCAAAAAGTCCGGCATCCCTGGCGAACACGCTGATATGCGCGTCCGCGGCGGCAGCCTTTACTTGACCCAGCTTCGTGAGAAGCAGAAAGTTCGCCGCCTCTACGGCCTACTCGAAAAACAGTTCGCTAAGTTAATGAAGGAAGCCGCAAAAGCCGACGGTCTTGCTGGTGAAAACCTCTTGCAATACCTCGAGCGCCGCGCTGACAACGCCGTTTATCGCGCCGGTTTCGCGACTACTCGTCGCCAAGCTCGTCAGCTCGTCTCTCACGGCCACTTCACTCTTAACGGGCGCCGCGTCGACATTCCATCCATCCGCTTGAAACCAGGCGATGTCTTGGAGGTCCGACCAAAATCCCAGAAGTCTGAATACTTCAAGAATCTCGAGAGTATTGTTAGTAGTGCGTCCAGCACTCCGCTCAGTTGGCTCAAATCCGATCCGAAGAAAATGAAGATTGAAATTACCGGCTTGCCGAAGCGCGAAGAAGCTGAAGCCGGCATTAACGAACAGCTAATCGTTGAGTACTACTCACGTTAAGGAGATTAACTAATGACTACTAAAGTTATTCACGAAGCTAACTTGGCCGAAGTCAACCAACTGGGCGACAATAGTGCTGAGTTCGTGATTCGCCCGCTTTTCTACGGCTACGGGAATACGCTGGGCAATTCGCTCCGCCGAGTGCTGCTCTCAAGCATCAAAGGCGCTGCCATCACGTCGTTTAGCATTGATGGCGCAACGCATGAATATACTGCGATTCCTGGCATCCGCGAGGATCTCGTTGACATCATGCTCAACCTTAAAAACATCCGCCTTAAGTCTCACTCTGAAGAACCAGTTGAAATCAGCTTTGAGATTAAAGGCAAAGACACGACCGAAGGGAAGGTCACCGCTGGCGACATCAAACTCCCAGCCGACATCGAAGTTGGTAACCCTGATCAAATCATTTGCCACATCGACGACCCGAACTACGTTCTCAAGATGAACATCATTGTTGAGACTGGCCGTGGTTATCTCACGATCGAAAAATCCAGCAACGATCGTATCCATAGCGATATGATTGCACTTGATGCCGTCTTTACGCCGGTTCTTCGTGTGCGCTACAAGGTCGAAAATACCCGTGTCGGGCAGGACATGAACTACCAACAGCTCACCTTGACCATCGATACCGACGGTACTATCACCCCGCAAGCCGCCTTCGAAGAAGCTGCCGCTATTCTCGTCAATCAGTACACTGCCCTCGCCGGCAGCACGACTGTCGAGTCTGCTCCAGCCCCTGGCGTCGAAACCGAAGCTGATGATTCCGGTTTGGCTCTGCCAATCGAAGAGCTCGGCCTCTCGGCTCGCACCGCAAATGCGCTCATCAACAACGACATCAAGACCGTCCGCGATTTGGTCTCGCTCTCCGAAGTCGATCTCAAAGATCTTAAAGGTTTCGGTAGCAAAGCCCTGGACGAAGTTAAAGAAAAATTAACGGAGTTACTCTAAATGCATCGTCATGGATACAAGGGTCGCAAATTCGGTCGCGAAACCGACCAGCGACGTGCGCTGAAACGTGGGCTGATGCGCGCACTTATCGAAAATCAATCAATCACGACGACTCTCGCCCGGGCGAAAGAAATCCGCCGCGAGACTGAGAAGTTGATCACCATCGCCAAAAAAGGCGGCTTAGCTAATCGCCGCATCTTGATCTCCCGCTTGGATGACATCAAGACCGCCGACCTTTTGATGGACGTAATCGCCCCGCAAGTCAAACGCGATTCCGGCTACCTCCGCATTGAGCGTGCAGGTTTCCGCCGCGGCGACAATA
>CANDYV010000029.1 GCA_947425085.1 uncultured Candidatus Saccharibacteria bacterium | reverse complement strand
TACTGCCACAAGCGGGAAACTAGCAAGGTGCCAAATTATACGAGTAAGCCACCCCGACGGGTGGCTTTTCGTCTATCTAGCATACCTACGGCAGACAGCATACCTGTAACAAGAAGCAGCAGGAAAACAGCAAGAAGGCAACAAAAAAGTAACCGTCTTGTAATTTTCAACGCACGACAAAACCTCATGCCTCCTCTATACTGAGAGTATGGCAATCAATAACAATTTGCCAATTCCTTAAGAAGGAGAAACTATGGAAAATATCAAGTCAAAAATCTTCATCGTAATCGGTATCGTCGTCGCTATCATTCTCTGTATTGTCGGTTATCGTACCCTCTTTGTAAACACTTCGCAATATTACACCCAAATCGACAACGCCGATGTCAAGCAACTTTCGCCGACCGAATTCGAATATAACCTAACTGCCTACGACGAGCACGGCAAGATCACTCAACTCACATTCAAAGCCAACAAACAGCTCCGCGAAGACGCCTTCCTAGAGCTGGACGTCATGTTCATTCGCGGCGTCTCGAATTGGCGTGAAGTTAAGTATAACGAGCTCCCGCTCGACGTTCGCTCCCGATATGCCGAACCCAACTAGCCAACACAACCGATCCTAACTAACCAACACAGCCAACCCTAATTAACTGCCCCGACCGACCTGGCCGGCCCCAACTAGCCAACTCAGCCGATCCCCGCCTCAATTAGCTGAACCCGGCTAACCCTGCCGCAATAGCAATAATATTATGTTATAATATATAATATGTCAGAAAAGCCAAATAATTCCGAAAAACCAAATAGCCTGGAAAAGTCAAACAATCTAGGAAGCTCCAATAATCTAGAAACATCCAAGACCTACGATCTCGATCCGTCGGTCACTCCTGCCATGCGTGAAAAACTCCTCCAGAAACTCAAAACTCTTCCCGCTGCCCCTGGTGTTTACTTTCATAAAGACGCCAATGATGAAATCATCTATGTTGGCAAGGCTGCCGTTCTGAAAAACCGCGTCCGCCAATATTTTCACCACACGAAAAAGGATCCGAAAACCGAGGCACTCGTGCGCGAGATTGCCGATACTGACTGGATCGTCGTCGATACTGAAATGGACGCCCTCTTTCTCGAATCTGAGATGATTAAACGCTATATGCCGAAGTGGAATATCCTCCTCCGCGATGACAAAACCGTTTCTTACGTTCGAATCGACATGAAATCCGAAGTCCCTTATGTTAGTTTCACGCGCACTCCGCAGGACGATAAAGCAACTTACGTCGGTCCTTTTTATGGAAAATCCGCCGTCGAGAAGGCTCTTCGTATTCTTCGCAAAGTTTTTCCGTATTACGACAAACCTTACGACGGCAAGAAAACCCTCAATACTGATCTCGGCCTCACGCCGGGCATCGAAGTCGGCAAGTCTACCCCGAAGGAATATAAGAAGAACTTGCGTAAACTTATTCTCTACCTCGAAGGCGGTCGACATAAACTTCTCCAAGAGCTCGAGAAGCAAATGTTTAGCGCCGCTAAGGCTGAAAACTTTGAAGAAGCTGCCGAAGCCCGTAAACAACTTTTTGGGCTTAAAGAACTTCAGAAAAAAATCGTCTTTTCCGACAAAGAGTTTCTCGATATCTCTTCCGACCACGCCCTAACCGATCTCCAGGCCATGCTTCGCCTTCCCGAACCGCCAAAGCGCATCGAGGGCTATGATATTTCTCACCAATCCGGCACTAATGTTGTCGGCTCAATGGTGGTTTTCACGAACGGCGCTTCCGACCGCTCTGAATATCGCAAGTTTAAGCTTCGCCGCCAGACCAATGACGACACCGCGAACCTCCGTGAAGTTCTTGAACGCCGCCTAAAACACGAAGAATGGCCTTTCCCGAACCTCGTGATTCTTGACGGCGGCATTGGCCAGGTTAATGCCGTGAAGGAACTTCTCGACGCTCATAATATCCCGGTCATTGGCCGCGACAAGTCCGGCGATCATACTCGGAACGCCGCCGTTCGCATTATCGTTCCCGCTACTCCAGAAAATCCTGAACCACGCGCTCTTTTACTTGCTCCCGATTCGCACGTCGCGAAACTTATCGCTCGCATCGACGATGAGGCGCACCGCTTCGCAATCACTTACCACTCTCTCCTCAAGCGCAAAAACATGCTCAAATAACTTCCGCGCATTATGATAACGCACCACGAAAACATGCTATAATATATACATGATTAAACGACAACTTTTCGCCTTCATTTTACGTTGGCTCGCCTCCAGTATTGGTATGTATTTCTGTATCACCTGGCTCGGCACTATCAACCCAGACAGCTCATCGATCTATAAATACGCCTGGGTGCTTTTCGCAATCGCTGGGCTTATTTTCTCCCTTATCAACTCCGTCATCAAGCCGCTCGTGAAGATGCTTGCTCTCCCGCTCGCAATTCTCACCATGGGCCTTTCGACTATTATTATCAATACGGTCATGGTTATCCTGACTATTTATCTACTCCCGGGCGTCGAAATGGACATCTGGGGCGCCGTCCTTTCCAGTATCATCATGAGCGTCATCAACGCCGTCATGAACTTCCTTATCAACTAGCCTTGACTGGCGAGAAGACGCGAAACTATAATCCAACCTTGATTTTCCGAGAACTGGGGAGTATAATAAGAGTATGAATTTGGGAACACTATTTGAGAGCATTACTTTCGTTTCTGCGATTTTATCGATTTTGCTAATCCTCCTTCAGCAGCGTGGCGCTTCTCTGGGTGCTGGTTTTGGTAGCTCCGGCGAGCTTTATACGACCCGTCGCGGCCTCGAGCGCTCGCTTTTTAATGCTACGGTCGTCTGTGTCGTAGTTTTTGTTTTATCGATTCTAGCAATGTTATTAATCCCGACAGCATAAGGGCAAAATAAGTAGATCATGAAACCTACTACCAAAAAGCGTGGGCAAAAGCTAGCAAAACGCTGGGAAGTTTTTTCTGAGCGCGCCAAAGAAGAAACTCATGAGCATATCCAAGAAAACCTCATCAAGCGCCTCCCCCATGCGCGCCGCGTTCGCCTTCTGATTCTTGAATGGTGCTTACTTATCATCGTCATCACTTCGCTCGCCCTCACGCAGGCTTTTTGGTATACGCAATCCTATTCCGTCCAGGCCTATGTTGACGGCGGCACTTACATCGAGGCCACCATCGGCAACGTCAACACCTTGAACCCGCTTTTTGCCACCACGACCAGCGAAAAAGTCCTCTCGAAGCTTCTTTTCTCGACGCTCTCGACGATCGACTATTCCGGCCATGTCGGTCTCGGCCTAGCCTCCTCCATTACTCCCGATAGCACCGGCAAGGTCTGGACGGTGACTTTGAAAGACGGTCTGAAATGGTCGGACGGGGAACCTATCACTCTCGACGATGTTCTTTATACCGTCAACTTGACCAAAGACCCAACTGTCAACACTTCTTTCTCCTCCAACTTTTCCGGCGTCACCGTCGAGCAGGTTGGCGACGCACTCGTCTTTGCCTTGCCCTCCGCCTACGCTGATTTCGATGCGACTTTGAACATTCCGATTTTGCCTTCACACATCCTCGCCGACGTCGCCCCGGGGCAACTTCTCGAGCATAGCTTTAGTACGAACCCAGTCACGAGCGGCGCCTTCATTTTCAATGCCATGCAGAGCGTCTCTGGCGACGGCGAGCGCATCGTCTATCTCGCCGCCAATGATTATTACTACAAATCCAAGCCTATGCTGAGCAGCTTCGCCATCCACACCTATTCTAGCGCTGAAGAAATCGTCCGCGCAATCTCTTCAAGCGACGTCACCGCGACCGCCGAGCTTTCCGCCGTTTACCGCGACCAACTTTCCTCGGACCTGATTTACGAAAAACAAACCGCCATCGCGAGCGGAGTCTTCGCCTTCCTCAACACGACCAGCCCGACCCTCAGCAATGTTTCTGTGCGCCAGGCGATTCAGCGTGGTATCAACATGGATGCTGTTCGCTCGGTTCTCGGCGATGAATATCCGCTGAATTATCCGATCCTACAATCCGAAATCGAGCTCAGCAGCTACCCCGCTCTACCTGAATATAATCTCGAAACCGCCAAGACCGCGATTACCGACGCCGGTCTCTCCGGCCGCACCCTCCGCCTCGCCACGACCAACTCCGGCTATTTCCCGGAGCTCGCCGCCGTTCTAAAAACCCAGCTCGAAAATCTCGGGTTCAATGTCGACCTTGATATCTCTAACCCCGGCCAGGAGTTTTTCGTCAACGTCATTCGCCAGCGAAATTACGACATCCTGCTCTATGAGGTCGAGCTTGGTGCCGACCCGGATCTCTTCGCTTACTACCACTCATCTCAGGCCTCCGCGACCGGCCTCAACCTCTCAAACTACGCCAACGCTCTCGTCGACGATCTCATCCTCGGCGCCCGTACCTCCATGGATGAGGCCGCCCGCGTCCAGAAATACGAAACCTTCCTTACTCGCTGGGTCAACGACGTCCCCGCCATCGGGATTTACCAGTCCAGTCTCGTCTACTATTTCAATAAGAACGTCCGCGCCTTTTCCGAAGATGACCGCCTCGTCTACGCGACTGATCGCTTCGTCGATGTCGAATATTGGGCCGTGAACAAAGCCACCAAGAACCGCACTCCCTAGCCAAGAACCGCGCCTCTTGACAATTTTACGAGAGTGTGCTACAATAGAGAGATAAGGCGTCTTCATCTCGACGTCTGTCTTGTCAATGTTTCCATCCCAGAGAAAATGTGCTATAATAAACCCTATGAGAAGTTTATCGACACAACTAAAATCTGAAATTGGCAAAAAAGTTAGCGTAGCTGGCTGGGTGAATTCGCGCCGCGACCATGGCGGTCTTATCTTTATCGATCTTCGCGACCACAAGGGAATTATCCAGCTCGTCATTACTCCTGATACGACCGATGCCTTCAAAACTGCCGAATCTTTGCGCGATGAATTTGTCGTCTCTGCTGAAGGTCTCGTTCGTGAGCGCGCCCCTGAGCTCAAAAACCCTAACATCGAGACCGGTGATCTCGAAATTGTCGTCGATAAACTCGAACTTATTAACCGCTCCGAGCCGCTCCCGGTCAACACTCACGACGAAGGCGACGCTTCCGGCGAAGAGTTGCGCCTGAAATATCGCTTCCTCGATCTGCGCCGTCCGTCGATGCTTCATATGCTTCAGCGCCGCGCCGAGTATTATCGTTTCATGCGCCGCTACATGGACGAACACGATTTCATCGAAATCACGACTCCGATTCTTGCGAACTCTTCTCCTGAGGGCGCTCGCGACTTTCTCGTCCCGTCCCGCCTCCATCCGGGCCAATTCTACGCTCTTCCGCAGGCTCCGCAGCAGTTCAAACAACTCCTCATGGTCGGCGGCATCCCGCGCTATTATCAGATTGCGCCCTGCTTCCGCGATGAAGACCCGCGCGCCGATCGTCTTTATGGTGACTTCTATCAGCTCGACTGCGAGATGTCTTTTGTCGACGATGGCGAAGTTGTCCGCCAGACCGTCGAACCGCTTATCAAAGATCTCGCGACGACTTTCGCTGGCAAAGAAATTATCACTCCCGAAGTTCGTCGCATTCCTTACAAGGAAGCCATGGAAACTTATGGCACCGACAAGCCCGACCTTCGCTATGGTCTCGAACTTATCGACCTCACCGAGGCTCTGAAAAATGTCGAATTCAAAGTTTTCCAGACGCCTTGCGTGAAGGCTATTCGCGTTCCTGGCGGCGCCAGCTTCACTCGTAAACAAATCGACGAGTTCACCGACCTTGCTCGCAAGAATGGCGCCGGCGGCCTCGCCTATATTCTCTATGAAAACGGCACTGTCCGCAGCCCGATTGCGAAGTTCCTGAAAGACGAAGAACTCGCCTCCATCCAGAAACTCACCGGCGCAAAGGACGGCGATGCGGTCTTCTTCGGTGCTGACGAGCGCGAAAAGGTCAACAAGATCCTCGGCGCGATGCGCATCGCCTTCGCTGACGCCCTCAATTTGAAGGATGACAACAAAATCGCTCTCTGCTGGATCGTCGACTTTCCGTTCTACGAATGGGACGATGGTGCGAACAAGCTCGACTTCGGTCACAACCCCTTCTCCCTCCCGAAAGGCGGCTTGAAAACTCTTCGCGAAACCGAAAACAAGTTAGATATCGTCGCCGATCAATACGATATGGTCATGAATGGCTACGAAATCTGCTCTGGCGCCGTTCGCAACTATAATCCAGAAATCATGTATGAAGTTTTCGGCATCCTCGGCTACGACGAAAAGTATGTTGCCGAGCGCTTTGGCGGTATGCTAAACGCTTTCAAATTCGGCGCTCCGCCCCATGCTGGCTGCGCCTTTGGCATTGATCGTATGTTTATGGTCCTCGAGGGAATTACCAACATTCGCGACATCGTCGCTTTCCCGAAGAACGGCTCCGGCGTTGACCTTATGATGAGCTCCCCGTCCGTCGTCGATGAAAAACAGCTCGAAGAGGCGCACCTCGCTCTCATCCCCGACGACGAAGACGCTGAAGAATAATTTGTCGTCAAGCAGTCCGGCTCGACGTTAGCCAAAACTCGTCGCAGAAATCTTCCAGTCGCCGTCCTCTGTGTTATAATAACTCTATGGTTTGTATTGCTGCGTTCATCATCCTCTGTCTAGTCGGCATCTTCGTCGCCTTCTTGAGCATCTTCCGCCGCGACATCGGTAAAAAATATTGGGCCGTCTTCAAAAAAGCTTGGGGGTGCGTCGGCAAAAAAGTCACTCTCCAAAAATGCGAAACCAATTTCAAAGACGACGTTAAAAACTCCCTACTCTCGAAAGTCGTCTTGAAGCATCCGAAATGGGTCAAGCCTCTCGGCGTCGCTATCGAAGTCAGCGCCGTCCTCATCGTCCTGGTTACGATTTGGTCGCTCGTCGAAGCCGTGAAGGCTATCCTCGCTCTCTGGGTTTTCGGCACTTGTAATGTCTCCCAGCCGGCCAGCTGCGCGCTCGGCGCTGAAGTTTGCGGCATTGATGCCGCCGAGCCGAAAAATCCGATCGAGTGGACTGGCCGTTGGTTCGGGGAATGGGGAGAGATTTTTGCGAACATCCCCGACCGCTTCCACTCCTGGGAAGCCGAAGATTATCTCGTCGAGCCATATACTTTCGTCGCGAAATATGAAGGTGGCAATCCGCTTGCGCTTGATATTTTCGATCCGGGCTGCGTGATTTGTATGCAGAGTTATCGAAATCAGAAATCTTCCGGTTTCTTCGAGAAATATAATACCGTTCCTATGATTTATGTTATCGAGCTTCCGGACGGCACGCCGAAGTTCCAGAACTCCGACCTCATCGCCCGCTATTTCCACGCCGCCAACCTTCTCGACACGAACTACGCCGCTAAGATTCTTGACCGCCTCTTCACCGAATCCGATTCCGATGGGATTAACTATCAGACCGCTATGACCGGCATGTCTGCTGAAGACGCTGAGAAAACCCTCCAAAACTGGCTGAAAGATTTTGACGCTACTGCGAAGGAAATTTCCGAGCTAGAAACCGCCGCCCATTCCGAAGAAGTTACTGAAATTATTTCCAAAGTTAAAAATATGGTCGACAATACCGTTCACGCCAAAGGTATCCCGACCTCGATTTATGATGGGAAGAAGCACAATGGGCTTTATAAGGCGAACTAGTCTTATCTTTGGCGCGGTCGCTCTCCTCGTCGCAGCGTTGGCCTTCTGTCCGGCCGCCGACGTTGGTGCCGTCAAAAATCCGACCTCCGTTGCCGAACATCCCGACGACAGCGAGGAAGAAGTTGACGAAGCCGCTCGCCTTGGCGCGGTCGCCGAAAACTGCTCTAATATTAAATACGCGCTTTCCCAACTTCAGCGCTCGGACTCTCGCACTCGTATCTATCTCGGCACTTCTTACGAAACAATCTCCGGCCGTTTCATTGTTCCGCTCAACCTTCGTCTCGAGCGCAATAATCGCCCCTCCGAGCAGCTTCTATCGATCCAGTCTGAATTCATGACTTCTCTGGCGGATTTTCGCCTCGCCTACACCGACTACATGCGAGACCTCGAAGCCCTGACCCTGATCGACTGTAGTGCTCAGCCGGCCGACTTTTACAAACACCTCGAAACCACCCGTGCGAAACGAGCTGCCCTTCAGTCTGTCACCCAGAAACTCAATACTCTCGCTGGCGAGCAATACCAGGCCGTCGTCGACCTTGAAAAGGAGCTCAAATGACAATCTCCATCCTTTGCAAATTAGTTATCCTCGCCGTACACGACGGAGGCATTCTATGACGCTCCAGACTCGCGGCGGCCGCAACCTCGCCCTGCTTGGACTCGGCGCTATTCTTATCGCGCTCACGACCACCTCTATCGGTATCTATGTCTACCATAGCAGCGGCGATATTTACCTTGACCGCTCTCGACCCGGCTATCTGCCCGCCCCCGAAGAAGTCGAAGAAGAACAGGAAATCAATTCGACCTATTCCTACCCCGACAACGGCCCGATCGACAAATCCGAGTTCAAGACCTACCTCGAAGAGCTCAAAGCCATCAATAACCGCCTAAAGGCTCTCGCCGACCCGTATTCCGCCGGTCCACTTTCCGACGAATCTCTCGGCATCGCTCCGATGAAATCCGACAACGTCGACGAGCCGAACTAACTCCCACGACTTCCGCCTTCGCCCTCGTCGGTTCTCATATCGTCAATGGCCGGCTTTTAGTATCACCCCATAATAAACCACAAAATAACTTTTTATCTAGACTTGCCAAAAGCACAATCCTCCGCTACAATAGGAATGTCTAGTTTTATCAATTATAAGTGGTTAACACTTTTTTATATCAAGGATTAACTTCCTAATTACAATGAATCATGCATTGGAAGCGGCACCGCAACAATGTGCGTGA
This sequence comes from uncultured Candidatus Saccharibacteria bacterium, assembly GCA_947425085.1. GTDB lineage: Bacteria > Patescibacteriota > Saccharimonadia > Saccharimonadales > Saccharimonadaceae > Nanosyncoccus. Next base: position 480 of record CANDYV010000029.1, on the reverse strand, counting down.
TTTCGGCGTAAAACTGAAGTTAACCCATTGATAGGACTAGACACCCTGCGGTGTCGCTTTTGTTTCTAGCGAAATAATTAGCGGCCCAATCGGTGTCTATCATTTTAAAAGGAGGGCCGTGATGCTAAAACGCCATAATAAAAACCCTAACTCTTTGCGCAAGGAATCGTACTCTTCACCCGAGCAATCATACTCGCAACCTGGGAAAGTATACTCCGCGTCTAGAAAAACATACTCCAGAAAAATATCATGTTTTTCTATTGCGGGAATATGTTGTAAACTTTCTGGGGTATGCTTGCTCCTTCTAACCTTTCTCCTCATCAGCCCCACGACAACTTCTGCTAGTGCTCTAGAAGCTGAAGAATCGTCCGACGGCGCAAATTACGACGACCAAATCTCCGCCCAGTCAACCACTATCTCCACCATCAACATTTCCTTCTCTCCGACTTCCGGCTCCGCTTCGCTCACCCCGACTTCCAC
>CANDYV010000028.1 GCA_947425085.1 uncultured Candidatus Saccharibacteria bacterium | reverse complement strand
GTGCGGAAGTAGAACTGTGGCTTGTAACCCTTGGAGAATGGAGTGTGGCGGCCGCCTTCTTCCTTCTTCAAGATGTAAACCTGGGCCTCGAATTCGGTGTGTGGGGTGATCGAGCCTGGGGCAGCGATGACCTGGCCGCGTTCGATTTGTTCGCGTTCAATACCGCGGAGCAAGAGACCAGCGTTATCACCAGCCTGACCCTGATCGAGAGTCTTGTGGAAGGCTTCGATACCGGTCACGACGGATTTCTGAGTGTCTTTGAGACCGACGATTTCGACTTCGTCGTTCAATTTGACGACACCCTGCTCGATACGGCCAGTAGCAACAGTACCACGACCCTTGATGGAGAAGACGTCTTCGACAGGCATCAAGAATGGCTTGTCAAGATCGTGTTCTGGGACTTCGAAGTATTCGTCCATAGCCTTGATGAGGTCCATGATGGCCTGTTCATTCTCGGCATCGCCTTCGAGAGCTTTCGTAGCGGAACCCTTGATGATTGGGGTGTTGTCGCCATCGAAGCCATATTTGTTCAAAAGTTCGCGGACATCCATCTCGACGAGCTCGACGAGGTCAGGATCAGCGAGATCCATCTTGTTCAAGAAGACGATAATCTTCGGGACGTTCACCTGGTGAGCCAAGAGGACGTGCTCACGGGTCTGTGGCAACGGACCATCGTTCGCAGCAACCACGAGAATAGCACCATCAACCTGAGCAGCACCGGTAATCATGTTCTTAATGTAGTCGGCGTGGCCTGGCATATCGACGTGAGCGTAGTGACGCTTGTCAGATTCATACTCCTGGTGAGAAGTAGCGATGGTGATACCACGAGCCTTCTCTTCTGGAGCGTTATCGATTTGGTCATAAGCAACAGCTTTGTTAACTTCTGATGGAAGTTTCTTTGCAAGCACATTGGTAATTGCAGCAGTAAGAGTAGTCTTACCGTGGTCAACGTGGCCCATCGTACCGACGTTGATATGTGGCTTGGAACGGTCAAATTCTGCCATTCTTTCTCCTTTTAATTATTATTTGTGTCAGAGCGCTAATATCAACCAGCTCCAACTCTACCTATATATAATATATGATTTCGGGGGAGTTGTAAAGAGGTTTTATCTGGGAATTTTGGGATGGGAAAGCCCCGGGCGCGGAGCGACCGGGGCGGGTGCGAGAGGAGAACTAAACGTGGCGAGCCAACGACATGATGGCGACCTGGGAATGGTCGGTGCCGTCGAAGCCGATACCCGGTTTGACGTCCTGGAAACCAAGACCGTGATAGAGCGCGAGCGCAGGCTGGTTGTCGGCAAGGCAGTCCAACTCGAAGCGCCGGAAGCCGTGAGCTTGCGCGACGATCATGAAGTTGTTGAGCAGGAGTTTGCCGAGGCCGCGCCGGCGGGCGTCAGGAGCAACGCAACAGTCCAGAATCGTCATCGTGTCAGGATCGGATTTCTGGGCGTGGCGAACGGACGGTTCAACGTAGCGCTCAATCGCAAAACGATAGCGGTCGTTCGTCTGCTTCAGCGGGCTATAGTCGTAGGACAGGTCGCTGCGGGAGCTGATGGCAACGATGACGCCAAGAATCTTACGGCTCCAGATTTCCCAGACAACATAGAGGTTGTCGAGGGAGAAAATGGTGCCGGTGGAGTGGATCAGCGCATGGAGAGACATAATCGCGTCGTCTTCGCTGCCGAACCAAAACGGGTAGATATAGGGGTCGGTGGCGTAGATGATTTTCGCGATGTCGGTCAGGTTGTCATCGGGGCGGGCGGAGCGAGTGGCAAATTCTTCAGGCATGAATAATTCCTCCTTTTAAGGTAGTAGCTTGGTTTTTGGCTGGTTTATACAGATAACGTCGGCCGTTATGCTTACTTTACTGCGTTTTAGCATTCAAAAACAAGCCCCTCATTTGCCATTGTAGCACAGATTTCGTTTTTTGTCAAGATGAAGAGTGGCGGTCAGATGGGAAAACAAAAAAGAAAGCCCCGCACCTGCGCATTACAGCGCTGCCTGACGAGCTTTCGTATATCTTGATTATACTATAGTTTTTAGAGGATTTCAATAACTTTTTTGTCTTTGGTAATGAGTAAAAGATTTTTGATGCTCTTAGTTGTGATTTTGGAGTGATATTGAAGTTCGCGTTTTATTCTAGTTATGTTCATTTTTGAAAACCTAGCGTCAACTACGATATTTTTAGACTGCTGAATTGCAGTATGAAGTAGGTGTTGGATGTTGTATTTCCCGGTGCCGGTGGGAGATTTTAATTCCCAATACAATCCAGCAGCATAGAAATCTGGGGTCTTGCGATTGGAACGGGGCTGGCAGGTGACGTCGGCTTTGAAATGGGCGGCCAAGATACGGGCGGCGGAGAGTTCACGCTGACTAGGAACCGGATACACGTTGCTGGGGATGATAACTGAAAACTGGGATTTTGTCATGCGGAGTATTATATAGCAAATTTGACAAAATATACAAGCACAGCCTTGATGTTTTGTTCTGGCAAGTTATTCGTCGAGAAGCGAGATAATCTGGGCACCGTATTTCTCGAGGTCGGATTTGACGTCGGGGCGGTTTAGCCAGTCAAAATCGACGGTTTTGGCGACGTAGCCGACTTTCTTACGGATGGAGCGACCGGTGGCGCGGCGGCCTTCGGTCGTTCCCTGGCCCTGGGTATATTCATATTCGTCGAGGACAAGGATGTCGCCAGGCTGGCAATCAAAATCGTTGACGCGATATTCGAAGGTCTTCTCGCCGAAGAGGATTTTCTCGAAATATTCAGGGCTGATTTTCTTATGGATTTCTTTCATGGGGTTCCTTTCGGGTTACTTGATTAAACGTTCACCACAGACGAGCGGATTGAGCTTGCGTGATTTGATGCGGGGAGGGTGGTCGAGATGGATGTCGGCCGGAGTAATAGTCGTGAACTCATTGAGGAGCCGAGAGAGTTCGGGGTTGTGCTGTTTGCAGAATAGATCAAGAAGTTCTTTTTCGCCGTATGTATAAAGGTCATCGTAGGTAATATATTTCTGCTCGATGGCGCGGCGGGCGATACGGGCAAGAAGATCCATCATATAGACATCTTCTGCATCGCTACAGGCAGCGTCGAGGGATTTGGCAGCGATGAGAGCCTTTTCACCGGCGGCGCGAGTTTTGAATCCAATTTCAGGAAGATTATCTTCGTTTTGGTAGATGGTTGCTTCGGCGATTAGCTCACGAATAGTGTCACGAGAAATATCTTGAGACCAGCCCAAACCTGAGAGAATGAGACCGTCAAGTCGATCGGCGCAAAGGCGCGGGCGGTCGTTGTCAACGACAGGAAATTGCTTGAAATCTATGATCTGCACGAGAGGAATGTTATCTTCATTAAGGCATTGTGCGAGATAGGTGTCGGCGCGCAAGAGTCGCTCGGTGTATTCTTCGGTACTTTCCTGTTTTTCGTAATCTTGGTTCATAAAATCGATCGCATGCGAGAAACAGGGCGTAGCGACGTCATGAAAGAGGGCGGCAAGAATAGCCGGGTGGTCACCAGTGAAGCGAGAGGTGAGCAACGCGGTCGAGAGCGAGTGGTCGTAGCGGCTGATATATTCGGGAAAATGATAAATAGCAGGAGAGGCATGGTCCATACCGCAGAAATAGCCGATATTTTTGAGGCGAAGCAGCGAGGGGCACTCGAGATACTTCTCTAGGAAGGCAGGACGGCTGTTTGGCGCAAGTTCGGCGAGGTAGAATTGATAGTTTGTCATTTTTTCTTCTTGGCGGTTTCACCTTTAATCTCGGCGATTTGGTCGCGGAGCATGGCGGCTTTCTCGAAGTCGAGGTTGGCGGCGGCGAGCTGCATTTGCGACTGAAGCTCTTTGATGAGGCTGGGCAGCTCTTCCTGGGGGATGCGCTTCAGATCGAGGCGGGCGACTTCTTCCTTCTCCGGGATGATGGCGCGGAGACCAGCGGAGATTTCTTTCTTGACGGAGCGGGGGGTAATATTGTGTTCTTTGTTATAGGCTTGCTGAATTTCGCGGCGGCGGTTGGTCTCGGAGATGGCTTTTTCCATGCTTTCGGTGATGTTGTCGGCGTACATGATGACTTTGCCGTTGACGTGGCGGGCGGCGCGGCCGATGGTCTGGATGAGGGCGGATTCAGAGCGAAGGAAGCCTTCTTTGTCGGCGTCAAGAATAGCGACGAGGGAGACTTCGGGGAGGTCGAGACCTTCGCGGAGGAGGTTGATGCCGACGAGAACGTCGTAGACTCCGGCGCGGAGGTCGCGGAGGATGTCGCCGCGCTCGAGGGTATCGATGTCGGAGTGGATATAAGCGACTTTGATATTGCGCTCCTTGAGGTAGTCGGAGAGGTCTTCGGCCATTTTCTTGGTCAAAGTCGTGACGAGGGTGCGCTGATTCTTCGCGATGCGAGCGTCGATTTCTTCCATGAGATCGTCAATCTGGCCTTCGGAGGGGCGGACTTCGATTTCGGGGTCGAGGAGGCCGGTCGGGCGGATGACTTGCTGGGCCGGCTCAGGGGAGTGCTCAAGCTCGTAAGGGCCAGGGGTGGCAGAGACGTAAATTGCGTGTTTAATATGCTGCTCAAACTCGGTGAAAATCAGGGGGCGGTTGTCGAGGGCAGAGGGTAGGCGAAAGCCGTATTCGACAAGAGTGGTCTTGCGGGCGTGGTCGCCGTTATACATGCCGCGGACTTGAGGAAGGGTCATATGGCTTTCGTCGACGAGCAGGAGGAAATCTTCTGGGAAAAAGTCAATCAAAGTCGCTGGAGGTTGACCGGGGCGGCGGCCGTCGAGGTGGCGAGAATAATTCTCGATGCCCTTGACGAAACCGGTCTCGCGAAGCATTTCGAGGTCGTATTTCGTGCGCTGGGAAAGGCGCTGTGCCTCGAGAAACTTGTCGTGCTTCTCGAAATATTTAAGACGATCCTTAAACTCGGCTTCAATACCGGTGATGGCGCGCTCGAGCTGATCCTTCGGAGTAGCGTAGTGAGTGTTCGGGAAGATATGAACGCGGTCGGGTTTCTCGCGGGTCTCAGCGGTCAGAGGGTCGATGATGCGGACGCTTTCGAGGGTGTCGAAGCCGAACTCGAAACGATAACCCCATTCCCCGCTGGCCGGGAAAAGATCGACGGTGTCTCCCATGACGCGGAAGTTGCCACGCTCGAAGGCGAGGTCGTTTCTGTGGTATTGCATGGCGACGAGATAGATGATGAAGTTTTGTTGCGAGAGAGTTTCGGCGCCCTGGGTCGAGACGTCGACGAGAGGCTTGTCGGGCATTTCGTCCGGGGAGATGTTGGCGAGGATATGAGAGAGGGCGTCCGGGCCGGCGACCCGCCAGACGCCGTCTTGCTTCAGGAGCGGGAGGGACATTTCGGTATAATGGTCGGGCGAGCCGATGCCGTAGATACAGGAAACCGAAGCGACGACGATAGTATCAGGGCGAGTGAGAAGGGCGACGGTCGCGGCGTGGCGAAGGCGATCGATTTCGTCGTTGATGGCGGAGTCTTTCTCGATGTAAGTGTCGGTCGAGGCGATGTAGGCTTCCGGTTGGTAGTAGTCGAAGTAGGAGACGAAATAATGGACTTCGTTTTTCGGGAAGAATTCGCGGAACTCGGAATAAAGCTGAGCGGCGAGGGTTTTGTTGTGGGCGAGAATAAGGGTCGGGCGCTGATAGTTCTGGATGATGTTCGCCATGGTGAAGGTCTTGCCGGAGCCGGTGACGCCGAGCAGGGTCTGCTCGCGGACATCAGCATTCAGGCCAGCGGTGAGCTGCTCGATGGCCTGGGGTTGGTCGCCAGTCGGCTGGTATTTAGAGACGAGTTCAAATTTTGGCATATAAGTATATTATATACTGTTTTGGCGGGATTTGGGCGGATTTAAGGGCTTATATATTGACATTTATTGCGATGTGTGCTATAATGATAATATGAGGGGAAATTGGGTGGCTTTTCGGGGCGTACTTTAAGTTATTATGACTTTTAGCCTAGTTTCCTATGAAAAATCAAATACTTACGGAGGGGATGGATTTTGAAGAAAATAGCTATAGCCCTGACAGTACTAATAGTGTTGTTTTCCATTTCGGCTTGCGCTCAAGAGCCGTTGCCGCAAACGACGGAGCCGAGCGTGTCAATGGACTGTCCGACGCCCAGCATCGAGACGATCGTGCGAACGATTAAAGATCAGAATTTTGAGACTTTGGCGGCGTTTGATGCGGATGGCAGGTTGTTGCTCGAGATAACCGACCATGATTCGCAAAAGGTCACAATGACCGCCGAGCAAATAGCTCAGTTTCGCGAACAGGGAGGAGCGCTCATCATCCACAATCACCCGAGCGGGAATTCGTTTTCGGCACAGGATCTGTATACCGAGGCAATGCGCGGGACGCAGCGAGCTATTGTGGTGACGAGGGATTATCTCTACATCCTTTCGCCTGGCTGGCAAGGCTGGGGCGACCCGGACCGCTTGCGCGATGCTCACGATAAGTATAGCGTGGAGTTCGAGCAGTTGGCAGAGACCGAGGATTGGCGTTCGACTTCGGCGCGGAACCGCTGGGTTTCAGACCAAGCCGTCGCAGCAGTGGCGAGTGACTTCGGTCTGGACTATTGGAAAATTCCAGTCAAAGACCTGTTTTGCTTCCATGGGATTCAAGTGGTGACGGCTGGGTAAAAACCGGCTGTTCTCCGCAGACTCGACCGCTCGATGGTTGCTAGCTGGCTGAAAGTCAGATAAAGAAGGGCGCAGCGCAGGTTGCGCTCTTTTTTATGGCTACGGTACTGGTCGGGTGAGGCTATGGGAGTTAGGCTGATTGTTGACCGATGAGCTCGAGGAAAGCGGCTTCGTCGATGGTCGGGATGCCGAGCTTGGCGGCTTTGTCGGTCTTTCCCTTTCCGGGCTTCGCGCCGGCGATGAGGGCGGTGGTGGTTTTTGTGACGGAACCGGTGACGGTGGCGCCGAGTTCGCGGAGACGGTCTTCGGCAGCTTCGCGGCCCATACTTTCGAGGGTGCCGGTGACAATATAGCTATTGCCGGAGAGCGGGAGGTTAGCCGTGTCTTCGGCGACAGGTTCTACGCCGAGCTCTTTCAATTCGGCGAGGAGTTTCAGGTTATCTTCATCGGCAAAGTAGGCGAGAATGGATTCGGCAACGATTTTGCCAATGTCGGGAAGTTTCTGGAGGTCTTCAGCAGTAGCGGTCGCAAGGTCATCAATGCTCGGAAAAGCCTTTGCAAGGGTCATAGCGGTCTGGATGCCAACATGGCGAATACCCAGGGCGGCGATAAACTTATGGAGAGGCGGGGTCTTGGAGGCTTGGATGGCGGCGACGAGATTTTGCGCAGAAAGTTCCGCGAAACGCTCAAGCTGAGCGACTTTTTCTGGCTTCAGGCGATAAAGGTCGGGGAGGGATTTGACAAGATTTGCGTCGATAAGGGCGGCGACGTTTTTCTCGCCGAGGCCGTCGATGTTGAGGGCAGGCTTCGAAGCGTAATATTCGATAGCGCGCTTCAGAATGAGGTCGGAGTTTTCGCCCTTGACACGGTAGACAACTTCTCCTTCGGGACGCTCAAACTCGAGCTCGGGGTATTGCTTTTTCAGAGCCTGCTCATAGTCGAAGGGCTCGGTGTCGTCCGGGCGGAGAGTGAGGAGAACTTCTTTGACCTGCGGGATGATGTCGCCGGCTTTGTAGATAATAACGGTGTCGCCAATACGAACGTCGAGGCGAGCGATTTCGTCGGCGTTGTGGAGGCTGGCGTGACGAACAGTGCTGCCGGCGACGACGACCGGGTCGAAGATGGCAACCGGGGTAGCAGCGCCGGTGCGGCCGATTGAGATGACAATATCTTTAACTTTGGTCGTGCTTTCCTCGGCGGGATATTTGAAAGCGACGGCACCGCGCGGGGTTTTTCCGACAATGCCAAGCTTCTGATAGACGGCACGGTCGTTGATTTTGATGACCATACCGTCGGTGTTGAAGGGGAGAGTCTGGCGATAGTCAGAAAGGCGGGCAATTTCCCTTTCTACTTCGTCGATACTCTTGAAGACGTGGTCTTCGCCGGAAGTGCGGAAGCCGAGTTTCCGGAGAACCGCATAGGCTTCGGAATGTTTCGGGAGGTTCGGCTGCACGAGGTCGTAAGCCATGAATTTTAATTTTCGTCCGGCGGCGATGCGCGGGTCGAGCTGGCGGATGCTGCCAGCGGCAAGATTGCGCGGGTTTGCGAAAGGTTTTTCGCCTTGGGAAATTTGCTTCGCGTTCAGGGCGTCGAAGTCTTTCTTGAAAATGACGATTTCGCCGCGAACTTCGACGTGGCCTTTCTCGGGAACACCGTCAACAGCAGGCAAGCGGAGCGGCACGTTTTCGATGGTGCGAACATTCATGGTGACGTCTTCGCCGACGAGACCATCGCCGCGAGTAACGGCTTTTTCCAGGAGGCCGTCTTCATAATGTAGCGCACAAGCAAGACCATCCATTTTGATATCGGTAAAGTATTCTTGGATCGGGCCGACAAGCTTCTCGTTCGAGGCGACCCAGTCGCGGATTTCTTCGGTCGAGAAAACATCGGCGAGCGAAATCATGCGATCTTTGTGAGTGACTTTTTCGAACTTGTCGAGGGCGCGACCTGCGACGCGCTGAGTCGGGGAGTCGGGAGTAATCAGCTCGGGAAACTCTTTTTCCAGCTCGGAAAGTTCATGCTTCAGAGAGTCAGCCGCGGCTTCGGACATGATAGACTCATCAAGCACGTGATAGTGATAACGATAATCATTGATAAGTTCGCGCAGTTTCGCGATGCGAGCCTCAGCCTCGGTTTTTGTCATTCTTCCTCCACTTGTATCTACTAGGATTATTGTAGCATATTTCACGGGCAAGTTTGGTCTTGATTTTGCTATTGTTTGATGCTAGAATGGAGTTGTAAAGGTTGTTTAGTTGCCCTTGGTTTTGTCAAGGACAACTTTTATTTGTATGCCATGTCGAGACACGGCGAGACAAACTTTCATACGCTTCGTTAAGATTTGTATTATCCATAACCCCACCCTCCTTCCTCCCTTGTCAAGCTTGCTTAGATCAAGACCTACTTTCGCCCGTGGTTTTAGTATATAGCAAATCTTTTTTGATTAGCAAGCATAGGCACGAAGATTCTGGGGAGATTTTTGTGTTTTGGTTTTTGGCTAGAAAAATGGGCATTATATCACATTTCGCTCTTTAGATACAAGCACAAGTTTTTAGAAAAGTTAGCAGAAGTTAAACTGCTTCTGCTATATTTTATAGTGATAGCGGTTAATTATGTTTGGTTTATAGTTGCTTTTTCATTAGCAAGTTCTCCGCCCCAGCCGCCGCCCCGCCAAGTAAGCTGTTTAAGTCTGTTGGGTAGACTTTTGAGATTTAATATCGCGATATCTATATGTTTATTGTAAAAAAGGAATAAGGTATGTGCTATATCGACGTATATATTATATATGTACTTATTTAGCGGCTGCGGAGGCTGGGGCGGAGTTTCTTGATTTCGATGCGGTGGCTGGAGGCGACCATTTTTTATTTTTTGGTCGCCTATTTTGACCCTTTTACCT
>CANDYV010000027.1 GCA_947425085.1 uncultured Candidatus Saccharibacteria bacterium | reverse complement strand
AAACCACAACCCCTCAAAACAATCCCGCCGCTCCTCATTCTCTCGCCGCTGCCGAAATTGCCGCCGAAAAGGCCCGAGAACAGTCCGCCGAGCAACAGGCCCAAGCCGAAGAACATCGCGAAGTCCAGCCCCCGAAGCCCCTTTATTCCCTCCTCCCGCCTGACCGCCGCGAACAAGTCCTTGCCCTCTCCGTCATTGACGGCGACCCCTGGCGCCAAAACGGTCAAGATTACCCCTTGACGCCTAGCGCCCTCCTAAATGCCGGTCTCTATCCTCAATATCAAATCATCCTCGACGGCCGCCCGATCTATCTCTCCGCCGTCTTCGCCGCCGGCAGCAGCACCGCCAACCCCGCCATCGCAAACACCGCCGCGGTCATCGCCTACGTTTCCACCGAATCCAACATCAAAGTCCGCAGCTTCTACCGCGACAAACTCACCGGTCTCTGGTGCTATCTCCCCGACTACATCCGCACTCTCGACGGCAACGGCATCGAACTCCTCGGTCAAGGCTACCACGAACGCTCCGTCATTCTCCCGATCCCCCTCCAAGCCACCCTCTCCACCCTCGAACAATCCCCGATCAATATCACCATGACGAACCCCGACTACCTCTTCGCCGGCACCGCCAAAGCCTACGACACCCAACCCGCCTACAACACCGCCAAATCCGCCAAGCAACTCCGCGGCGATTTCTACCATGAAGTCTCCTCCGAACCCGTCAACTCCGACGCCAAACTCATCGCCCCCGGCCACCGCAAAATCGCCCCCCAACTTCTCTCAACTCCCACCGAACTCGCCCCCGATTTCTATCTCCCGATCGCCTATTATAATACCTACACGACCCTGACCGCCCACTCCTTCGCCTCCGCTTATCCCTCACACGACCAAGCCTGCAACTGGCTCTTCCTAAGAGACGAGCGCAGCCGCGTCTGGGTCGCCCAAATCGAGTTTCTTTCCCCGCTCACCTCGACCGGCTGCCGCCATGATTGGCTCGCCGCCACCGACATCGAAACCCCCCTCTACGAATTCTCTCGCCTCGCCGACGATTACGGCAACAACACCGACATCCGCGGCGGCCGTATCGGCATGTGGGACAACTACCTCTCCCAAGTCCCCCTCATCCAACAATTCCTGAAGTTCCAAGCCCAGCAACTCGCCAAATCCCAGCAACAATAACATCCCCACTACCAAAAACCAAAAGCCCCGCAGTTCAACCCGCAGGACTTTTCTAACTCGCTAATCACTATGCTTCGGACTGTTCGGCTTCCGTCTCTTTTCTTAAAACCATATGCTGCACGCCCTCAGTACCATCTGGATAATTACCGAACTTCTCCCCTTCCGGCTGAAAACCCAACTCACCATATGATTTACTAGCCCACGGATGACTATCCAGAACGTCCAAATGCAATTCCTTATATTCCGGATTATCCATCAAAGTCTGAATCATTTTCTTACCCACCCCCTGCGAACGATAAGCATCCCGCACCCCCACGAATTCAATCTCCGCCGTGCCTGGCGCCATCTCCCCGGTCACCTTTGGCATATAAACCCGATTCGCACGATCAAAGTTCTCTGGCATTTCAATTCCAGTCGCCCTAAACCGCTCTTCCGCCGCATCCGCATCCCAAGGCTTACAATCTGCATCACGATAAACCAAAATCCCCGCAATGTCACCATTCTCGTCTTTTGCCACAATCGTCCGGTCATAAGAAAACAGCACATCCGGCTCGTCCGTAAACAAAGCCTGCGCAAATTTCTTCGCCCTCTCCTCATCACCAAAAAAGTCCGGACAAATATACTGATCCGTCAAATACAACGCCTCAGCCGCTTGTTCAAGATTATCTTCCGGCGAAAGATTTTGAATCTCAATCTGCACTACTTCTTCATGTTCCGCAGACTTCTCATCCCCAAAATCTGGCATCGCCGCCAACTCTCCCCACCCCGCATCCATATTATCCTGTGTATTATCCCCGCCAACTTCGCCTACAAACTCGCTCATGCTTTCCTTTGCTATTTTTGTTTTTGTTTAAACTTACACTTACCCCTAGTCTAGCACAGATTACACTTTTTGTCAAGATAGCAAAGCGGGCCTAGCTCTTCTTCGTCAAACCAATCTCCATCTTTCCCTAACCTTATCTTTGTGCTATAATAAAACACGGAAGCGTGGCCGAGTGGTTGAAGGCGCACGACTCGAAATCGTGTGGGCAGAAATGTCTCGGAGGTTCGAATCCTCTCGCTTCCGCCAGGAAGTAATGAAAATCCGCACCTTGTGTGCGGTATTTTTGTTACTTTTCTCTCAAAAAAGCTAGGATTTGAACCTCAAGGTTCGTTATCGAGCACAGCGGACCTCGTAGGAGACGAAATCAAAGAAGCAACTGCTTCTTTGATTGAGATGACGCCCGAGGCGAAGGCGTAAACCTAAGATTCCCATCCTCTCGCTTCCGCCCAACCACTTTGACCTAAATCATGCTACAATATACTATATACACCTAAACAGGAAAACTTATGAACCCAACCCCAAACCAAAACCCCGCTCCAATAATCCCAGCCACTCCAACCGCCACAAACCCAGGCCCATCAACACCCTCTCAGTCTACCACTAAGCCTAACTCCGCAACAAAATCCAAAAGCAAACCCCTCCTCATCAGCCTCATCATCTGCGCCATCCTCGCCGTCGCCGGCATCGCCTTCGGCGTCTTCGGCTTCATCTTCTCCAACCATTACTCCTCCATGGTCGACGACCTAAAAACCATGATCGAAGAAAAAGACAAAACCATCGCCTCTCTCAAAAATCCCAATGAGACTGAAGACCCAGAAACCCCAAACGAAGACGATAACGAAGAGCAGCCCACCGCCGACCCTTACGCTACTTTCGCCGCCAACCTTACTAAAAGCCCTGTTTCTGTCTTCGGTTACTATTATCATTACACCGGCTCCGACAACGTCCAACGCACCGTCCTCGCCAACATCGACACCGACGGCCATCTCAAAGTCACCGACCTCGACGACAATGATAAACTCATCGCCGAAGCCGATAACATCCTTGTCGCCCAATTCATCCGCACCGGCAATGGCGGCACCCCTTACTTCTACCTTATCCAAAAAGACGGCAAAGTCTCCCGTATTGACCTCTCCGAAAATTCCGACCACACCGCCACCCCTCTTAGCGGCCATACCAACATCGTCTCCATCATCGAAGGCTCCGACCTCTACGCTTACCTCATCGACATCGACGGCAACGTCTACAAAACCTACTAAATATCCCAGAACCCTTTAGCGACCGCCAAACGAGACGGTCGCTTTTCATTCCCCAGCTCTTTATCCCCCCCCAAAAAAACACCTCTCAAAAATCCCTGAAACTCCTATTCCACCCTCAACTTCTCTGCCATCGCTTCCATTTCCTCTGGTGTCATTTTTAGGCGCGGGTCTCCCGCCCAATTCTCATTCACCGGCAAAACATGCACATGCGCATGCGGCACATCCGTCCCGACGACCTTAATCATCGTCCGTTCCCCCAGCACCTCCTCAAAGTGCTTCGCCAACATCTTCACCGTCGCCCACACCGCCTGATAATCCTCATCCGAAAGGTCATAAACCTTATCCACTTCCGCCTTCGGAATCACCAACGTATGCCCCGGCGCCTCCGGCTCAATGTCGAGAAACGCAAACGTCCGCTCGTCCTCATAAATCTTATAGCACGGCAACTCCCCCTGAATAATTTTTGTAAAAACACTACTCATTCCAAAAAACTCCCGTTCAATTTTCTTAATTATACCACACCCCGCAAATTCCCCACTTCCTACTCTTCCAGCAGCCTACACACCACCGCGCACATCAAACCTTTCTCCCGCGGCTCGCTCTCCGCAATCATCAGCGTCAGCGCCGTCAGCGCCCGATCCGAAATCTTCGGCTCCCCGTTTTTTAGCAACCCCTGCTCGTTCATCGTCAAAAACATCACAAACATCAACGCCCCAATCCGCTTATTCCCGTCGAAAAACGGATGGTCCTTAATAGTAAAATACAGCAAATTCGCCGCCTTCTCCTCGACCGTCGGATACATCTCCTCCCCCGCAAAACTCTGATAAATCGTCCGGAGAATCCCTTCAAACTCATCACCCCTGAGTTTTCCAAACATCTCCCCCGCCCCTAGCGCCTTCCGGAGCTCATCAATCATCGCGACGCACTCCCCCGCCTCCAGCATTTTCCGCGCCTTCGTCCCCTCGCTGAGGCGCACGAATCCCTCGTCATACTCCCGTAAAGTCCGAAACGTCTCTGCATATTGCGCAATCACCGCAAGCACCCCGTTCGCCTCTTCCCCCGTCAACTCCCGCTGCGCCATCAATCTCCGCACCACGTCTAGTGTCCCGTTCACTTCCGCCAGCTTCTGCGTCGTGAGCTCCGAGAGCCTCCGCTCATTCACCGCCGCCCCGTCCACGATATACCCCTTCAAAACCTTCGTCGCCCAAATCCGAAAATCCGTCGCCTTCCGCGAATTCACCCGATACCCGACCGATATAATCGCATCCAAGTTATAAACTTTCACCTTCCGCGTCACCTCACGCCCACCCTCATTTTGAACTAGAAAGGATTCCTTACTAGTTCGATTTTCCTCCAGCTCTGCGTCTCTATAAACATTGCCCAAATGCAACGATATATTCTGCGGTGTCACACTAAACAACTCTGCCATCTGCGTCCTCGACGCCCAAATCGTCTCCTCCCCCGCATCAAAATTAAATCGCACATTCTTCCCACCCGTTTCATAAATCATCAATTTTTGTTCCATTTTTCTGCTCACTTTCTTTAATTACTACTATTAGTATACTAATTTTCCTCTGTATAAACAACCTTGAACTTGAATAGGTTATACAAGTTCAACTTTAAAGCATCCTAAAGTTTCCCATACCCGGGCGAAAAGTATAGACATTTTACTAAAAACTTGCTAGGATAGGATTATAGGTTTATGTGTAGCTCTTAGTCTTTATGATTGGGAGCTATTTTGATTCGAATACGCTCTATGAGGCAAACAAACCAAAGACAAAGTCTCAGCATAGCCGTTCTCCTTCCCACTCCACACCGGCAAATGTTAATTAGTCTGGGGACTTTCCGCCCGTGCCCCGCATTATATAGCAAATCTTTCCAAAATAACAAGCACAGCCACGATCAAAACTCATACTTTTCACAGACCACCCAAAAATCTCAAAAATCCGCCATTATATCACAAATTCCTCAAAACTTACAAGCACAGTCATTTACAAAATCCAACAAGCTCCAAACCGCTCCCGCTAATTCTCAAACCGCTCCCGCTTACTCGCATAACGTTTCCGCTTATCTCAACGAAATCTCCACCAACCTTCTCCCTCTCTTCACCCCTATCTGTGCTATAATAATATCATGAGTTTCACAAAGAGTTATATTCCGGGAGATTTTGAACCGCGCATTTATGCCGAATGGGAGCGAACCGGCGCTTTCCAGCCTAAAGCCCCTGTCATCGACAGCACCGAAAGCGACACCGACAACTGCTATTCTATCGTCATGCCCCCGCCGAACGCGAACGGCAACCTCCATATCGGTCACGGCCTCACCATCGCCCTCGAAGATTCCTTGACTCGTTATTATCGTCTTCGCGGTAAGTCGACCTGGTATATCCCTGGTGCCGACCACGCCGGCTTCGAGACCTGGGTCGTCTACGAACGCGCCCTTGAAAAAGAAGGCCACACCCGCTTCGAATTTGATCGCAATGAACTCTACTCCCGCGTCTGGAACTTTGTCGAACAACAACGCGGCAACATGGAACTCCAAGTTCGCGCCCTCGGCGCCTCCTGCGCCTGGCCCGACTTGACTTTTACTCTCGATGAAAACGTTATCTCCCGCGTTTACAAAACCTTCGAGAAAATGTGGAACGACGGCATGATCTACCGCGGCGAAAAACTCGTCAATTTCTGCCCGAAGCATCAAACCGCCTTCGCCGATATCGAAGTTGAGCACGAAGACGAAGACGGCCACCTCTGGGAAATCGCCTATCAACTCAGCACCGCCCCTGACCACGGCACGGATTATAATCCCAATATCGAGCACACCGAAATCATCGTCAGCACTACCCGCCCCGAAACCATCTTCGGCGACACCGCTATCGCCGTCAATCCCAACGACGAGCGTTACCAAGACCTCATCGGCGGCTTCGTCCATCTCCCCTTGACCGACCGCATCATCCCCATAGTCGCCGACGAGCACGCCGACCCCTCTTACGGCACCGGTGCCGTGAAAATCACCCCCGCCCACGATTTCGACGACTTCGAAGTTGGTGAGCGTCATAATCTCGAGCGCATCCAAGTCATCGGCGAAGACGGCCGCATGACCGCCGCCGCTGGCCCGAATTACCAAGGCCTCACGACCGAAGAATGCCGCCAAAAAGTCCTCAAAGACCTCGAAGCGCAAGGTCTTCTCCGCGGCGAAAAGAAAATCGCTCACTCCGTCGCCCACTGCTATAAGTGCGGCACCGTCATCGAGCCAATGCTGAAGCAGCAATGGTTCATCGACGTCAAACGCCTCGCCGCCGAAGCCATCAAACACCTCGAAAATAACGAAATCAAGTTCCACCCCGCGAACAAGAAAAAGGTCCTCATCAACTATCTCGAAGGCCTGAAAGACTGGAACATTTCCCGCCAGATTCCTTGGGGTATCGCAATTCCAATGTTCCGCCAGACCGAGACCGACAAGGTCCCCGAATGGATTTTCGACACCCGCACGAATTTAACCAAAATCGAAATCGGTGGCGTCCATTATTACCGCGACGAAGACACCTTCGACACTTGGTTCAGTTCCAGCCATTGGCCCATCGTCTGCACAAACTGGGAAGAAGGCATGGAAAACCCCTATTATCCTCTTAATGTCATGGAGACCGGCGCCGACATTCTCTTTGCGTGGGTCGCCCGCATGATTATGATGGGAGTTTATGTGACAGGTGAAGTTCCTTTCCGCGAAGTTTATCTTCATGGTCTAGTGCTTGACGAACACGGTCAGAAAATGTCTAAATCAAAAGGCAACGTCATCAACCCAATTGAACTTGTCACGAAATACGGCTCCGACGCCTTCCGTCTCGGCATTCTCCGCGGCCGCTCCGCCGGTATGAACCAAGCCTTCTCCGAAAATTCCGTCGTCTCCGGCCGTAACCTCTGTAACAAACTCTGGAACGTCGCCCGCTTCATTCAAGGCATGATCGACGAAGCCCACACCGACAGCCCAATCGCCGTCGAAATCGCCACCGAAGAACAATCCGCTGACATCGTCAACGAAGGTGCCGTCGCCGCTGGCGCCGAGCTTCCCTACTCGACCGACAACATGGGCGAAGACTGGATCTGCCGCGAACTCACCGCCTGTAAAGAAGAAGTTGAGGACGATTTCGCAAACTACCGCTTCTCCGAAGCCGTCGAAACCCTCTACTCCACCATCTGGGACAAATATGCCGACTGGTTCATCGAAAGCCAAAAGATTTACAAGAACATCCCCCTCCTCAAGGCCACTCTCGAAATGATTCTCAAGATGCTCCACCCCTTCGCTCCCTTCGTGACCGAAGCTATCTGGCAGAGCCTCAGCTGGACCGACGGCCTCCTCATTGTCTCAAAATGGCCTTCTCGGCTCAAATTCGACCCGATTTCGGCCGCCCAGTTTGAAACCTTAATCGCTATCGTCTCCGAAGCCAGAGCCACCTCTCAGGCCCTCTCCGTGGCCTCCAAGAGCAAAAAATACACCTTACTTTACGATAACGACGCCCTTGTCGATGACAATCAGCTCCTCGTCGCGAAACTCGCCGGTCTTCCTTCGGTCATGAGCTGCGAAGGTCAGCCTCGCGGCCTCCGCCTCGCTCTCGCGAACCACGATCTCTATCTCGACGTTCCTGCCGAAGTGATCGCGAAATACCGCAACGACCTCGAAGAGCGCATCCTCGCCGTCGGTCGGGAACTTGACACCTTGAACGCCCGCATGATGAACCCGAATTACGTCGACAAAGCCCCCGCCGCCCTCGTCAAACAAACCCGCGAGCAAATCCTCGAAAAAACCGCCCTCATCGACCGCCTCAAGCTCCAACTCTCCGCCATCTAACTATCAAAATTAATCAAGAAACCTTACGACATGACAGAACCTCAACAGAAAACAATCTTACATAACGAAGCCTTTATCGACGGCCAAAATCTACACATGAATACCCAAGCAAACGGATGGAAAGTAGACTTGCAAAGGTTTCGAATCTATCTACAAGAGAAATACCAAGTCGAACGCGCATACTACTTCATTGGCACAGCCGATGAAAATCACCTTAAGTTATACCAGTCGATCCAAGAAGCTGGCTTTATCTTAATGTTTCGCAAACATAGTCTAGAAATGACCGGTCACAAGAAAGGTAACGTTGACACGGATATAGTTTTTACTATCATGTCCAAAATCGCCGACCGCGAAAAATTCGATGAAGTCATATTAGTCTCCGGAGACGGCGACTACTTTCAGACAGTTGACTATCTGATTAGTAAAAGCAAATTCGGTAAACTACTAGCACCCAACTACCGCAGCATGTCATCTCTCTACAAAAAATACATCGATCGCGCTTTCTATTCGTTCCTCGACGCACCCGGTACAAAAAACAAAATCATATCCCGCAAAAAATAAAAGCAAACAAAAAAGTGGCTTCGCCTTAGGTATCTCTCCGTTCGGCCCGGCCACCTCGGAATAACTTCATTATAGCAAAGTTATCATAATAAGTCAATCCCCCATTTCTACCTCAAACGCCGCAAAATCCAAAAATATTATAATTTTCTTGGATTTCTTTAACTTTACCCCATATAACCTAAAACCACCCCGCCGCAACGACCGTATTCCAAAACCCAAGAGCTCCCGGATCAAATCCGAGAGTTCTTCTCCGCCCCAGCCGCCGCCCCGCCAAATAAGTTAAGTTCGTTGGGTGAACTTATAAGTTCTTCGATATCGATTTTATTGTAAAAAAGGAATAAGTATGTGCTATATCGACAAACTGCTAACATTTGGCGGTTGCGGAGGCTGAGGCAGAGAAAACCACACAACTTATCTAGCGATACACCGCACAGAAAACCCAAAATATCGATGGTTGCTAGTGGATGGGCTGATATTACTAGTATCACTAAAGAAAAAGGTATAAGCATCGGCGCCATTTGCATCCGGGCTGGACGACCAATAATAACCGTTGTTCCCCGCATGACTAAATAAATAGCTGTCACGCCAGACCATCCCGCCTCTTACGAAATAGAGTGGAGCGCTGACGAGCGTATTCGTAGTTGTTGCGCTATATTTGGCAATAAGCGCTTGAAACTCACCAGTAGAAGATGAGGTTGGCAATCTCCATCCCTTTGGACAAATCGAACTTACAGCTTCGCCTCCCGTAATCGTACCACCCGTTCCCGCAGTAGCAGTATTCCATTGATAGTAGCTGCCCGCTGCATAGTGCGCATTAACATCGCCGTTTGCAGAAGTCGGAGTAGTCAAGGCAGTGAAGTAAGCCGTACAATTTGCTAAGCTACTTCTGCCTGTACCGCAAGATGTTGTACCGTTCGGAGTTTTAATATAATAATCACCCAAGCTCCAGGAACGTTGACCGACATTATCGGCTAGCAGCGTCGAACTTGTTACCGACATTGCCGTAGAATACTCAGGCGTCCAATTGCTAGAAACATCCGATGTAGTCGGCGTAAGTGCTATGCTCGTAGAAAGATCCAAATCCAAGTTCTGCGTCATCCAACACTTGCCGTCTGCGAGTTTACTAACCCAATAATACTTTCCATCTCTTGTATCTTTAAGCTGTTTGGTATCGCCAATAGCAGAGCCTTCGCAGATTTTGGTAGTCATACTTTGCA
>CANDYV010000026.1 GCA_947425085.1 uncultured Candidatus Saccharibacteria bacterium | reverse complement strand
TGCAAAGTATGACTACCAAAATCTGCGAAGGCTCTGCTATTGGCGATACCAAACAACTTAAAGATACAAGAGACGGAAAGTACTATTGGGTTAGTAAACTCGCAGACGGCAAGTGTTGGATGACCCAGAACTTGGATTTGGATTTATCGACTGCAACAACGCTGTATAATACAAATACGGATTTGAACAGCAAGCTATCGTGGACGCCTGGTTTTAGCACGGCATCCCAGTCTACGACTAGCACTGTAGATCCAGACTCGCAGACAGAAACTCGTTCTTGGAGCTTGGGAAACTATATTATTACTAACCCTAATCTTTCGAGTGATTGTGGCTATAGAAAAAATAGTGCCTCGCAATGCTCAAGTCAATTCACACCTTACGATACGCCAGCCTCTGCGAACGGCGACGTTGACGCTCACTATATTCTCGGAAACCATTATCAATGGAACGCTGCAACAGCAGGGTCTGGCGGAGCCGATACTATTAGTGGCCAAGCTACGGATTCTATTTGTCCTTATGGTTGGAGGCTTCCGGAATCAAACTCGACCGCAATTGGTAGCTTTGGTGGGCTTATTAATGCTGGGACGATTGGAACCGACGTCACTAAGCTAACTTCTTCTCCGTATTACTTTGTTAGAGGCGGAGGAGTTTGGCAAGATTACGTACTTTTCGGCCGGGCCGGTGATTTTGGTTTGTATTGGTCGTCAACTCCAAGCCGATACGGCTACACGGATTATGCGCATTATTTGTATTTTCGTAGTACAGACTACGTTGCCGCGTCAGATTCCAATAATAATGGAAACAATACGAGGAATGTAGGTTTTTCTGTTCGCTGCATCACACGGTAAAACTCTACAACGGTTGTAGAGTTTGGGAGGTGGCTAACAGGGGTGGAGAAAAATAAAACTCTACAATGGTTATAGAGTTTGGGACTTCTCAGGGCTTCTGCATTCTGGTCTGAATTTCTCTGCCTCGGCCTCCGCAACCGCCAAGTTAAGTTTCTATTATAGTTTTGTCGATATAGCACATACTTATTCCTTTTTACAATTTTCGATATCGAAGAACTTATAAGTTTACCCAACGGACTTAACTTATTTGGCGGGGCGGCGGCTGGGGCGGAGAATTAAAAGAGACCGAAATGGCCTCTTTTTTGTGAAAACAACGTGCTTGTGCTTGGTAAAAGTGTCCAAAGTATGCTAGGCTGGGAATACGGGCAAGAGTAGGCCTCGACTGAAGCACTTTTAGAGTATGGTGGGAGAAAGGAGGGTAGTTGGTATGCGAATACAATTCCAAATTTTGAAACGTATTCTAGTTTACATTACGTTGATGCAAATAAAAATTACTTTCGCTAAGAAAAAGCGAAAGTAAATACCAAAAACACTTCCTATTCTAACGCAATAACGTAAGCGGGTCAAGGCTGAAATTGCCCGGTATTTGAGCGATTAACAATTTGGAAGGAAAACTCGAGCGGTCGTGGGGGCGGTTTTGGCGATTGGGCTTGATTTTTAGGCGGGAGGGTGCTTGATTTCTGGTGCGCTTACGCTTATAATGGTAGCATGAGTTTAATTCACGGCGTGGGCGACTTTTTCGCACTAGATATTGGGACGACGGCGATTCGGCTAGTTCAGCTGGCAGGGAATGCTGCGCACGGCTGGGTTTTGCAGAAGTTTGCTTATGTGCCGGTGGAACGGAAAGTCTTGGAAGATGGCTCAGCGGCAGGGCAGCGACGGCTCGGGGAGACGATTCTTGGGGCGATGAAACAAGCGGGGATTACGACGAATAATGTGGCGGTCGGGATGCCGGCGTCGAAGACGTTTACGTCGATTGTCAGGGTGGATAATTTGCCGGAGACAGAACTTTTGAATTCGATTAAGTATCAGTTGGATAAATATATTCCGATGCCGCTCGACGAGGCGACGGTGGATTATGTGTCGCTCGGGGTGTGTCCACATGATGCGACAAAGGCGGAAGTTTTGATTTCTTCGACAGCGGTGGATTTTGCAGAGGCACGGATGGAGTTGATCGAGTCGTATGGGCTGAATGTAATTGCGCAGGAGCCGGAGTCGTTGGCGATGGCGCGGGCGCTCACGCCGGTCGGGGCGCAGGATGCGCGGATGATTATTGATCTCGGGGAACGGTCGACGGACCTCGTGATGATGTATCGAGGGTTGCCGAGGCTGGTGCGGTCGATTCCGGGCGGGTTTGCGTTGCTGATTTCTACGGTGTCATCGTCGCTTTCGGTGAAGCCGGATCAGGCACGGCAGTTTATCTTGAAGTTCGGTTTGGCGCAAGATAAGGTCGAGGGGCAAGTGTTTAAGGCGCTGGATTCGACGTTGGAGAGTTTTGCGTCGGAGCTTTCGAAATCGATGCGGTTTTTCAAGTCGGAATATATGAATGCGCCGGTCGGCGGGATTGTGCTGTCGGGATTTGCGGGGATGATTCCGTTTATTGCGGAGTATATTGAGGCGAAGACGAACGTGCCGACGATGCAGGGTAATCCGTGGCAACTAGTGCGGGTGACGCCGGAGCAACAGCAGGTGCTCGCGCCGGTTGCGAGCGAGTTTGCGGTGGCGATTGGTTTAGCAGAAAGGGGGAATGATGGATAACTTTTTGACGAATTTTAAGAATGATTTGCAGGAAATCTGGAAGAAGCTAAAGGAAGAGTATGCGAAGCTGACGAAGAAGCCGGTTTCGAAAGACGGGAGCGTGGTTTCGTCGTCGATTAGTACGACTTATGAGATTAATCTCGTGCCGGAGGTGAAGGCGCAGATGATTAAGGCGCAGCGGATGCGCAATATGGTGCTGTTTATTTGTATTGTGGTGTCGAGCGTGGCGGTCGGTGCGGTGGTGATTTTGTTCGGGATTAAGAGTGGGCAAGATATTGCGATGTCGAACCAGGACGGGCGGCTGGAGCTGATGTCGTCGAAGCTGAATGAATATACGGAGCTGGATGATATTGTGACGATCCAGGCGCAGCTGCAGGGAATTTCGAATATTCTCGGGCAGAAGACGGTGTTGTCGCGGGTGTTCGGGGCGATGGGGGCCATGCTGCCGCAAGGGGATGATGACGTGACTTTGTCGCAGCTGCGGGCGGACATGGCGACAAATATCGTGACGATGGAGGGACAGGCGGATGCGCGGACGGCGCCGTTGATTGATTATAGGGTTTTGGAATCGTTTAAGAAAGGGGTGGAGCTGACGAAATATGATTTCGGGCGGTATGTAGATATCGATGGGAAAGAGTTGCCGACGGCGTGTATTAGCGAGGCGGATGCTTCGGGGCAGGCTCTGAAAGAAGGGAATAGTTATTATGCTTGGTGGGATTTGACGACGCCGGGCTGCGAGGGGGCGGTGCGGAGTTTGCTTGAGGATGCGGATATTGAGTATCATTATAGCGCGAATGCGGAAGTCGAGATGGGCTATCCGGGGTATGAGACGACGACGGAGATTCAATGTCATCGCGAAGATGAGAATGGTAATACGGTCGAAGAGGGGGGCGAGGAAGTTTGCGAAGAGGTTTTGAAGCCGGTAGTGCCGACGGTGGTGGTGGATGGTGAAGAGGTGCCAGGGGAAGTGCCGGAGCCGACGCCGATTAGGGTGAAGATTTGGCGGACGCCGCAGTTTACGGAATGGTACGAGGAGGGCTTGATGTCGACGGACGGGCAGATTGATGGTGTGGAGCATTTTATGAGTGAGTGCTATAACTATAAAGGTAATTTGGTTGGCGAGAGCGTGCGGTGGACTTCGACGAATGATTGTTTGTTGGCGCCGGATGGTTTAGAAATTACAAGTTCGGCGAATGGACGCGATGAGAGTGATAATTTGGTGCTGAGGTTTACGGCGACGGTGACTTTTTCGAAAGAGTTTTTCAAGTTTGCGAATAAGCATATGATCGCGATTGGGCCGATGGGCCAGAACGTGACAGATTCTTATGTTCAGATTGGAAATATGTTTGCGCAGGAAGCGCGGGCGTGTGATGCGAACGATACGGAATGCTTGAGCAACTCAAGCAATAGCGGAGGAAATTAAAATGGCGAATAAACCGGCAGATACCAAGCGAGTAAAGATTTCGAAGGCACAGCAGATTACGATGCTGGAGGTTTTGGCGGCGTCGTTGATTCTGGGGACTTGTTTGGTCGTGGCGATCTTCTTGATTAAGTATATTAAGTTTAATACGAAGATTATTGCGGCGAAGAATGAAGCGATTTCGGCGTATGACCAGACGATTCGGAATGTCGGGATTTGCGCGGATACGGATAGAAATGGGCGCTTGAACGATAAAGAGTTGGAGGCGTGTAATCCGAATACGGTGGCGCTGTCGAGCGTGACGAACTCGCTGCGGTATAATGTGTTTGAGACGATGGCGCAGAATGCGGATCTTGAGTCGGTCGCGCGGAGGCGGAGCGAGGAGTTTGAGAAACTATGTTATAACGAGATGGGGAATCGGATTGATTTTAACCAGTTGGCGGCGCAGGCGACGAATGATGCGGATCGGCAGAGATATCTACAGTCTTTGAAGGCGTGTTCGGCGCTGCGCGTGATTCCGGACGCATTGCCGGCGCGGAAGAATACGGAAGCGTTGATGGCGAGTTTGAATGAGATTTTTATCGAATCGAATTGGGAGCCGGAGAATATCGCGCCGCGGGATGATCGGATTACGACGGAGATTGAGGGGGTGGAAGTGGTGCCGGTGAGTTTGCGTTATCAGGGGAGCGATGCGGTGGTTTTGTCGGTGCTTTATAATATTGAGAAGTCGATACGTGAGTTTGATATTACGGTGGCGACGGTGGAATGGAACAGCGCGGGGTTGAGTTTGAATGCGCAGGCGAATGCATACTATTTGGCGGAGCAGATGTCGCTTGAAGGCGAGACGACGGTGCGAGCGAAGGGCTCAAAACCGACGACTTCGGCTGGGACGAGGAGTTTGACGAATATGAGTAGTCAGGCGCAAGGTTTGACGGATGATTAGGATGTTTTTGGGAATGGAGGAAGTGAAGTGAAACAATCGGATATTTTTAGTTTGATTTTGATTGCGAGCGTGGGGACGTTGGCGGCGTTTTTCGTGTGCCAGTCGTTGATGGGTGATCCGGATGATGCGTCGGTGAAGTTTAAGGCGTTGGTAAGTCCGGTAGATAGCGCACTAGTTGTGCCGGATCCAGAGGTGTTTAACGGGGCGGCGATTAATCCGACGGTGGAAGTTTATGTCGGGGCATGTGAGGACGTGGACCAGAACGGGATTCTGGACGCGGCGGAGCTGGAAGCTTGTACGACGGTTGAGGAAGAACCGGAAGAGGAAGAGGGTGGCGAGCCTGAGGCGGAGGGCGAGTAGGTGGCGCTACTGACGAAGGAAGGTCTGGATCGGGTAGTCGAACTTCTCGTGAGCGAGGGGTTGGCGGATCCGGCGGAAGTGCAGCGGGTACAACAAGAAGCGGCGCAAACGAAGCGGCCGCTGATGGAGGCTTTGGCGGCGCAGAGAATCGTGACGAATGAGATGATTGCGCATGCGACGGCGGTGGTGATGGGGGTGCCGTATGTGGATTTGAAGAATGTAGAGATGAATCAGGCGGTGTTCTCATTGTTGCCGCTGGAGGTTGCAGAGCGGTCGATGGTGGTGCCGCTCGGGGAATCGAATGGGCAGCTCGTGGTCGCGATGCTCGACGTGGGGAATATTCAGACGGTGGACTATTTGTCGACGTTTACGGGGAAGTCGGTCAGGGCGGTGATGTCGTCGAGCGACGGGATTCAGGCGGTCTTGAAGCAATACAAGGGTGACTTTACGGGCGTCGAGCAGGCGGTTAAGGTTACGAATCAGGAAGTTGCGCAGGCGAAGGCGTCGAGTAACGTCAAAACGATTACGCAGGATTCGCCGATTTCGAAGGCTTTGACTTCGATTCTGGAGTTTGCGGTGAAGTCGAAGGCGTCGGATGTGCATATTGAGCCGCTAGAGAATAGCTTGATTATTCGGTGTCGGATTGACGGCGTGCTGCGGAAAGTAATGGAGCTGCCGAAGGCGATTGAGCCGGCGTTGGTTTCGAGGATTAAGATTTTGTCGAATTTGAAGATTGACGAACACCGGATTCCGCAAGACGGTCAGTTTGCGGTGGTGGTGAGTGATAAGGAGGTCGACCTTCGTATCGCGATTTCACCGGTGGTGTGGGGGGAGCAGGTGGTGATTCGTCTTTTGGATAAGACTGGGACGTCGATGGATATTGAGAGTATGGGGATGACGGGGCGGGCGCTCAGGACGGTGTTGAAAGGGATTTCGCGACCGAATGGGATGATTTTGACTTCTGGTCCGACGGGTTCGGGTAAGTCGACGACTTTGTATGCGTTGATTGCGCGGATCAAGTCGGAGAAGATTAATATTGTGACATTGGAAGACCCGGTTGAGTATAAGATGGACGGGGTAAATCAGATTCAGGTGAATACGGATGCGGGGCTGACGTTCGCGTCGGGACTTAGGTCGATTTTGCGTCAGGATCCGGATGTGGTGATGGTAGGGGAGATTCGCGACTCGGAGACGGCGAACTTGGCGGTGCAGGCGTCGTTGACGGGGCATTTGGTGTTTTCGACTTTGCACACGAACTCGGCGGCAGGTATTTTGCCGCGTCTTCTCGATATGGGGATTGAGCCATTCCTTCTGGCGTCGACTTTGAATACGGTGATTGGACAGCGGTTGGTTAGGCGGGTGGCGGCGAAACGAACTTCATATCAGAGCAGTGAAATGGAAACACAAGAGATTAACCAGGTGGTCGGGGAGATTTTGCCGCAGACGCAAGAGGAAGTGGCGACGACGAGCGAAGATTTGGGGTATAAAGGTCTGCCGGTGGCGAACCAGAATGGGTATAATTTGGTGAAGGGAATTGAGGATCAGGATTCGCCGGGCGGTTATGCGGGCCGGGCCGGGCTTTATGAAGCGATTGATGTGGATGAGGATATTCAGAAGTTGATTATTTCCCATGCGACGTCGGCGGAAGTGATGCGGGTCGCGAAGGAGAAGGGGACGGTGACGATGCGGCAAGACGGGATGTTGAAGGCTCTGTCGGGGATTACGACGATTGAAGAAGTGAATAGGGTAGCGAGCGATTTGGCGTAAAAGTTAAAAGGGTTATGGTATAATACGAGTATGGAAAGTAGTGGGACGAATCAGACTGATCAAAATAATGTGACTGCGGCGACTTCGCCGTTTGCGCCGGTAGACACACCGGCTTTGGATCCGATGACAATGAATATGGGGGCTGGTTCGACGGCGGTTCAGAATGAGGCGACTGGTGCTGCGGAGGCGGCGAAGCCGGAAGCTGCGAAGAGTGAAGAAGCGGCTGCGGGTGCTGGTACTGGTGAGACGAAGACAGAGGGGGCGACTGGTCAGAAAGACGCGACGGCGGCTCAGCCGGCGGTGGATACGATTGTGGCAGAAGTAGCGGCAGCTGCGGCGCCGCTGTCGACGGATGTGACGATTGAGGCATTGCTTGAGGAATGCGTGAAGCACGATGCGTCGGATTTACATTTCCAGGTAGGGTTGCCGCCGATGCTCCGTATGGACGGGGTACTTAGGCCGCTGACAACTTATCCGATTTTGACGGATGAACTGGTGAAGAAGTTGGTATTTGCGACGCTGGATGAAGATCAGCAGAAGATTTTGATGAAGGACAAGGAATTTGATTATTCCTTTGCGTTTGGGGATCTTGGGCGGTTCCGTGTGAATGCGTTTCATGAGAAAGGAAACTTGGCGGCGGCGTTCCGGTTGATTCCGAATAATATTAAGTCGATTGATGACCTCGGGATTCCGGCGGTAGTGGCGACGTTTACGGAGCGGCCACACGGTTTAGTCCTGGTGACTGGTCCGACGGGTTCTGGTAAGTCGACGACTTTGGCGGCGCTGATTGACAAGATTAATTCGGAAAAAGCGGTGCATATTATTACGATTGAGGACCCGATTGAGTTTACGCACCATTCGAAGCGGGCGGTGATT
Organism: uncultured Candidatus Saccharibacteria bacterium; assembly: GCA_947425085.1. Lineage (GTDB taxonomy): Bacteria > Patescibacteriota > Saccharimonadia > Saccharimonadales > Saccharimonadaceae > Nanosyncoccus. The sequence continues at coordinate 2,156 of CANDYV010000026.1, read as the reverse complement.
GCGCAGCGGGAAGTGCATTATGATACTTATAGCTTTGCGGCGGCGCTTCGGTCGATTTTGCGTGAAGACCCGGATGTGGTGCTGATCGGTGAGATGCGCGATTTGGAGACGATTCAGGCGGCGATTACGGTGGCGGAAACGGGGCACTTGGTATTTGCGACGCTACATACGAACTCGGCGGCGCAGTCGATTGATCGTATTATCGACGTGTTCCCGGCACATCAACAGCCGCAGATTCGGTCGCAGCTGGCGAATGTGCTTTTGGGGATTTGTTCGCAGAGGCTGGTGCCGAAGATTGATGGCGGGCGGATTGCGGTGACGGAAATCTTGGTCGCGAACTCGGCTGTTCGGGCGATTATTCGGGAAGGGAAGACGCATCAGCTCGATATGGCGATTCAGACGGGTGTGGACCAGGGTATGCAGACGATGGACCGGGAGTTGGCACGATTGGTGAAGGCGGGGACGATTAGTTTCGATGCGGGTCACGAATACGCGGTCGATACGGCAGAGTATGAGAGGCTGGCGCGAGGGGCGTAAGTTTTGCGGGATTTGAGTCGGCGGAAAACTAGAGGAAAAGGAAATGAAGCGGTATAACTATAAGGCGAAAGATCGAAAGACGGGGCGAGTAGTCACCGGTAGCGTGCAGGCGGAAAGTGAGCAGGCGGCGGGGCGGATTTTGGTCGATCAAGGTTATATTCCGCAAAAAGTGAACGCGGAAGACGATGGGTTTTTGTCGAAGTTTAATAATAAGGTTTCGACAAAGGCGCGAATTGCGTTTACGCGGCAGTTAGCGACGTTGGTCGGGGCGGGGCTTCCGCTTTCGAATAGTTTGCACATGATTGCGGAGGAGACGGAGGATAAACCGACGAAGGCGTTGGTCGAGGAGATCGCGGCGCAGGTCGAGGCGGGGCGAACGTTGCACGATGCGTTCGCGAAGCATCCGGAAGTGTTTAATAAAGTCTATTTGTCTTTGATTGCGGCGGGCGAGGCGTCGGGGACGCTCGATGTGTCTTTGGCGCGGCTTGCGAAACAGCAGGAAAAAGACGCGAATATGATTTCGAAGATTCGCGGAGCGATGACTTATCCGATTATTGTGCTTTTGGTGATTATCGTGGTGGTGATTTTTATGATGGTGCAGGTCGTGCCGCAAGTAGAGAACTTGTATGACGACCTCGGGGAGCCGCTGCCGCAGATGACGCAGATTATGGTGGGGATTTCTAACTTCGTGGTGGATTATTGGTGGATGATTTTGCTGATTATCGGGTTCTTGGCGTGGTTCTTTGTACAGTTCAAACGGACGGATATGGGAGCGAAAGCGTGGGCGAAGTTTAAGATGAACGTGCCGCTATTTAAGGGGTTGTTTCTTCGGCTTTATAATGCGCGGTTCGCGCGGACGGCGCAGATGTTGCTGTCGGCGGGGGTGCCGATGCTGGAGGCGATGGGAATTGCGGGGGAGGCGGTGAACAATATTGTCTTCGAGGATCAGATTGTGCAGGCGTCGACGATGGTGCGAAGCGGTAAACCGCTGAGTGTGGCGCTCAAGGGTAGGGAATATATTATGCCGCTTTTGCCGCAGATGGCGGCGACTGGTGAGCAGTCGGGGAAGATTGACGAGATGTTGGGGCGAGCGGCGCAAGTTTATGAGGACGAGCTCGATGAGCGGATTGCGGCGATTTCGACGATGATCGAGCCGATTCTCATGGTGATTATGGCGCTGATGGCCGGGTTTATCGTGATGGCGATTTTGTTCCCGATTTATTCGTTGGTGAGTAAAGTTTCGGCATAGGTCTTGTAGGAGAAGTTGGCGCTACGTTGCTGTTTGTGGGTGAAGCGCCGCGTTTTCTGAAAGCTGATAAGTTAGACAAAAAGTGCTGGTGTTTTGGAAATGCTTATGTTATAATGACATCAGTATAGCCTTTTGTTAACAAAGAAAGGAAAAATAAAATGGCAACAACAAAAAAACGAGCGACAGCTTCGGCTTCACGCAAGAAAATGATTGTCGATGAAGGCGCAAAGGGCGGGTTTACCATTATCGAGGTGGTCTTGGTGCTTGCAATTGCGGGTTTGATTTTCTTGATGGTGTTCTTGGCATTGCCAGCGCTTCAGCGAAGCCAGAAAGACACTCAACGGCGGAACGATATGGGTGCGCTGTATAC
>CANDYV010000025.1 GCA_947425085.1 uncultured Candidatus Saccharibacteria bacterium | reverse complement strand
AGATAGGCGACGAGGTAAGTCGTGAAGGCGAGAATGGCGCTGAAGGGAGTATGGCCGTTTAAGAAACCTTCACGATTCAGACGGAGAAGTTCGGGATCGATAGTGCGTTTTGCGTAAATCGCGGGGTAGCCGCTAGCTTCGATGCAGGCGAGGTTGGCTTGTTTGGGATTGAGGGCGAAACAAGTGTTTGCGGGGGTTTCGGTCGGCTGAGCGCTGGATGCGACTTTGGGGTTGGCTGAGGCGTCTTGGAAAGCTGCTTCTGCCCCGGGAATGTCGCGGAAGTTGCGGAGGAGTTCGAGGCTGACGCAAGAATCTTTACCACCGCCGACGGTGATGAGATTGCCGGAGGGGCGGATTTCGGGGATAATGGTTTTAGTCGGTTCATGTTCGACGGTAAAATGAACCAGGTCAGCTTCGGAAGTTTCGATATTATTAACATAGAGAAATTCGCCGAGGCCGTAAAAGTAGAGTTTTTGGGAAAAGCTAAGTTGTTCGGGAGTTAAGTAGCCGGCTTTGATGAGGAAATTCGGGCTACATGTGGCTTTATAATAACTAATTGCTTCGACCATGCCGAGGTTGAAAGCAATAGTCTCTAGGAAGTTTTCGTCGTAGTCTCTGCAGATATCTTTCAACGGGATTTCGAGGGTGGGGTGAAACTCGGTGAGACCGGGGATTACGAAATGATAAGTGATTTTGAGGGATTCGGAGTTGTCGTTGGACTTTGTGATTTTGAAACTATCAAAAATGAAGGTTGGATAAGTTTTTCGGAATTGTTGAAACTTGTCATTCATGGTGTATAAGGTATATTATAGCATATTTTGGCTTAAGGGGTAAGGATTGGGGTGCGGTTTGAACCGTCAGAAGTGGAGGCGGTCGGCGAGCTCGACAATGGCGGCCTTTTCGACGGAGCTGACGGCGACGAGCGCGCTGATTTCGCTGCCGATAAATTCACGAGCAAGGTCGACCATGGTAGATTTTTTGGTTTTCTTAACGAGGCCGGACATGCGGTCGTATTTTTCGATAGTGCCGTTTGTGAAATAGCCGTCGGCGTAGTAATCGGAAATTTGGCTGACGGTCTGAGCACCCATTTGGTAGCGGCCGATAGCATATGATTTGGCGGCGGCAATATCTTCGTCGCTGATTTCGCCATTTAGGACGTTGTTAAGTTCCTTGTGAATGAGGTCGAAAAGTTTGGTCGAACTTTCGAGATTGACTTCGCCATCAAAATCCCAGGAGGCGTTGTGCCAGCCATTAGAAAGGTCGCTACCCATGCCGTAGACAAGACCATGTTTGCGAGCTTGACCAAGAATCTTGCTGCTCATGGTCCCGTTCAAGATATGATTAAGACAGTTCATGGCGTAGACTTCACTAGGCTCGAGCTTGCGCGGAGTGAGCCAAGTGAAGGCGAAGGTGATGTTCGAAGCGTCTTTGCGGCGGATGAGGACCGGGGCAGAAGAATGGAGATCATCGGTCGGAATCTCAAAACGTTCGCCGGGACGCAAATCCCAATCTTCTAGCATGCGCAGGATTTTGTGTCTGCGGTGGCGAAGGTTGCCGGCGATGATGAAGCGGAGGTTGTGTGCGGTGTGGGTGCGGCGGTAGTGTTCACGGATGTCTTTGAGTTCGATACCGCTAATGGTTTTGATGCGCTCTTGGAGGTCGGGGACGTTTTCGCCAACGAGTTGTTGGAGGCGGGGCCAAAGTAGGCGGGCGTAGTCATTCATGTATCCGGTTAATTCGGCGCGGACATTCCCTTTTTCGCTTTGGAGTTCTTCATCGTTGAAACGAGGCTGGGCGATAGCGACTTGCTGGAGTCGCATGATACGGTCCCATTCAAAGTCAGCACATTCGCTTTCGTAGCAAACTGAAAAGTCGGAAGTCCAGGCATTGTGATAGGCGCCATTTTTAGTGAAGTCAGCTTCGAAGGCTTGTTCGCTGTTGTATTTGGCGTTGGCACCAAAAGCGAGGTGCTCGACGATGTGGGCGATTTCGTAAACTTCGGGACGCTTCGCATAGCGCATACCGGCACGAAACTGAAACTTCGTGTTCATCACGCTAGCGCCCGGGACGTCAATTAGCAAACCTTTTGCGCCGGAAGCAAGAACAATTTCTTCGGCGGAATGTTTTATTGCTGTTTCCCTTTCTTCTTGTTTTGGCGTTGTTTTTTCTTGTCTTTGCGAGCCATGTTGCGCTGCTGATTGAGGTTAGGGTTGTTGCCAGATTTGTTGGAAGTGTTGGAGTTTTCTTTGAATTCTTTGTCGAGGTTTTTCTCGCCAGCGGAGATTTCGTTGACGCCTTTCTCGGTCGCGCCTTCGGCCATCTTGGTAAGTTCGGATTCGTATTCTTGACCGTCGGTCAATTTTTCAGATTGAGCTTCAAGTTTGGTTAAGCTGAGCAAAATCTTGAGGACTTCTTCGCGGAGACTCTTTTCGAGACCGTCGAAAAGTTTTTGGGATTCGCTACGATACTCGACGAGCGGGTCGCGTTGACCAACGCTGCGCCAGTGGATGCCTTCGCGAAGGTGCTGCATGTTTTCGAGGTGTTGCATCCAGAGAGTGTCGAGGACTTTGAGGTAAACTTCGCGCTCGATTTTGCGCATGATTTCCGGCTCGAATTCGGCTTCTTTTTCGGCGTATTGGCGTTGGATTTCTTCGTAAAGCGCCGTCTCACGGTCTTTTTCTTTGCGCATTTTGCCGATTTTCTTCAACAATTCATCATCGACGTTAAAGACATCGAGGATGTCGTCTTCAAAGTTGTGGTTGACGCGGGCGCTGTCTTTTGTCAGGTCGGCGGCGGCGACTTTCATGAGGCGTTTAATTTCATTATGGATACTTTCGCCATCAAGAATCTTGCGGCGCATGCCGTAAACGACTTTGCGGTGACGGTTGATGACGTTATCGTATTGGACGACGTTTTTGCGAGAATCGAAGTTGAAACCTTCAATGCGTTTCTGGGCGGATTCGAGAGTTTTTGAGACGGCCTTATTCTGAATCGGGGTGTCTTCGTCGACGCCAAGGCGGGACATAAGGAGGGAGATGCGATCGCCCTGGAAGATACGCATGAGATCGTCTTCGCAGCTGACGAAGAATTGGGTCGTGCCAGGGTCACCTTGGCGACCACCGCGGCCGCGGAGCTGGTTGTCGACGCGGCGTGAATCATGACGTTCGGAGCCGATAACGACGAGGCCGCCGAGTTCCTTCACTCCTTCGCCAAGTTTGATGTCGGTACCGCGTCCGGCAAGGTTGGTGGCGAGGGTGACAGCGCCTTTTTCGCCGGCTTTAGCGACGATAGCGGCTTCGCGCTCGTTGTTTTTAGCGTTCAGAAGTTCATATTTGATGCCTTGTGTGTCGAGATAGCGGGCGATTTGCTCGTTCTTTTCAATACTGGCGGAACCGACGAGAACTGGCTGGCCGCGATCGTGGTATTTTTTGATTTCGGCAGCGATAGCGCGGAGTTTGCCGGCCTCGGTACGGTAAATCAAATCATCTTTGTCGACGCGCTGGATTGGCTTGTTGGGCGGGATCTGGATGACATCGAGCGAGTAAATTTGCTGGAATTCTTCGGCTTCGGTGAAAGCGGTACCGGTCATACCAGAAAGTTTATGATAGAGACGGAAGAAGTTCTGAAAAGAAATAGTCGCAAGTGTCATGGATTCTTGTTTGACGGCGACACCTTCTTTAGCTTCGATGGCTTGATGGAGACCTTCGTTGTAGCGGCGGCCCTGCATGAGGCGGCCGGTGTGCTCGTCAACAATCACGACGTCGCCGCTATTGGTGACGACATAATCTTTGTCGCGGCGGAAAACAACTTGGGCGCGGAGGGCTTGTTCCATATGATAGACAAGCCGGGTGTGTTTTACGGAGTATAAGTTCTTAATGCCAAGGATTTCTTGGACTTTCTCGACGCCTTTGTCGGTCAAGGTGACACTGCGGCGCTTCTCATCGAAAACATAGTCATCGTCGGTGAGCTGAGCGGCAACTTTGGCAAACTGGTAATATGCGTCGGGGTTGTCGCCGGCAGGAGCGGAAATAATGAGCGGAGTGCGAGCTTCGTCGATGAGGATTGAGTCGACTTCGTCGACGATAGCGTAGTTAAGACCGCGTTGGCGGAGATATTGTGGCTCGCTAACCATGTTGTCACGGAGATAATCGAAACCGAATTCGTTGTTAGTACCATAAGTAATGTCAGCGGCGTAGGCTTCTTTGCGGGTGGCAGGCTTCAGATGACGGAAGCGCTCGTCTTCATGGTCTTCATTTTCGTATTCTGGATCGTAGACGAAGCTGGCTTGGTTGATAATGACGCCGACGCTGAGGCCGAGGAAGTGATAAACTGGGGCATTCCAACCAGCATCGCGCTGGGCGAGATAATCGTTCACGGTGACGACATGAACACCGCGGCCAGTCAGAGCGTTCAGGACTGCCGGAGAGAGCGCGACGAGAGTTTTACCTTCGCCGGTCTTCATTTCGGCGACGTTCCCTTCGTGGAGGGCAATACCGCCAATTAACTGGACATCGAACGGGCGCATGCCGAGAATACGCTTCGAGGCTTCACGAGACATCGCAAAAGAGTCGGCAAGGATGGCGTCGAGTTCTTTCTCAGTACCTTCTTTGAGTTGTTCTTTGAGAAGCTCAGGCTGTTTAGCAAGCTCTTCGTCGGACATTTTTTCATATTTTGGCTCGAGTTTGTTGATTTCGAGAACTTTTTTGTACATGCGACGAAGGATTTTCTTCTGAGCATCACCAAAAACTCCCTGCAAAATGCGAGTCATTAAAGTTTTGTCAGCGAGTTTGTCGGTCGGTTTTTTCTCTTTAACGACTTTTTTCGCGGGCTTAGCAGATTTGACGTTTTTTACGTCCTTGGTATTGTCAGTTTTGGCGGCGCCAGTTGTTTCTTTCATCAGACATGTTCTCCACAATCTCTACTCAAAAATTATACCCCTTAATTATAGCACATTAGCCACGCTTAATAAAGAACCCTTTGAGGCCTTTCTTGGACGTGCGGGGAGCGGTTTCGGTCTTAAAGCGACGAACTTGACCTTTGAGCTTGGCTTCGATAATGTCGATGCCAGCAAAAACGTTTGAACATTCGTCGCGGGCGGTGATAACTTTACCGCCGGGAATTTCCATAGCAGCAGAAACTTCATATTTGTTGCCATGAGCGCGGTCGACTTCGGTGATGACGATTTTAGCGACAACATCCTTTTTGCTGCCACGGGGCAGATAGCGGTCGAGCTTTCCAATGCGCTTTTCGGCGTATTTGCGGAAGCTGTCAGAGATTTTATAGTTGCTGCCGCTAATTTCGATTTTATCGATCACGAAGGCCTCCTTTTATAAACCTAAGCTGCTCAAGCCGCCCATCAGCGGTTTCATCTTGTCGGTGGCGATTTCCTGAGCTTTGGCGTAACCGTCACGCATACAATCTTCGATCCAATGCTCAAGTTCTTGGATATCATCGAGGTCGACTTTCGCGGGGTCGATTTTCACGCTTTTAATCTTCAATTCGCCAGTAATCTGGACGGTCACAGCGCCGTCGCCGGCTTCAACTTCGACAATTTCGTTCTTGAGGGACTTCTGCGCCTTGCGAAGTTGGTTAAGCATTTTCATTTGGTCCATAGTTGCACCCATTTGATACTCCTTTACTCTTGTACTTGTTCGGGAACTTGTTGGTTACTAGTATATAAGTATATTCTATCAGAGTTGTTGGATTTTGGCGAGGTTATTATGTTGATAAGTTCCCCACTAACTTCGGTGGGGCCGAGGGTGGCGAAGTTTTTCGGGTAGTTTTCGGGGGCGGGGAGGGTGTTTTCGACGGTACAGAACTTTTCTTCGGATTCGAGGATTTTGAAAAAGTTGTAGGCCGTTTCGTCGTCGACGACGTAGAGAGTTGAGCCAGGTTCGATGTTGGCGCGGACAAGGGTGATGTCGTTGTCAAATTCGTCGGCAACCATCGGGACATAGCGATAACCGAAGATGAAATGCGAGATGCCGCCGATAATCATGATACCCATGAAAAAGCCAATCGGAAAGACGGCGGAGATGCGGGCGTAAGGGTTGTCTGGGAAAAGGTCATACCACTTGTCGAGGATGTAGCGGAGGCCGTGGGCAATGAGAATAGCGAGCGGGAGAAGGATAAGAATGGCGGATTCGGGGTTGAGGCCAGCGAGGAAGATTGTGAAAACGATGAGCCACGAAGCGATGGAATTACGCGAGGCGAAGAAACCTTTGGCGGTGGAGAGGAGGCCAATGACGGCAAGGGCGATAGAGGCGAGACCGACGAAAGGCGAGAGGAAGTCGCTCTCTAAGGTAGTGCTCCAAGAGAAAAGCGGGAGGAAGGCGACTTTTACATTGTCGATGAAGCCGTTCATGGTCAGACCAGGCGCGAGCAAGAGCTCGGGGATGATAGCAGGGTTAATAAAGGCGGCGACAACAAGGGCGGAGAGACCGAGAAGGATGATAAAAATAGTGAGGATGAGAGGGATTGTGGGGAGGGTTTTGATGGTGAAGCGGAGGTGGGGGTGGAGCAGGGCGAAAATAACAATAAAGCCGGCAAGATAGATCATGTAGGGCGTGAAAATTGAGGCGAGGAGGGCGAAGGCGAAGATAAAACAATAGGAAGGCTTCGGTTTCGTCACGCCTTGGATTTTGGAGCCGAGCCAGAGGAGGAGCGTTGGCCAAAAAACTAGCATAATAAGGGGCGTGCCAGAGCCAGCAAGATAGAGGAAGGAGGCAGAAAGAACGGCAAGAATCGAGGCGAGGAGGGCGACATTGGTCTTGAACCAGCGGTTCAGGAGAAGAATCAAGAGAAGGCCGAGGAAAACGCCGAGGATGATGCTGGGGAGTTTAACGGAATAGACCGAAAGCCCAAGGACAGAGATGGAGAGCTTCTGGAGGGCGCGGTAAGGGAGGTTGACGAGGTCGCCTCTTAAGATATTGTCAGGCTGGAGGGCGTAAGAATGGGCGGCGGAAGCCATTTCGGCTTCAGAAAGTCCATTCGGAGCGAGCAAAGGCAGGCCGAAAAGTAGCGTTAAATAGGCGACCGCTAGCAAAAAAAAGCCGATGTAAAAACGATAACGATAGAGGAAAAGTTTTGAGAGGGCTACTTTCTTCACATAACTATTATAGCATACTCGCACGGAAAATGGCACTTCATGCGCTTTTCTTGTTTTGCGAGTAGGGTAAATAGCTCATAGAAGGCTGAATTAGCCCTCTTCGGTATGCTCTTTGTCGAGGGACATAAAGCGAAGAAGTTCGGGGTGAAAGTAGAGTTCGACTTTGCCGACCGGTCCGTGGCGGTGTTTGGCGAGGATGAGCTCGGTGATGTTGGTGGGGACGAAGTCATCGTTATTTTGTTTGTAATAGTCGGGGCGATGGAGGAACATGACAAGGTCGGCGTCCTGCTCGATGGAGCCGGATTCGCGGAGGTCGGAGAGGACTGGGCGGGGGTCGTCGCGGCCGGTGACGCCACGAGAAAGCTGAGCAAGAGCAATAACTGGGATTTCGAGTTCGCGAGCAAGGGTTTTGAGGCCGCGGGAGATTTCGGTGACCTCTTGGACGCGGTTGCCGGCGTAGCGATCGGAACCCTGGAGGAGCTGGAGGTAGTCGACGATGACCATGCTAATATTATGGTCATGGGCGGCGCGGCGTGTTTTGTTGCGGAGCTCGAGGATGGTCATAGAGCTGGTGTCGTCGATATAAAGCGGAACTTCGTTCATTTCGCCGAGAGCATCGCCAATCCGGGCGAAATCTTCGTCGGAGAGGTTGCCGGTGCGGATTTTCCAGGCGTCGACGCCGGCGATATCAGAAACCATGCGATCGACGATTTCGTTGTTCCCCATCTCCATTGAGTAGAAGAGGACGCCTTTGCCGTCACCATTTCGGGTGGCGACATTGTAAGCGAGGTTTTGGGCGAAGGTGGTTTTACCCATGGCCGGGCGGGCGCCGATGATGATAAGGTCGCCTTTTTGGAAGCCGGCGGTTTTATTATCGAGGTCGCGGAAGCCGGTTTTGAGACCGCGGAGTGCGCCCTTGTTCTTATGGAGTTCTTCGATGCGGTCGTAAGCGTCGATCAAAAGGTCTTCGAGGGCGACGTACTCGGATTTGGTGGTTTTGTCGGAGACCTCGAAAAGGTTCTTCTCGGCGCGGCCGACGAGTTCCTGAACATCGGCGGTCGTGTCATAGGCGGCGGTGGCGATGTCGGTGCCGGCTTGGATAAGGCGACGACGCAGGGCGGCTTGGGCGACAAGCTCGGCGTAGGCTTCGGAGTGTGAGGCGGTGGGGACGAAGTTGGTGAGTTCGGTGAGGTAGGGGGCGCCGCCAACTTCTTTCAAGGTTTTCTGACTTTTTAACTCAGAGGTCAGCGTCATGAGATCTATCGGGCGATGATGATCGTAAAGGTTGGTCATGCCCTTAAAGATGTGTTTATGGCGAGGTTCGTAGAAATCTTCGGCTTTGAGTAGCTCGAGGACGTTCGGGAAGGATTTGTCGGATAGCAACAAAGCACCGAGAAGGGACTTTTCGGCTTCTAAATCTTGGGGCGGGATGCGGCCGTCGGCGTGGCTAGCATGAGCGTCATTGTCCATGATGTGTGGTTACCTCCTGTGTCGACGCGGGTTGGGGCTTTTGTACCGGGCTGTGGTCCGGGTGTTAGCCTGAAATTGATGTCATTCCCCACCTAGAATGGCATATCGGCGTCGATTTCCTTTACATTTCCCATTATAGCAGAGATTTGGGAAATTGTTGGGTCTTTGGCGGCTTTTGCGGCTGGGCGATCTTCGACGGAGTGGATGATAAGTTCGGGCCCGTTGAGAGTTTCGGCCATAATGCGGCTATTGTCGGCTTTTTTGAGGACACGTTCGGAGAACTTATTTGAGGGGTAGATATGGAGAGTCTGACCGTCGAATTCGTGTTCGGTTTTCTGGAGCTGGAGGTAGATGGCGTCGTGGTCTTGATGGATGGCTTCGAGGAAATTATTCCAGTCGAAAGGTTGGTTCCCCGAGTTTGGCTTAGGGGCGGCTGTTGCGGTTTCCTGGGCTGCGGTTGGAGTTGCTTCAAGGACTGGCTCGGAGGTGGATTTTTTGGGTTTTGCGGAAGCGGTTTTGCTTTCTGGGACGTTCTCGGGGGGATTTGGGGCATTTTTGTCAGAAGTGGGGTGGGACGGCGCTTCGGATTTTGGGGCTGGTTCTGGGGATTTTGGTGAGGCAACAGGGGCGACAGGCTTGGCGGCAGTCGGTTTTGCGAGGGCTGCTGTAGCGGGCGCGGCTACGGCTGTACTAGCAGGGTTTTGAAGGAGGGTGAGAAGAAGTTTGGCGTCGGGGAAAGGCGGTTGGACGTCGGGGAGCTTTGCAAGGAGGTTGAAGAAGGCCGGTTCGGGGTTTTGGACGATGGTTTCGATGAGCTCGGAGGCAATGGTTTCGGGTTTGATGCCGGTATTAAGAAGGTCCTGGAGGAGATGATGGATCTTTGCGCTGTCGCCTCTGGCGTAGGCATCGAGAAGTTCACTAAGCGCTTGGGTTTGGGGTAGGCCGAGGGCGTTTTCGAGGAGCTGGGCGGTGATGGTTTGGTCGGAAAGGGTGGTGATTTGGTCGAGAATGCTGAGTGAATCGCGGAAAGAGCCGCCGCCGCGGCGGACGACAAGCCTCAGAGCGTCGTCTTCGATTGGGATTTTTTCGGCGTCGGCGATTTTGCGGAGGTGGGCGAACATTGTTTCGGGGTCGGCAAGGCGGAAAGTGTGGACTTGGGTGCGGGAGGAAATGGTGATCGGGACCTTGTAGGCGTCGGTGGTTGCCATGATGAAGACAACGTGTTCGGGAGGCTCCTCGAGGGTTTTGAGGAGAGCGTTGGCAGCAGATTTAGTCAACATGTGAACTTCGTCGATGATGTAGACTTTGTATTTCCCTTTCGTCGGGGTGATGATGGCTTTTTCGCGGAGTTCGCGGATGTTGTCGACGCCGGTGTTTGAGGCGGCATCGATTTCGACGATGTCGAGGTAATTGTCTTCAAGTTGGTAGTCGAAATGGTTAATGGCGTGGGCAAAAATCCGGGCGACAGAAGTTTTCCCGGTGCCGCGGGGGCCAATAAAAAGATAAGCGTGGGAAATTTTGCCCTGTTCGATAGCGGATTTTAAGGGAGCGGTGATTTGTTCCTGACCGACAACGTTGTCGAGAGAGGTCGGGCGGTACTTGCGATAGAGAGCCTTAACAGGAGCGGACTTTGGCTCGGCGGGAGCGGATTTGGCGGCCATTTCTAGAGGGCGGCCTCAACGGCGGCCCAAGCGGCTTCTTCGTTGTTAGCAGGGATGATAGCGGAAACTTGGCTACCTTCGCGGAGGTGGAAGTAGGTCACGGAAGCGTAGAGAACTTCGTATTCGCGACCATTGACTTCGATGTAATATTTATCGTCGTGATGAACGAGGGTGCCGATGACGGCGCGGCGCTCGACCGGGCCAATCTGCTTGTAGAGGAAGCGGCCTTCTGGAGTAATCGTAAGTTTCAAGATGTCACCCTCGATGAGCTTCGATTTCGAGGCGTAGTTCGCGGGGACGGGATAATTCTTGCCGTCGGGACCGATCATAATCTGGCCGTCGAAGACGCCTTCGATAATTTTTCCTTCGGGACTAGAGACGACCGTTTCACGCGGAGCGGTAATTGCTTCGCCGTCGCCGAGGACGGAAATAAGTAGTTCCTTAGCAGCAGCAAGGTTCGTTTCGGCTTCTTGGATTAAGCCGCGCAGTCGCTTGATTTGTTTTTCTGGTAACTCAGACATCACCTCGCATCCTGTCCGTAATTAACTTTTATTCTAGTATCATGATACCGCGGGAGATGTCAAAAGTCAACCGCGAAATTTTTCGGTTTTCCACCGTAAAAACGTCGGTCGAGGCGAAAATGTTGTAAAAAATACATGTAAAAATATCTTGCGAAAATCGGCGGAATGGGCTTATGGCTGAAAAGAAAAATGGGCGCGAGAAGCGCTTGTAGATATATATGGATGCGAAAATGGCGGCACCGGAGGCGCCGCCATTCATGTTCGCTCGCTTAATTCTCCGGTGGAGTCAATTTTTCGGTGTGATCATGGTCTCCGCCGGGGTTAGGGGTCGCGAACCGGCCGGCAATGGTGTAGTTGATGCTGAAGCGGCCAAAGGAGGATTCGGTGGTGGTTTTCGGGCCAGCGTCGGGGAGGGCGGAGGTGTAGAGACTGAAGGCGAAGTGGTCGTCTGCGAATTCGGGATAGTCGCAGATGTAGTTCGTGCCGGCGCCGAAGGAGTGTTTCACGCAGAGATCGTCAGCGGCTGAGATGTCGGCAGTGGCAACGTAGAGATTGCCGCTGGTTTTGTTATAGAGCTTGATCTCGGCATGGAAGCGGGAGTCTCGCTCTACCTTGAAATCGTATTTGGCGACGATTTCGAAATCGTGGTGGTCGTTTTCGATCTCAGCCAGAAGCATGTCCGGAAAATCGAACTGGATGATATATTCGGTGTCGGCGTAGAGTTTTTGCCCTGCGTGGTAGGAGGGACTTACGGGAGTGGAAGGCTGGGGTTTGGGCATTGCGACGTTGGCGTGATCCATGTCGAGGAACGCCAGGTCGCACTCGAAGACGTCGCCGGCCGGATGGTCGATGTCGCCGACATCGGCGTCGGTAGTGGCACCGATGGGCTGTTTGGCTTCGTTCTCGGCGGCGATGGCCGCAGCGATTCGGTCGCCGAACAGAAAACACCCTGCGATTAGCACGATTGCGATAATGCAGAGAGCTTTGCGAATGGGGTGGCTGGTCTTTTCTTCGTTTTCGG
>CANDYV010000024.1 GCA_947425085.1 uncultured Candidatus Saccharibacteria bacterium | reverse complement strand
ACTGTAAATCTCTCGGCTTCGGCCTTCGTAGGTTCGAGTCCTACTTCCAGCACCATAGAAATAACTCTAGCTTTTGCTAGAGTTATTTCTATCTATACATGGCAATAAAAAGCCCCAAGCATACTCGCCCGGGGCTTAAAGATAGGTAGGTGTTCATAATCCAATCACGTCTTCTCAATCCAGGGGAACCACTCGCCCCGCACGTCTTCAACCGCTGCCCGCAGAATCCCCACGAACATCGGCATACACCAGCAACCCTGAATTAAATCCAAATAATGCGCGCTCCAATTATCCACGACCTGCGCCGAACCAGTCCGCCGCATATACTTCCGATCCTGCTCCGACAAACTTTGTACCAGCGCCTCGTCCGCACAAGTCACATTGCGCCCTTCCTGTTCATAGAGCAAACATTGCAACACGGCCTCAATCTTGTCGATACAGTATGCCATTTGCGCCAACGCCGATCTTTTGTTCTGAAAATCCACAAAATCATGCACCGTCTGCACGCCATATGACGCCGGCAAGGTCTCAGCATAAGACATCATCGCATGCAGTTCATTCTCGTCCTTTTGCCTCTCGTCACGTCGGCCATCATCCGGAATATCGCCAAGCTCAACCTCACCCACCTCATGCTTGAGCAAAAGTCGCATGCATCGCAAAGTTTCCGCTTCCGACATCATTTCCGGGCAGAACATCGCAATCTCGTCCAGCAACTCAAGCGTGCCTAAGACATGCTCCGCAACCGATTCTGACCGCTGGGCCTCTGTCCGCCCGTCAGGCGTGCCAGGATAAACACCTACTCTCGCAAAACCTGCTCGCATCACCGTCTCCTGCTTCTTAAAAGTTGCGTAATTCCGCCAAATCTGCCGATATCTATCGTCTACCATACAAACACCTCCTCACAAAGAACGCCTACCCTTGCTTGAATTATAACACTTTTCCAAGCAAATCGTCATCGAAGAGTAGCTGATATTCACTAGACATAAACCCATTTTAGCAAAACCACTATTGACTTTTTATTCAATTCGTGCTAAAATAGTAATATAACCCGCTATTTAGTGCTTTAAATAGGGTACATTTCATCAGAAAGAGGTGTAGAAGATGCGCGAAATGCTAGAAACAATGTGGGAGATCCTAACATTCCAACCCCTTTACGGATCTACAGACACCGTAGACGTCGTGATTGGGATCCTTGTTTGGATACTGCTCATACTCCTTATTGGTGCGCTTGGATATCTTGTTTGGCTCTTGTTCTACACAGTCTACCGCGTCATCGCATATGACTACGAAGTCGAAACCATGCCCGCAACGGTTACCGACAAAAACTATAGGCCGGCACACACGACTTGGACAATCACAGGCAAAACCATGACGCCAATCCATCATAGCGCCGAGTATTACGTCAATATTATCACCGACAACAACTTGAACGACGCAATCAACAGCAAAGAGCTCTACGACTGGGCACAAAAGGGCTCCAGGCTCTGGGTGACTATGAAGATTGGCAGAAGTCGTAAAGCCAATCGCGAAATCAAGTATTGGAGAGTTACCGACTATACTTGGAATTAAACCCAGACACATCTCAGTATCCCGCATCACAACACCGCAGAAAAGCCCGAACGTCACCGCTCGGGCTTTCTCATGCACCAAACCGCACCATTCCGTTCGCATCGGAAATTTTCCCTGTTTACAATCCCGACACCTTGTGCTAAAATATAAGATATTATGGCAAAGAAAAATAACACTAAGCGCAAGCTCGTCGGTTTGGTTTCTGAGGAGTCCGGTATTCGTCAGTATTACACCAAGAAAAATACGATGAACACCCCAGACAAGCTCAGCCTCCGGAAATACGATCCGGTTCTTCGCAAGCACGTCGTTTTCACCGAGACCAAGAAAAACCTCGGCCGCAACGAAGTCAAAGAGAAGAAACGCTAAAGCATATGCTAAGTACGCTAAAAGCGCCGCAAACCAAGTTCTAAAATACTGCCTCCGCCGAAGAAGCAGTATTTTTGTATCCGCACAAGTTCACAAAACTCCACAAAAACTACAACCCCATAAACTCACGCAAGCCCACAGCAAAATACCGCGAACTTGTCGCCAAACCCAACTAATCCAGTACAATCCGCCGATGCGTCTTCTTCTTTTTTGCCCCCGAAGCTGCCCGAGCCTCTCGTTCGGCCGTATCCTTCGCCTTGCGCCCAACCACTTTATTATCTTCGTCCAATTCCACGGCCGTCGACACCGAGACCACCTCCGCCTCCATCAACGCTTCCAATTCTCGCTCCGACTCCTGTTTCGACCGTTTCATCCGTTGCGCAATCACCTGCAATTCCGCCTCCGCTTCGTCAAACGCATCCGACATGTCGACTACCTCGTCCATTTCATCATCAACCTCCGCCTCATCCGCATCGTCCACATCTTCAACCACATCAAACTCGTCTAGCTCTTCGTCCAGCCCATCAAAACCATCATCAACTTCCAGATCCTCCTCAAGCTCCCCGCTCTCTAGCTCGAAATCCTCCGGCCGCGCCTGTCGCTTCGCCTGCTCCGCCGAAGCCGTCTTCAAAATCCGGTGCACCTTCACCGTATAATCATTCTCCGGTTCCGGTTCTTCATCGCCCGTCACACCTTTCAACTCCTCAGCTGTCCGCGACGCCGTCAAATTCGCCGCCCCAGCCGATTCAGCTTCATCCACATCATCCGCCCCAGCATTCTCCGCCCTGAGTTGTTTCGGCTTCGGCAACAAGTCGTCCACCCGCGCCTCAAAATCTTCCAAAACTTTCCCAAAATCCTCCCGAAACTTACCAAAAACATAATCCATCGTCGTCAGTTTCTGAAAATCACGCTTCAAATCCTCGTTTTTCGTCTTCAAAACCCGCGCGCGTAAACCATATAACTTATCCTCTGTCTCCGCTCGGAAACCTTCCGGCAAAGTAAACTGAACCTCCTCGACCTTCGCCAGCCCCGCCCCAACAGCGCCGTTCTCTTGAATGCCTAAATCGCCTAGCATCCCCCGCGACCGGACCGTCGTTTTCACCGAAATCTCCGCCGTCGGCTTGAAAGCCTCCGCCTCAAAAACCTCACTCGCCGTCAAAAACTTATTCCCCGGCACCTTCAGCCAATTCGCAAAAAACTCATCAAAACACGCCACCACCCCTTTATCACGCTGCTCGCCAAACATCCGCGCATCCAGACACAACGAAACTAAGTTCCCGCGCAAACATGCCATATCCAGCTCTTTCTGCAGCTTTTTCGCCGAATAGACCTTCTTCTCTAATCCAGACGAGCCGACAGCCCCCGCACCCCCAACCGACCGCCGCGAGACAGCCTCGGTCGGATGAGATACCCCCGCTCGCCCCCGCACAAACTCCGCCGCCGTCGCCCCTCGCTTCCGCGCGCCTATCGTCCTCGAACCTTCCGTCTCTTCCGAAACAACCGACGACGAAACTTCCGAAAAATCTTCCGCCTTCACCGCTTGCGCCGCTAAAACCAAATCCTCACCCTGGACAAGCGCCTGCGAAAGCCGCCCATTCTCAAACAAAACTCGAAAATCTTCACACCCCGCCGCCTCATACACTCGTCCCGCGCTCCGGAAATCCAGCACCCCCGCCGCATCCCCAGCCAAAGCTCCGCGAAACCCCGCCTTTTCCGCCCACTTCGCCAAGCGATCATGATACATCAGCCTTGGCGCCACCAAAACCGACAAATGCGTGCTAAATTTCCCCTCAAACTTCTGCCTCGCGAGCGCCACCTGCTCATTAAACTCATCCTTATCATAAAACGCCGACAGGGAATGATAATATGGCGCCGCAACCAGCTCCACCTGCTTCAAATCCACCAATTTCTGTAAGCGCCGCACCAATTCCGGCTCATACAATCCCGCCTGATCTAACCAACTCCCCGACGCCAACAGGGAAACTTTCAGTCCAGCATATCGCTGAGTGTTCCGCTCAAGAAGCGCAAAAAACGGCTGATAATACTTCTGGTTCGCCTCCCGAAAATCCGCCCCGCCCCCGAAATACTCATGCTCGCCACCCTCCGGCGCCTTCAAACTATATGGCTGATGTAGCTGAAAAAACAGATGTAGCGCCCGCATTAAATACCTCTCTTTATAACCATTACTCCTATCATATCACAAAACTCCCCATTCCGTCGGCAAATACCACTCCAAATCCCGAAATCCATACCACGCATCCGCCGCATAATAGTCCTCAGTATTATTCGTATAGTAATCATACATCCGCCACGACCCATATATTATATACGCCGCGACCAAAATCACCGCCAACCCGAAGATAATCTTAAAAAGCCCCGGCAAAAACCTCGCCACAGCCATCAAAAATCCTAGCGCCCCGACCGCCGCCAGCGCCATACTCCCGATCAGCCCCACTTTCATAATCAAATCCGCCGTCTCGCGATTCTCCCGCGCCCACGCCGCCTTCTCCTCCAGCTCCGCCCGATTCTCCGGATCGCAACACACCGTCTCATGCCCAACCACCGCCAGCCGCAAATTCTCCGCAGAACTCGGCAACATCAACGCAATCGGTAGCAGCAACAAAACCAGCCACGACGCCAGCCGCACCCTCCGCCGCGGCTTTATCGGTTTCAGATCTTCGTCAAAATGCTCATCCATAACCCTATTATACCCCATTTCACGAAAAGTATGCTATAATATCAGTAGCGTGCGCATCCTCATAGGGGCGTAGTACAACGGTTAGTATAGCGGTCTCCAAAACCGTAGATATGGGTTCGATTCCTGTCGCCCCTGCCACGCACATGATATGATAAAACCATCGAAGTTCCCGCACGGGGTGTAATGCTCCTACCGCGAGAACTTCTTTTTGTCTACGAAAACCGACTGCAGGATCATGTTATAATAACCTCATGAACACCGCCCGCATCGTTTCCGAGC
This sequence comes from uncultured Candidatus Saccharibacteria bacterium, assembly GCA_947425085.1. Lineage (GTDB taxonomy): Bacteria > Patescibacteriota > Saccharimonadia > Saccharimonadales > Saccharimonadaceae > Nanosyncoccus. The sequence goes on along the minus strand of CANDYV010000024.1, from coordinate 7,347 downwards.
TCCGACAAGGCAATCTCGTCATCACGCCCACCGACACCGTCTACGGGATTTTGGCCGACGCCCTCGTCCCCGACATCGCCGCAAAAGTCTCCGCCGCCAAACGCCGCGCCCAAGCCAAGCCTCTCCTCCTACTTATGAGCGACCTCAACATGGCGCGCACCTACACAAAAGATCTCAATCCGCTCGAAGAAGACCTCGTTCAAAACTTCCTCCCCGGCCCGCTCACCATTCTCCTCCCAAGAAACGACCAGATTTCCGACCAAATCACCGCCGGCAGCCCTCTCGTTGGCGTCCGTATTCCCGACCACGCCAAGCTCCTCGAAATCATCCGCGAAGTTGGACACCCGCTCGTCTCCACCAGCGCCAACCTCGCCGGCGAGCCTCCCATCACCAACCCTAGCCAAATTTTGCCCGCCCTTCTCGAGTATATCGCTTACGTCGAAGACGCCGGCACCATCAGCGGCACCCCGTCTACCCTCGTCAAAGCCGAAGGCGACAAACTTAAGATCCTCCGCTCCGGCTCTCTCGCCGCGCAACTCCTCGACCGCTACCCCGCCACGAACTAGCCCAAAACCACAACAAGTATTGAGCTGCCGCAGAAATCGAGTAAATAGAAGGCCTGTTTCCTATTTCGAGACGCCGCACGGCAGCAAGCTTTTTATAAAATACTTGACAAAAATCCTTATCTGTGATACAATAGAAAGATGGGGGTAGTTTTTTAACACTTTTTGTAGTTCAAAAATCAGAAAACATCCTCAAATTGCCCCGCAAAACCGCGAAACATCCGCAAACACCTCTAAAACCGCAAAAACTTCAAAACCATACCTTCAGCCAACTTCAGAAATCGAAAGGAGTTCTCTATGCGCTTCCAGGGTCCCGCCATCCAGCTTCTGGATGACATTTATCAAGCCGCTCGCGCCAGCATCCTCAAGCAATCCTCACCGACCGCGTTCGTCGACAACTGCCTCAACGTCATGCTGGAGCCGCTCTCTCCCGAAGCCTGCGTCTGGATTGATACCAATTTCTACCGACTCGACGACAGCGTCGGCTACGCGCTCTTCCGCCAAATCTCCCCCGAAATCAAGCTCGACCCCACTTTCCGTGCGCTCCACTATAGCCGGTCCAGCCAAGCCATCGCGTGCCTGCTCGACCCGCACCTCGACAACCCCAGCAGCTCCGCCGCCGCGGCCAAGCGCCTCCACGTCGTCGTCCAGCGCCCGCACGAGCTAAACGACTTCCTGGATCTCTACATCGCTGTCGCCGGCACACATAGCGCGGGCAATCAAGTCGGTCTCGATGCCGCCGTCGACGCTGCGACCCGCTTCTGGGCGAAGTTCGACCCCTACTATTACGTCGCCGAAGTCTCCTGACACGCCATCGGCAAGCAGAAAAACCAAGAACTACCGCACCTTAAAGAGCCTGACGCCCCGCGCCGGGCTCTTTTCTTGCTCACTACACAGACTCTCTAATCTTTTTTCAAAATCATCGCCACTACCCCACACAACATCCCTCCGACCGGGAACACTAGCCAGCACACCGCCCAAGCGTCCAGTAAAATCCCTAACACCAAGAAAATAATTGTCGCAAACAACATAATTACTCCGCTATTAACGCCCCGTCCGCTCAGTCGCCGCCTTGAACTCCGCACTATTCTCCTCGTTATAGTGCCGAATATCATACTTGCCCTTCTGGATACCTGCATAGACCAAAATCGGCACCGCCACGCTCACAAACCCGAGAAAAACTGCCGCCGGCAGGGAACTCTCCTCGCCAAAAACATTCGTCACCATCAACGCCATAAATACAACTAGCCCTGCCAGAATTGTGCTAATTGCACCAGCAACGAACCTCACGAACCTTTCGTTATAACTCTCCACTTCCGCCTCGCTGAAAAACTCTTCCAGCCGCACATGCTTTTCCTTAAAATTACACATTTCAATCCCCCGCACCACAAAAATCGGCACACTTACCATAATAAACCCCAACAACAGCACTAAGCCATAATCCGCATACTCCTCTCCGAAGCTCGCCAGTGCTACAAAACCCGTCACCCCAAGCAAAACTAACCCCACCGCTATCGCAATACTCCGGCTAAACTTATCCATTAACTTCACATAAGCACCTTTTATCGACCTATCCGCCCCGTGCCCACCTTCATCTCCCCGCACTAAGGCGTCCATATTACAATCCAGCACCTCGCAAAGCTCGATTAGCTTCTCCGCCTCCGGATAACCACCACCGCTCTCCCACTTGCCAATTGCCTGCCGCGAAAGCCCCATTTTCTCCGCCAGCTCTTCTTGCGACAGCCCCTTAGCCTTTCGAAAGTGTTGTAGGTTCTTCCCAAAATTCATTTTCTCTCCTTTTGTTAATTATACCTTCATTTTACGGTTGCATGCTTCAAGTTTCCACCAACCTTAACTAGCATTTCCAGAAAATCCCCGCAACTTCAAGTTGCCTCATCAACAACTTCCAGAAACCCCAAAACTTTGCTATGATTATATAATATATATGTCATCAAAACTCAACCAACCGAGCGCGAAAGAATCTCACTTAAACAAAAGTGAAGTAGGAACTAATGTTCCTACTTCTGATGGCTCCCATCAGAAAAACCAACAGCCAAAAAATCCAGCCAGCCATCCGAAACGCCAACGGCACCAACTCAAAATCTCCCCATTTTGGATCATCCTCTGGATCGCGCTCTCCCTCATCAACATCATCTTCGGTCTCATCGCGCCCGACCACGACTTCCTCACCCTCTTCCGCGTCGGCGGCATCGCTCTCTGCCTTCTCTACGTCGCCAAAACCTTCCCGAAAGACTACCTCCTCCTCGCCGCCATGTTCACGACTTGTATCTCCGATATCATCCTCGCCTTCAACAACACCTCTGAATTCGGCCTCATCACCTTTCTCGCCACCCAAATCATCCACCTCTTCCGCCTCACCGGCGACCGCTCCCGCCGCCCAATCACCGCCTTCGCTTGCTTTTCCGGCGCACTCATCCTCCTCGACCTCTGTTTTTCGCTTATCCCGCTCCTCTTCCTCATCGTCGGCCTCTACGCCATCACCCTCACTATGAACGTCCTCGCCAGTTATCGCTGGCACCGCCAAGACCCACACAACCTCCTCGCGACCTTCGCCGCCGCTGGTTTCACACTTTTCGCCTGCTGCGACCTCTGCACCGCCGTTTCCTATCTCTCGCTCGTCTCCGTTCTCCCCGCCTTTTTCTACGTCCCAGCCAACTTCCTCGCCTGGTTCTTCTATTACCCCTCCCAAGTCCTTATTTCGAACAGTAGCAAACTCCCTTCCGAATCAAAAGAATCGAAAGAGCCGAAAAAGTCTCTCCGAAGCAGCAAAAGTATGCTATAATAATCTCAAAAGAAGGTAAATGTTAAATGGAGGTATATGGAAGGTAAAAAATCACATTCACCCAGCGCTGGCCAACGCGCAATTCTTGTCTTCGGCGCACCCTGTAGCGGCAAAACCACATTCAGTAAGCAATTCGCTGCCCAGTTTAACGCCACATTCTATGATTTGGACGCTTTGAAACAAGAGCACAATCTCTCTCGTCAATTCATTTTGCTCCTCGTCTCCGAAATTGCAAAGACCGGCTCGACTCTCGTCCTCGAAGGCGGCAACGACACCGAGAAAGACCGCCGCGAGCTCGCCGAGATTCTCCGCGCCGCTGGCTACACCCCGACTTTGATCTGGATTCAGACCGACGTCAGCACTATCCGTGCCCGTCTGAAGAATAAGTTGAAATCCGTCGAGAAGGCGAAGGTTGCCTACGACAGCCGGATCAAGGCTCTCGAAGCTCCATCCGACGCCGAAGCCCCAATCGTCCTCTCTGGCAAACACACTTATCACACCCAGCTTAAACAAGTCTTGACCCAGCTCTAGTCGTAATGTCTATTGTTTGTCTCGCCGGCGCCAAACCCGCCGCTAGCCTCGATACCAACAAAACAGGGAATTACTAGCCGCATGATTATCAATGATTCCGAGTTTGGTGAAGTAATTGTCCGCAAAAACGCGCTCTCGAAAAGCGTGCGGTTTTCGGTCGCGCCTTCCGGCCGGCTCCAAATGTCCGTCCCTAGCCACACTAGCGATTTCCTCGCTAAGCGCTTTTTGAACGTCAATCGCGCCCTTATCCGCGAAAAAATCCCCCTCGGCAGCCCCGAAACCCAGCGCGCCCGCGACGCTAAAAAGAAAATCCTCATGAAAAAGGCGAAAGAATACCTCCCTTATCGCCTCGAATACTACGCCAAGCTCTACGGCTATAGTTATGATAAGTGCCGCCTGAGCCACGCCGCCACCCGCTGGGGCAGCTGTTCCTCAAACCGCACCATCTCTCTCAATATCGGTCTTATGCAAGTCCCCGAGCCGCTCCGCGACTACGTCATCATCCACGAGCTCGCCCACCTAAACCACCTCGACCACTCCGACGCCTTCTGGTCCGAAGTCGCCACCCACGACCCCAGCTACAAGGAACACCGCAAGAAGCTCAAAGCCTTCTCCCCCGGCGTCTAAGCCCGTCTAAAAAGCAAGGAAAGGCCGCTGGCCCATTGGACCAGCGGCTTAGCTGTACAGAATAATAATAAACAGTTTTTATGAAGTAGGATTACTCCTCGCAGCAGGACTCACACGCATCCGCAGAAATCTGGACACAAGCCCAGGACAAAATTGCCCAAGCCACCATCCCAGCCGTCGCTGCCAGCACGAACCCGTGCATCAGCCGATCGAGCAGCTGCTGTCTCTGTTTACACATCCTAACACCTCCTCTCGAAGAACTTATAGCGCTAGCCCGCCAGCAAACTCTAGAAAATCGCAAAAAACACGAAAAACCAGAGCTAGCCAGCCATAAACCAGCCTCTACACTCTCATTATAGCACACATCATAGTAAATGTCAAGAGAACAAGCCCGAACAGCCCAAAATCCTCGAAAATCCCCCTTGTAATCCCTGCCAATCTGTGCTAAAATACCAAGGTATAGTCTAATAAACGACAATGCGACTAGACGATAGGACAGGCCTTGCGCCGAAATCCGTCGACTCCGCCTCGAAAGACCAGAGTTGATCGACTTCAGCAAGAGGAACCAGCCAATAGTCTAGATTTCGTGTTGTTATAAGGGAAAGGAACAGGATGCAAGTCATCATCGGCACCAAAATTGGTATGACCCAGATCATCGGCGACGACGGTATCGTCACTCCTGTGACGATTTTGCAAGCCGACCCCTCCACAGTGACTCAGATTAAAACTGTCGAAACCGACGGTTATAACGCTGTGCAGTTGGGTTACGGTCAGGGTAAGAATCTGAGCAAGTCGGTTTCTGGCCACGTCAAAGCGGCCGGAGTCACTCCGAAGGTCTTGAAAGAGTTTCGTGTCGAAACTCTGCCCGAACTCAAGATCGGAGATAAAATCAGCGTAGAGAGCTTCAAGCTCGGCGACAAAGTCGAAGTCACGGGTATCTCGAAAGGTAAAGGCTACGCCGGTACCGTCAAACGCTGGAACTTCAACGAATCGCGCAATACGCACGGTTTCAAGGGCAACATTCGTCGCGTCGGTTCAATCGGCTCGATGTACCCACAAAAAGTTTTCAAAGGCAAGAAAATGCCAGGCCGCATGGGCCACGATCAGGTAACTGTCAAGAATTTGGTAGTTGCTTTTTTGGATACCGAGAACAATCTGATTGGTCTCAAGGGCGCCGTCCCAGGTCCAAAGAAGGGTATCGTCACCATTAAGGCTGAAGAGGGAAAGGAGTAATATGGCAACATTGAACAAAGATGTTTTCGAGCTCAATGTCGAAAACCACGAACTCCTCAAGACCGCTTATGACGCATATCTCGCCAACTCCCGCAGCTCTCACGCTAAAACTTTGAAGCGTGGTGAAGTCCGCGGTGGCGGTAAAAAACCATGGAAGCAGAAGGGAACTGGTCGCGCTCGTTTCGGTTCGACCCGCAACCCGATCTGGCGTCATGGTGGCGTCGCCTTCGGTCGCACCGGCGAAGAGAACTTCACCAAAAAACTCAGCAAGAACGCCAAGAAAACCGCTGTTCGCCAGGCCCTGAGCCTCAAGAACGCCGACAAGGCAGTCATTGTTGAGAGCATCGCAACTACCGGCAAAACCAAAGAAGTTGCCAAGAAGTTGAATGACTTGAAACTTGCCGACAAGGCAGTTCTCATGGTTGTCTCCGAGAAGGCTCCTGAAGTCCTCCGCGCAACCAACAACATCCCGAACCTTAAACTTGTCCGCGCGACTTATCTCAACGTCTTTGACGTTTTGAACGCTGACGCTATTATCTTCAGCGAAACCGCGCTTAAAGCCACCGAAAACTGGCTGCTCGATAAGGAGGAAGCATAATGATTACTCCACGCGCTACTGAAAAAGCCTATGTCGCTCAGAGCCAGAACACTTACATTTTCTTCGTGCCGAAGGCTGCGACTAAGCAAGCCATCGCGAAGGCAATCGCCGAAGAGTTCAAGGTGACCGTCACCGACGTCCGCACCGCGAACCGCAAAGGCAAGGCTACTCGCTTCTCCCGCGGCAAGCATGCTTATCCTGGCATCACTTATCGCCAAGATCACAAAGTTGCTTACATCACCGTCAAAGAAGGCGACAAAATCCCAGTCTTTGAAGAAGTGAAAGCTGAAGAGCCGAAGAAAGCTGACAAGTCTGACAAAAAAGACGACAAAGCCGAGAAGAAGGCCGCCAAAAAGGCTGATAAGGCAGAAAAGAAAACCACTAAGAAAGCAGAGAAGGAGAGCAAGTAATGAGTATTAAAGCTTATCGCCCAACCACTCCCGCTCAGCGCCAAAAAACCACGCAAGATTTCGACCAGGTTACCACTCGGAAACCAATGAAATCCTTGCTCGCTAGCAAAAAGCAAATGGCTGGCAAGAACAACCAGGGTCGCATCACGGTTCGTCATCGTGGCGGCGGCGTCAAACGCCACTACCGCATCTTGACTTACACTTTGCCTCAGGATAGCCAGTTCACCATCATGGAAATTGAGTACGATCCAAACCGCAGTGCTCGTATCGCCCGCGTCAAAGATCAAAACGGTACTTATTACTATGTTATCGCCGACAACAACATGAAGAAAGGCGCGACCTTCGCCACCGGCAAAGACGTCGCCGTCGAAACTTCCAACCGTATGCCGATCGAAAACATTCCAGTTGGTACTTTCATTTACGCGATTGAACTTACTCCAGGCCGCGGCGCCCAAATGGTCCGCTCCGCTGGTACTAGCGCTCAGCTCATGGCTAAAGAGAACGGCTACGCCACTCTCAAAATGCCGTCCGGCGAAATGCGCAAAGTTCTCGTCACTTGCGAAGCTTCTATTGGTACAGTTG
>CANDYV010000023.1 GCA_947425085.1 uncultured Candidatus Saccharibacteria bacterium | reverse complement strand
GACTTCTCCACAAGAAATCCACAAGAAATCCACAGCAAAACCCCAACTTTTCCACTCCCGCTCGCCATTAATCCACAAAATCCCCAGACTTCTCCACAAGAAATCCACAAGAAATCCACAGCAAAACCCCAACTTTTCCACAACTTTTCCACAGTTACAGCCACAGTCGCAACTGTAGACCTCGCCCAAGGCACACAGCAGGCACACAATAGGCACACAATAGGCACACAGCCAACATACAATCGTCCGCCGGAAATCCCAAGCGACCCCTATTTTGTTATCTCTTGCCGCCAAGTCACCTGGAAGCGCGTCGATCTCGCCATTGAGGCCTGCCTCGAGACTGAGAGCCGCCTCCTGGTCATTGGTGACGGCCCTGAACATAAAAATCTCGTGAAACTGGCCAAAAATTCGCCCCTCATCACCTTTATCCCCTGGCTAGAAACCTCCGAACTTGCCGCATACCTCCAAAACGCCCAGGCCTATCTCTTCCCGAGCCTCGAACCCTTCGGCATCGCCGCCGTCGAAGCCTTAGCTGCCGGCTGCCCGGTCATCGCCTACGCCGAAGGTGGCAGCCGCGACTTCATTCATGCCGACGGACCAGGGAAGAACGGCCTTCTCTTCTCCGAGCAAACCCCAGAATCCCTCGCGAGCGCCATTAAATCCTTCAACCCCGTCGACTTCGACCGCGAAACTATCCAAAACTCCGCAAAAAGCTTTTCCCCCGACGTCTTCCGCCAAAAAATCGCCGCCCTCGTCGCCAAAACCACTAAAACAACCAAAACAACCGGAGAACTGCAATGAGCCCTCTGAAAAAACTCCTCCGCCGCTCCCTCTGGGGCCTCCTCTACCTCTTGCCCGCCGTCCTCTTCTTCTCCTACTACCCCGTCATCTCCCTCGGCGCCAGCTCCTCCATGAACCTCGAGCTCTCCCTCCCCCTCATCTGGCTCGTCCTCTTCGACCTCGTCGCCTTCGCGAACCTTTTCACTCTCGCTCCTCGTCAGCCCATCCCAGAAAAACGCCCGCCTCGCCGCCCCGTCCCGAAAAATAGCCCCGCCCAAACTGCTACCCCTAAAGCCAAAGTCCTCAAAAACCTCCCCGGCATTTCCGATCGCCGCATCTTCCTCTTTTCGCTTTTTCCGTTCTACCTCACCCTCTCCGTCTTCTGGTCGCGAAACCCCCTCCGCGGCCTCCTCACCGCCGGCATCGCCTGGCTCCTCTTCTTTGCCATTTTTGTCATCATCTATCTCCTCCCCCTCCTCCAAGAAAACTCCCCCTCTCCTCAAAAACCTCAAACCTCTACGAGCCTCTCAAAAGCTCCAAAATCCTCAAAATTCCAGCCTACCTTCCAAATCGCCAAGAATCTCAAATCCCACCTTCTCGCCTCGCTTTTCCTCTCTACCGCCGCCGTCTGCGTCTTCTGCTTCATCCAAAGCGTCCTCGACACCTGCGGCTTCCCCCGCAGCGAAACCCTCCTCTGCGCCGGCTGCACTTACCGCTCTTTCGGCTTTCCGCACCCCTCCGGTTTCGCCATCGAGCCACAATTCATGGGCAACCTCCTCCTCGCCCCGACTCTGACCGCCCTCTACCTCCTCGTCTTCCGCCCAAGACTCGCCAGGGCGAAAGATGGCTTCGCGAAAGGATCCGGAGCTACGGCGAGGACGAGCGCGACAGCCCTGCAACGGCAGGCGCTAGCGACGCGCCTTGAGCGAAGGCAAACTTTCGCCCTCACCCTCTTCGCCCTCCTCTTCTCGACCACCCTCTTCTTCACCTTCTCCCGCGGCGCCATCTACGCCTACGCCGTCGCCCTCCTCATCCTCTTCGTCTTCGCTCTCATCCGCCGTCAATTCCGCCTCTCTCTTATCGTCATCCCTGTCGCCACCTTCCTCCTCTCGCTCAGCCTCCAGGGAACTTTCGCCCACTTCGGCCCTACCTCCGAGACTTTCACCTCCGCCGTCACGAAATCCATCCACCAACTCTCCCTCGGTATTATTGACCTCCGCTCCCTCGCCGAAACCCCTGAAGACGTGAAAACCCCTGAAAACACAAAAACTCCCGAAGACGCCAACTCCTCCGAAACCTCTCCCGTCGACCAACCCCCCGAGACCGTCATCACCGACCTCGACGACATCCTGGATGACCTCAATAATCACCTTAAGCCCGACTCTGAACTATTCAACTTGACGCACGACATTGAGCAGGAAACTACTTATTTCGAAGGCTACGTCGCCGAATCCACCAACATCCGCCTCGGCCTTAACGAAATCGCCCTCGCCACCGTCCTCCAGGACCCGCAAACCCTCATTTTTGGCGCTGGTCTCGGCGGCGCTGGCGTCGCTATGTTCGAAGCCTTCCCCGAAAAAGTCGGCTCCCCGAAAGAAATCGTCCAGAACGAAACCTTCTCCCTCCTCCTCGAAACCGGCCTCGTCGGCCTCTTCCTCGCCCATTTTATCATCGTCCTCGCCTTTCTTGCCCCGCTCCTCCCCCAGAAGTTCATCGACGGCCGCGCCGCCAGCCCTATAAGCCCTGCTGAGCTTCAGGGCAAGAACTTCTTCCAGCGTGAAATCTACCGTCTAAAGACCAGCGGTTTCTGGTCGCACCCCGCCCTCCCGCTCCTCGCCGCCCTAATCGTCGCCTACCTCGTCACCCTCCAATTCTTCTCCGGCCTCCCCAACGCCCTCCAGATTTACCTCATGCCGCCCTTCCTCTTCTTCGTCTTCCGAAAACCTCCCTCGTCTCAAATCGCCCAAAAATCCACCTCGGAACCTAGCCCCTCCGCCTCTGTTGAGCCCTCGAAATCCCCGAAAATCCCAGAAAACTCTTGTATTTCCTGCGAAACTGCGCTATAATAACCACATATCGCGGGGTAGAGCAGCCTGGTAGCTCGTTTGGCTCATAACCAAAAGGTCGTTGGTTCAAATCCAACCCCCGCAACCAAGCTTGGCGTCAGAATCGCCCCCCCGATCTGGCGCCATTTTGGTAATCCAGCCATCAACCCAGGCTGGAACCATTGGTGAACACCACCAATCTTTTAAATACTTCCTGTCCCCCCAGGAAGTATTTTTTGTCGCCAAACCCTAGCCCGCCAATCTCAGATAACCCACTCCCAACCTCCAAAGCCCCATACTCGCCGAGCCCTAATCAATGCCACAACCCCGAACACTTTTCCCACACCCCGTGGAAAACTCCACCCTCTCCACGACCTCAAAACTATACATCGTCAACGTTGACAAACCCACAAACAATCGTGCTAGAAATCATTGACAATCACCGATAAACATCTCCTACCTAGACTACCTATCAAACCATAACTGCTATTGACAAAATTAGACATCTGTGATACAATGGTAGATACAGAGTAATCTTAGCGCCATCCGCTAGCATAACCCCTGTTCGCACCCTTAAAATCTATGATAAAAAGGAGAAACACCATGAGACTGCCCGTATTTCCGAGTCATCCAAAACTCCGGCAACATCCCTCTCGCTCCGACTATCTCGCCCCTTTTAGCCGCTCCAATCCTCCCGTCAGCTTCATCCTGCGTCATGTCAGTCGCCGCGACTGGGCCGTATTCGTAGTCGGCGCTGTTCTCGTGTCCTTTATCTCGTTTTGGGCCATCTTTCTCAATTTCAGCCACAGCGAGACATTGGAATACCTTGAAGACCCGACCTTTCAGGGAGTTATTACTATCGACGAACTCCCGCTGCGTTCATCTGATCATTCCGCCACCAAAACCGCAATGAATGCCACTCCTGCCTCCGTCACAATCGACCTGAGTTATGCTCAACTCCAGGATGTCATCAGTCATATGGAGGAAACTAATAGCTCAAGCGCACATCTCACCTACCTCTGTTTTACGGGTAACATTTTCTTCAAGCAAACCGGCATCAAGCTTCTTAGTGGCGATTTTATTGACGTTAAAATCACCTCTGCTGTTGCTATCGCCCTGCTTGAAAGCGCAAAAAGCGACGCAGCCTCCCCTATTGATCCGGATGCCACCATGTCCATTATCATCCCCATTTCTAAGAGGCCATTCAGCGACTGGACCCTCAAAATGAGGGCTTGTTTCCAGGACCTATCTTGGAGAACCGGTCTCAAGTTTCAGGACATCTTCAGCGCAATCGCGTTAATAGCAATTATTGCGGTGACCATGTACCTTTTGTGGTGTCGCCATGCGTATCTCGAGGCGAAATATTCCGCCAACGGCGATATTATCATGATGGGAGACAACAGTTTTCCGGACGACTTCGATGATATCAATTAATTCACGCGTCGTTAGCATTACTGTTTGTCGCGGACGTAATCTCTCCTTTGTCATCGCTCCTCCAAAAAATCCCGCCCTCACTTCGAGGACGGGATTTTACTTTCTCCGGGCAAAGTCAAAATCCTGCGAAGAGCCCTAAACTCGACGAACCGGCTTAAGCCTGCAAGCCGAACAGAAAATCCAGGAATTACTCGACTTCCGTGTTGGTCTTTTCTTCGCCGTCGATTTCGACGACCTTATCCAACGCCTCCTCAGCAGCCGCAACCTCGCCAGTCTTCTCGTCAGCCTTCTCAACCGTCTCCGGAACCTTTTCCGCAACATCGGAGCTAGTTTCAGCAGCCTCCTCGACGGAAGCCTCAGCCGAGCCTTCGTCCGACGCCGCTGACAGCGCATTGAGCAGGGAATCTTCCGCATTCTTGCGCTTCTTCTTTTCCGGCGCCTTCGCGAGCTCAATATCCAGCTCATATCCGGTCAACTTCGACGCCAACCGCACGTTCTGCCCCTGGCGCCCAATCGCAATCGACTGCTGGTCCTCGGTGACATAGACCTTTGCCCGCTTGCCCTCGATCTCCACTTTCACGACCTCTGCCGGCGAAAGAGCCTCGCGAATATATTCTGACGGATTGTCGCTCCAGTTAATAATATCAATTTTCTCGCGTTCGCCGATTTCGTTCATAATCGCTTGCACACGCACCCCGCGCCCACCGACGAACGTCCCGACCGGATCCACCCCTGGCACCGTCGACATGACGGCGATCTTCGTCCGGCGCCCAGCCTCGCGCGCAATCCCGCGAATCTCGACCGAACCGTTCTCCAGCTCTGGCACTTCCTGGCGGAACAAATACTCAATAAACTCTGCGTTCCCGCGCGAAAGAATCAGCTGCGCCTTCGCGTCGTCATGCTCCACGCCCTTGATATAAACCTTCAGGCGCTCGCCAACCGTATAATATTCGCCGTCGATTTGTTCGCTCCGCGGCATAATCCCGTTCGCGCGACCCATATCGATCCGCACCACCCGCGGCTCAACCCGCGCGACCACCCCCGTCACGACCGTTCCGATTTTGTCCTCAAACTCCGACAAAACCGCATCGCGCTCTGCCTCGCGCAACCGCTGGATCACGACTTGCTTCGCTGCCATCGACGCCACCCGCCCGAAGCTCGTTACTTCGGTCGCTTCTTCGACCTGGTCGCCAATTTTCGCTTCCGGATTCAGCTTCAAAGCCTCCTCAAGCGGCATTTCCGTCGCCGGGTTATAAGCCAAACCGTCTTCAATTACCTCGCGGCTCACGAAAACCTTCGCCTTCCCGGTGTTCACGTCGAGCAGCGCCCTGACGTTCATATCTTTATCGCCATTATCCCGGCGCCACGCCGCCGCAATCGCCATCTGCACCACGTCGAGCACGACGTCCTCCGGCAACCCTTTCTCTTCCGCAATCACCCCCACCATCGCGGTCAACTGTTTGAGATCCAAACCTTCCATTTTTCTCCTTTCGCCCGCCTCTGGCGAGCCTTTACGCCCAATCTCGCGACGCGCTCTCCGCCCTCGGAAACCCCAAAAACGAAAAACCCGCCCCTCTTCGGGTCGGTCAATATCTGTATATCTCCATTATATCAAACCCTTCGCCCCCGTCAACCCCTAATCCACATTTCGGACAATTTCACTTCAAATTTGCGCAAAACCAAAATCTGCGCTACAATAGAATTGTTCAACTCCAAAGAAATTATTATACCTGAAGCTGGTTATTATTGTTTATCTTGTAGAATGGCATCGTGACAGCCAGAAGATAAGCAGTATTGCGACCCTTCAGGTAAAGGAGTTGAACACCCGTCGCGGTGCCATTTTTATTATGGGCCCCTCGGGTGTATCAACTTAAAAGGAGGGCCGTGATGCTAAAAGGTCAAAGAAAAGTTAATATTGCCGGGAGTGCGAGCGGTGCGAGCTTGCTGCTACTGGCATTTTTGTTGGTAAACCCGCTAGGGAGTTTGTCGGCAAGTGCATTGGAAGCTTCTGGGGACGAGGCGAATTCTGTGGAGGCAGGTGAGTCATCCGCGCAGGCGGAGGTAGACGAAGGAAGAGTAGGGATCTCCTTCACCCCAACCGAAGTCTCCGGAGAGATGACGCCGACGACGGAGGCGGGGTTGAAGAAGCAGCTAGAGGCGACGGCGACTATCACTATCCAGAACGCAGAAGACTATACTATCTATATCGGAGCAAAGACTGCTGGACTTGTTGGCGTGAATAGCGGAGAAACCATCGAGAGCATTAAGTCGGCAACAAGCTATGAGGACTTGGCCGCCAATTCTTGGGGAATATATTATGGCGAGGGAACTTCCGTGCCAGCAAATGCGACTTACTTGCCAGCAGAAACTAGTCGAGGAACGCAAATCGAATCCGGTGGCAGAACTACTTCTACTCTCACGAAGACTTACGCTCTAGGCTTCGCTGCCAACATCAACAACCAAATGCCGGCTGATACTTATGAGAACCAAATCACGCTGTCAGTCGTCAGTAGTCCATTGGAAATCACCAACGATTTCGGTATTGCCACTATGCAAGAAATGACCTCAACCATCTGCGCCGACGCTACCGACCTCGACAATGATGGAGAAATCTCTGCCCAACTAGAAGATACCCGTGACGGAAAATACTACTGGGTGAACAAGCTCGCTGATGGCAAGTGCTGGATGACGCAAAACCTAGACTTGGATCTCGACGCTTCAACGATTCCGCTAACTCCTGCGACTTCAGATGTTAGCACGAACTGGACCCCGGGCGATGCTGGTAAAAATCCGGCTTACACGGAAACTACAGTTACTAGTTCGACTATCTATGCCAACGATATTGGGCAACGCTCTTGGAACTTGGGAGACTATCGCATTATCAATCCGACCGCCTCAAACAACTGCGGTACTGGCAAAAACAATGCTACGGACTGTACCTCGCAATTTACGCCGTATTTCACGCCAAGCACTTCTAACGGCGAGACGGAAGCTCATTATATTCTCGGTAATCACTATCAATGGAATGCGGCAACCGCTGGCACAGGTGAATCAATTAAAAGTGGTCAAGCAAGTAGCTCAATCTGCCCGAAAGGCTGGAAATTGCCAGAATCCAATGCCACGACAGCCGGTTCTTTCGGTGGTCTTATTAGCGCCGGTAATATCGGCACCAACGTATCAAAATTGACCTCATCGCCATATTATTTTGTTAGAGGTGGTGGCGTTTATCAAAGCACTAGCTTATTTAATTACGCCGGCCACTATGGCCTCTACTGGTCATCTACTCCTGTCTCCAATGGTACTAATACTTACTACCTCAACTTCAATAGCACAACGACTATCGGTCCGTCTTCTAACGGCGGTACTCGCCAAAGCGGTTTCTCTATCCGCTGTATCGCCCGTTAATCGTTAGACTCCACTCCGCCCCGGCCTCCGCAACCGCCAAATAAGCCACAATGATATAGTACATGCTTATTCCTTTTTTACAATAAAACGATATCGTGAGACCTTGCTAGAAAACCCAACATTCCTAGCAACAAGACTTATCTGGCGGGGCGGCGGCTGGAGCGGAGATTCCTGAAAACAAAAGACTCGAAATCCACTAACCGCTCAAATCCTCGCAAACAAAAAATGAGGGCAACTGCCCGGTGCAGTCCACACCGGGGGGCCCTCGCTACCTATAATTATATCCAAAAATCACTTTATGTCAATCACTTCTTCGCCTAGGATCAGCTTCAGCCGTCGCAAACTCCTCGTATGATTTGCCTCGTACTGAACCTTCCGCAAGATTACATCGTCGGGCAAATCCATCAATCTCGCGTCAAGAATCACATTTGGCGACTGACTCACGGCCTTTTTGATGATATGCTGAATCGACCTAGTCGTTTTCCCTCGTGGCGTTTTGAACTCCCATTCCAGCCCATCAATAATTGCATCGGCGGTTTTGACTTGCCTCTGCCGTGCAGTCGGAATCAGCTCCACGTCATATCCTAACTCTGTAAAGACCACCACGATATTGTTCTCATGCTTCTCGAGCGACACTCCGTTAGGGATAATCTTGCCTTGCGTTTTTCGTCGGTTATGTTTTCTGGGTTTCGGACTTTTCTTAATCATTTTTTCATTGTATCACAAACCCGCCCCACGCCCCCTAAATCTACTCCGCCACCTTCGTATTACTATAAATCTTCTGCAGCCGCTCGTCCGGGAACTTCCTGTCCAACAGCCGCTCAATTCGCGTATTCGCCGGGTCGCCCAGCCGCCGTTCCGTCTGCCGCCAGACCGCCGCCACCGAAACCACGATGTCAAACATCAAAAACGCCGATATCCCCAGGCAGAACCACCCCAGCTTCTTCGTCGCCACCTTCCGGCACGCCTCGTCAATCATCGGGCAAATCCACCTCGCCACCATAAACACCAGCGCTCCCCACACAATCATATACGGCACCGTCGTCCGCCCGCCGATATCCAGCAACCGGTCCGAATAATCCCACGACCTCGTCCCGAAAATCCACTCCTGTAGCACGCTCAAAATATACTCCAGCGCCCCGCCAAACACCGCCCCGCCGACGAAGCACGCCCACCCCTTCACCTTCGGCAGATAGAACACCAGATAAATCAGCACTGCCCCAATCCCATACACCGGACTAAACGGTCCGTAAACCAGCCCTCGCCGCGACTCCCACATCGGCGTCCCCGTCGCCCAAAACGACGTCACCAAGTGCATAATCTCCTCCCAATACGTCCCAAACACGCATCCCACCACAAACAGAATCACCGCCTGATAAAAAATCATCCGCCCCGAAACCTTCTTCGGCTCCTTCTCCACAGCCACCTCCTGCGCAACTTTTCCTGGAATCTCTTTCTCGGCCAGTTTACTCATCTTCCTCCAATTATACCATATCCCGCATCCCGCCCCCCGAAGTGCCCGCCCCACATCGCCCCTGCCACCTCTTGACAAAAAGCATAATCTGTGCTACAATGGTAATAATCCTCCTCAAAGAGGGCTAATAAGGATGACGCGGTTCCAAAAACGAGCCATTTCATCAAGCACATTTTGAGAATAGAGGTGATAAAACGCACCGTCCCAGTCCTGATCCCGAATCCGAAACCGACAGTCATTATCAGAAGGAGAACTAATTATGGCTAATCTTAACCA
Source organism: uncultured Candidatus Saccharibacteria bacterium (assembly GCA_947425085.1). Lineage (GTDB taxonomy): Bacteria > Patescibacteriota > Saccharimonadia > Saccharimonadales > Saccharimonadaceae > Nanosyncoccus. The sequence goes on along the minus strand of CANDYV010000023.1, from coordinate 3,130 downwards.
GCAAGAACCCTTATCCGCCACCACCTCGCAGTCGTCGGCCGCCGCCAAAATGGCCGCGCATTCCGGCTGGGCCCGGTTCAAAGCCGGTATCGCGCTTCGCAATTCCCGTGGCAACTTCCTCCTCATTAAGGAAGCCAGCGCACCTTCATCTGACAACCCCGAGGAAAGCGACGGCAAGTGGAAACTGCCCTATAGCCAGCTACGCGAACAGGATAACTACTTGGACGCCTTCGCGGGCGCCGCTTCCTATCACGGCACTAGACTAACCGGCTACGACTTCGACCTACACGATATCTGCTACATCGGTTTCTCTCGAGATGACCCTTCTCTGGTCGTCATCTACAGCGCCGATCAGCCGTATGATGTCAGCCTTACCGACCAGCCCGACCCCGAGGAAACTGACTCTGTCGCTTGGTTCGCTCGTGATGAAATCCTTAGGCTGAACGAAGCCGGTTTGCTGCGCGATCCAGAGGTAACCCTTGCGGCGATAGATAACGCCCAGAATGGTCTTACCGCCCCGACAGAAATCATCACCACCTACCCCTCAAAATGCGATACACTTCGCGCCTAGCCGCAGGCTTCATCCGACTAGCACATTAACAGATGAAAGATGATTTGCTCCACGCACCGGGTCCGCACATCGGCCCTTACGTCCAACTCTTGCAATGTGCTAGCTTCTATAGCAATCCGGTTTTTCCCGCACCCAGCCTCCATAAGGAACGTCTGGGTAATTCAGAAAAGGAGGACACATGAAATGTCCGAACTCAAAATCACAATCCCGGGAACCCACGACCCCAGCCTCTCTGCCGAAATCAAGCATTGGGCAGAAGCCAACAACATCCCCGCCGCAACCAATGACCCCACCGTCCAGAAGAGTATCCGCGATTGGGGCTTGTCTTGGTTTCGAGCTGGCGCCCTCGTCGTCAACGGCGAGGGGAAGATCCTCATGATTCATGAGGGTCGCGTCCAGGTCAAGAAGATCAAGGACGAAGCTCTCAGGAACCAGCTCCTCTCCGATGGCCACAAGCCCAGCGAATGGGTCGACGGCGACGCTGGCTGGAATCTTCCGGCCGGCCGCCTCCAGATTGGCGAAACCTTCGAGGATGGTGCCGAGCGCGAAACCAAGGAAGAAAGCTGCTGGGATATCACAATCAAGCAGCACCTCTGTACCCGCCGCAGCGAGAAACCCGGCAACCAGTATATTATGCCGGTCTACCTCGCTGAGCCCATCTCCGGCCCGGCCGAGTTCCATACGGTCGAGACGCGCGAAACGCTCGAAATCGCCTGGCTCACGCCGGAAGAGATCCGTTCCATGAACGCCGCCGGGCTGCTGCGCAGTCCCGAGTCCGTCATGGCCAGTCTCGACGCCTACGAGAAAATCATCTGAACGTCTGACCCTTATGGCCGAGCCTGAACCACAGGCCCGGCCATTTTCCTACTAAACCCACTAGCACTCTTGACAATAGACTGCCAATTTGCTACAATAAAAGTAGTTTAGCAGTCTTGACATATGATTGCTAACACGATATTATTGATATAATTACGCTATTTAATAAGCTATGGTAAAAGTTGAGCCGTCTGCCCTTTCTCGGGAGAATCCGGACTAACGAGGAGGACGAGCGCGTCAGCCCTGCGACGGCAGGCGCTGACGACGCGCCTCCCGAAAAGAGCAGACAGCTCACTATTGCCATATCATAACCAAGAAAGGGAATTATCATGTCAAAAATCATCGGTATTGACCTCGGTACAACCAACTCCGCCTTCGCCTACATGGTCGCAGGCAAGCCAGAGGTCATTACGAACAGCGAAGGCGACCGCACGACCCCGTCGGTTGTCGCCGTCACGAAAAAGGGCGACCGCCTCGTCGGTAAAGTCGCTCAGCGTCAACGCGTCACGAACCCGAAAAACACCATCTACGGCATCAAACGCCTCATCGGCCGCAAGTTCGACGACAAGGAGGTTCAGCGCGACCTTGACATTATGCCGTACAAGATTGTCAAAAAAGGCAACGGCGTCGCCGTTGAAATGGATGGCAAAGAATATACTCCGGAAGAAATCTCGGCCATGATTCTCTCGAAAATCAAGGCTGACGCTGAGGCTTTCCTCGGCGAGAAAGTCACCGAAGCGATCATCACCGTCCCGGCCTACTTCGACGATTCTCAGCGCCAGGCGACCAAAGACGCCGGTAAAATCGCCGGTCTCGAAGTTAAGCGCATCATCAACGAGCCGACCGCGGCCGCTTTGGCTTACGGCCTCGAGAGCAAAAAAGACGAAAAAATCGCCGTTTTCGACCTCGGTGGTGGTACTTTCGATGTCTCCATTCTCGAGCTCGGCGATGGCGTCTTCGAAGTGAAATCCACCAACGGTGATACCCACCTCGGCGGTGAAGATTTCGATAACATTATCGTCAACTTCCTTCTCGAGGAGTTCAAGAAAGAATCCGGCATCGATATCAAAGATGACGCCGCCGCCATGCAGCGCGTCAAAGACGAAGCCGAGAAGGCGAAGAAGGAACTTTCTAGCACGACCTCTGTCGAAATTAACTTGCCGTTCTTGACCGCCGACGCCGATGGCCCGAAGCACTTTGAATACACCTTGACCCGTGCCAAGCTTGAAGAATTGGTCAAGCCTCTCCTCGAGCGCCTCGCTGAGCCTGTCGAAAAGGCCCTGAAAGACGCAAAACTCACCGCGAAAGATATCAATGAAGTTGTTATGGTTGGTGGTATGACCCGCATGCCGGCCGTCGTTGAAGAAGTCAAGAAAATCTTCGGCAAAGACCCGATGCAGGGCGTCAACCCTGACGAAGTCGTCGCTGTCGGTGCTGCCATCCAGGGCGGCGTCCTCCAGGGCGATGTGAAAGATGTCCTTCTCCTCGACGTTACCCCGCTTTCTCTCGGTATCGAGACCATGGGCGGCGTCAGCACGAAACTCATCGACCGCAACACCACCATCCCGACCTCGAAGTCCGAAGTCTTCTCCACCGCCGCTGATAATCAGCCTCAGGTCGAGATTCACGTCCTCCAGGGTGAGCGCGAAATGGCCGCCGACAACAAATCCCTCGGTCGCTTCATCCTCGACGGCATCGCTCCGGCTCCTCGCGGCGTTCCTCAAATCGAAGTCACCTTCAACA
>CANDYV010000022.1 GCA_947425085.1 uncultured Candidatus Saccharibacteria bacterium | reverse complement strand
CCGGAGAGGGCGCAGGTGACAGCTTCGACGAGCGTGCCGGCGTCCGGCTCACGGCCGCCGAAAGGTGTGACGTCAGCAAACGTGATGTCGCAGTGCGCAGCGAGGTAGAGATCCTTGCGGAGACAAACGCGAGCCTGTTTTTCTTCCGGCCAGGCAACTAAATCGGTGTTCGTCGGCGTGATGACCTTGAACTCGGGGACGTCGGCGATTACGGCGTTCAGGGCGCGGACGCGGGCTTCAGATTCGTCCCAAGTCTCTCGGTGTCCATTCGAGAGGGTGCGCGGGAAAAGCCCAGGGCCTGCGGAGTAGCAGTTATAGTTTTTTGACAATGTACTCACCACCTTTCTGGGATGATTATAACATATTCGGTGGGGTTTGAGTTAGATAAGGTCGGAGTTGAGGTAGTAGTAATACTCGAGGAGTTCGTGGGAGTAGTTTTTGATGATGGGGAGATGGGAGGCATCGCCGGTTTTGGTGAGTTTGGACTTGGTTGGTTGGGTAGTGCGGTTTGCGGCTTCGGCGGGCGGGTCTTGATTGTGGCGGCTGGGGACGATGAGCATGCGGGTAATACCGATTTGCTCGACGAAGGCGGGGTTGTGGCTGACCATGATGATTGTGCCGGGGTAATCTTTGAGGTTTTCGCCGATGATTTTCTGGGTGTCGGGGTCGAAATGGTTAGTCGGCTCGTCGAGGATGATGAGGTTGGCGCGCTGGAGGAGGATTTTGCAGAGGGCGACGCGGGCTTTTTCGCCGGGGGAGAGGACGCTAACCTTCTTCTCGACGTCGTCGCCGTAGAAGAGGAAGTTCGAGAGGGCGGAGCGGAGCTCGGTGTCGGTGAAATCGTAGCTCGCGACGTTTTCGAGGATAGTGCGGCGTTCGTCGAGGATTTCGAGTTCCTGGGCGTAGTAGGCGATGGTGGTGTGTTTGCTGAAGATGACGGAGCCGGCGAGAGGTTGGAGTTGGCCGACAATGAGTTTTAGGAGGGTGGATTTGCCGACGCCGTTTTCGCCGACGATGAGGAACTTTTCGCCACGGTCGAGGGAGAAGGATAGGCGGTCGTAGAGGAGCGGACCTCCATCGTAGGCGAAAGTGAGGTTTTGGACTTCGAGCGGAGTGCGGCCGGAGAGTTTCGCGGGGGTGATGTTGAGGGCGACTTTGGCGTATTCTCGTTCCCTGGTCTCGAGGGCTTCGAGTTTCTTCGCGAGGACTTTTTCGCGTTGGTGACCCATGCCGATTAGGGCGGTGTTGCTGCGCTTCGCGGCGCGGGCGCGGGCGACGAACTCGGAGAGGCGTTTAATCTCACGTTCTTGCTCGGTGATGCGGGCGTCTTCGGCGGCCTTTTCGGCGGCATATTCACGGCGGAAATCGCTGTAATTCCCCTTGTAGACTTTCATTTTGTGGGTGGTTTTGTTGACGAAGAGGGTTTTATTCGTGACGGCGTCGAGGAATTCGATGTCGTGGGAGATGACGAGGACGGTGCCGGGGTAGTGGCGGAGGAAGTTCATGACGAAGGATTTGGTCTCGACGTCGAGATGGTTGGTCGGCTCGTCGAGCAGGAGAAGGCCGGCGTTCTCGAAGAGGACGCGAGCGAAGGCGACTTTGGACTTCTGGCCGCCGGAAAGTTCGCGCATTTTGCGGTCGGAGAGCTCGCCGAGGTTCATTTTGTCGAGGATTTTGAGGAGTTCGTAGTCGAAATTGGCGAGGTCGTAGCTGTCGATGAGATCTTGGAGCTTGGTGATGCGGTCGAGGATTTTTTCGCTGTCGGGGTATTTGGCGAGTTTTTCGTATTCTTGATTAAGTTCGTTCTGGAGGTCGTCGACGGGGCGGCCGGAAGCGACGTAGTCCCAGACGGTGATGTCGGCGTGTTCGGGCGGGATGGTGATTTCTTGGGGGAGGTAGCCGAGGCGAAGGTTATTATCGAAATCGATTTCGCCGTCATCGAGTTGCTGCTGGCCGAGGATGATGCGGAAAAGAGTGGTTTTGCCGGCGCCGTTGACGCCGATGACGCCGACTTTGTCGCCGGCTTCGAAATGAAAATTACAGTCATCGTAGATGACTTTGGTGCCGTAAGCGAGATGAAGATGGGAGGCTTTCATGATTTATAGTATAGCATAGTTTTAAAGTAAACAGAGGTAGATGGAGAGCCATTGGAGGACGGTGCCGGCGATGCAGAAGAAGTGGAAGACGCTGTGGACGTAGCGGTGTTTGGCGCCGACGCCGTACAGAATGGCGCCGAGAGTGTAGGCGAGGCCGCCGAGGAGGAGCAGGAGGACGCCGGCAAAGCCCATGTGCTCGTAGAGGGGTTTGATGCCGATGAGGATGCTCCAGCCGTTCAGGAGGTGACAGATAACTTCGGCGATTTGGAAGCGGTCGGTGTTGATGGCGGAGAGGGTGATGCCGACGATAGTGACGAGGGTAACGAAGGCGAAGAGCCACCAGCCGAGGGTGCCGCCGACGCCGAGGAGAGCGATAGGGGTGTAGGTGCCGAGGACGAGGAGAAAGACGTTGCAATGGTCGATGACGCGGAGGACTTTTTTGCCGGTGAGGCGGCGAGAGAGGGCGTGGTAGACGCAAGAGATGACATAGAGGATGATCATGGTCGTGCCGAAGATGGAGACGGTGACGTATTCGAGGGCGGTATTGGCTTTGACAATCATGAGGACGGTCGCGACGATGGCGAAAATGGCGGCGAGGCCGTGGCTGATGGAGTTCCAGAGTTCCTCGGCGAGGGTGTATTTCGGGATACGGATAGACATAAAGATATTATAACAAAAAGTCCTCCGTATGGAGGACTTTTCTAGAACCGCTGGAGGGTTATTTCTTGCGGGGAGTTTTGGCAGCGGTGCGGGTTGAAGCGGCTTTCATGGATTTGGCGGAAGCGGCGGATTTCGAGGCGGAAGATATGGCGCGGGAAGTTTTCGCGGCAGCTTTCGTTGTGCTCATGGCTTTAGCGGTCTTGGCAGCGGATTTGGTAGATTTGGTAGTCTTTGCGGAGGACTTCATGGATTTAGACATGGACTTGCTGGCGGTAGCGGTCGCAGGAGCGGCGGTGAAGTTGAGGTAGCGGCGGAGGGAGAAGTAGGTCGCGAAGGAGCCGGCGAAAATGAGGAGGACGGCGAGGACCATGCCTTGAGACAGTATGACGCTAGCGAAATATTGCTCGAAGATTGGGGCGACGAGGTCGTTGACGATGCCGGTGTTCGGGACGTAGACGACTTCACCTAGCGGTGGGGTGTAATCAAGAGGATCGTCGATGATGTCGGATCCAGGGAGATTTGGTTCGACTGGGATGGTCGGGCCAGGGACGACTGGGATTTCCGGAGTCGGTTCCTCGTTCTTCTTGTAACGGACAATGTATTCTTTATCTTCGTTGCCGACGGTGTCTTTGATGACATCGTAGTCAGGGGTGTGGTCGTCGATTTCTGGGGAGATGACTTCAAATTCGTCACCTTCGTAGAAATCTTGTTTGTAATCTTCGGCGGCTTTTGTGCCATCTTCGTAGATGTAGTGGATGGTGATGGTGTGGGTTTCGGGATCTGGTTCGACAGGAATTTCAGGGGTTTTGGAGTACTTGACGATGTAGGTCAGGTCGTCGTCGCCCATGGTGCCGCTGACTTTGATGATGTCGGCGGTGAAGCCATCAATGATTGGGGACGGAACTTCAAATTCGTCGCCAGGTTTGAAGTCACCGGTGTATGGCTCGTGAGCCTGGGACTCGTCGTCGGCGTAGATGTAGCTGATGTTGACCTTATGAGTGGTGGGTTTCTCGGCGCCAGTGTAGGTGACGGTGTCATAGTCGTAGGTGAAACCGGTGGTGCCGTTCATGCTGGTATAGTAGCTGACGAGACTGGTCATGGTGCCGGAGTTTTCGGAAGTTTCGCCGAAGTAGCGGAAGTAGATAGTGTCGCCGGTCTGACCATAAGGGGTCATGCGAATTGGCGTGACGAGGTTGAAGCCTTCAGCGGTGTTGGCGGGAGGCGTGATTTCGAGCGGTTTCCAAGAATCGGGGTCTTCAGGGGTGAGAGTGTATTCGAGAGTAGAGCTGTCGAGCGGGAGGTAACCCTCTTGGGTACTATCCTCGGTCTTTTCGTTGATGTAGGCGGCGAGACGTTCGAGGTCGAGAGCGTTTTCAGGGTCGCGGTTAGTGACGCTGGTGTTGAACTGGACGATGTTGCTGGTGCTGTTTTCGACTTTGCCGACAACTTTGGCCTTGACGTCAGAATCGGCGGAAATTGGCCAGTTCATATTGGTAATGGTGATACGGGTGTTAGACTCGGAAGTACTGCGCTCGGCGTAGAAGAAGTCGAGGTTGACGACGTCGCCGGTTTTCAGGCCAAGGTTGTAAGTGGTGGTCTTTGGAGAGCGGGGGCAGGCGTTTTCGACTTGATTATTATACATGTCGTAGCCGAGATTGCGGGGATCCATGACGTTCTGGACGCGGCAAGAAGGATCAGCGACGTTATTAACGGTGGAGATGACATTGCCGTTTGCGTCGATGCGGAAGCTACCTTCGGTGTCCATGTGGAGGCCGCCGAGATCGAGGACGAGCTGGCCGTTCAAGAAGACCCAAACGTCGTCATCGCCGCTAAACCAGAATTGTTCGCTGCCGTCGGCGGAGATTTTCATCGGAATCCGCATGTGGGCGGTGAAATGGAAGTTGTGGCCAGTTGCGGTGGCTTCGTCGTCTTTTGAAAAGTCAACATCATCTAGCGGGAAAGTCCCCTTGCTACCGTATTCGTAAGTGTTGTTGCCGGTGCGGTGGAAGGTGATTTCGCGTTCGATTTGCTTGGAAAGTTGTTTGCCGTTCGCGTCATAAGTTTCGTGGAACCAACGGTAGAAATTGTCGGTCTTTTGGACTGGGTCGTGGCCGGTAACGTTGGCGGTAAAGACGTCATGAGCATAGTTCCAAGAATCGGTGCTGTTTGTGTAGGTCGGGACAGGGAGTCCATCGGAGCCGAGAGTTGGCTTGACGATGCCGGTGATAATTCCCTTCGCGTAGAGACGACATTGAGACCATTCGAACTGGCGTTCGGGGTCGGTACAATCGTCCTGGCGTTGATCCCAATAGGTGATTGGGATGGTGATAGATTCTGGGTTGCCGAGAGAGGCAACGTTCCAGACGGCCGGAACGCCGTTTTCGTTAGCGATGTTTTCTAGGGACATCGCGCGCACAAGTGACGAAACTCCAATAATAGCGAGCACAAGGAAAGATGCACAAGCCATAATGCGAGCAACGGAACAAATGCGATGTTTCATCATTTTCTCTTTATATTTTTTAGTTGGCATTTGAGTTACCTTATATTAATAATATACTTATGTCTATTATAGGGCGAGTGCCGGAAATGGTCAAGGTTAATATGTGGGTGGGGATTCGCATAGGTTTTGATTATTTGTGGTATAATTATATATAGCAAGGAGGTGGTGAATTATGAGCTGACGGTTCGCGTCGCCGTTCCCGTTTCCTAGCAAATATTACAAATTAGGAGGTGTGTAACTTTGGATAAGTTACAGACAAAACTGCAGGAAGTTCTGCAGAGAGACCCGATCGAGTGTTCGATGTTGATGCGGACGCCGATGCGCGACCCGATGTGGGATGCGCAGATGTTTGTGGGGCTGACCATGTCCCAGGACAAGCAGACCCCGCCGGACCTGATTCCCTACGTGCGCCACGAGATCGAGGCCACCTGTGCGGCGGACTCCGGCGACGACGAGCGGCAGTTCGAGGCTTATATGAAGGGCCTGGACGAGATTTGGCCGGCGTTGGAAGCCAAGATGAGGGCGAGCTACGGCCTGGCCGAGTATATGCGGACTCTGGCCTGCCATTCCCTGTTCCTTCCCCGTTACTATGCGGAGCTGTATCACCCGATGTCGATGGACGCCCCCTACGGCTTCGCCCGGCGGATCGACGGCAAGTATATGCGGATTCCGCAGAGCGATGTGTCCTACCTGCTGTGTGCCCGCGAGCCCATCTTTGGGTCGACGCGGATGCGGACGGCGGCACACCAGCTGGTGCAGGAAGAACTGGGCGAGGGCATCCTGAATGTGTCCCTGGGCGCAGCGATGCTGCCGGAGCAGATTCGGTTCGGCTGGCAGGAGCGCGGCATCAAGCAGCGGGTCATCGCCTACGACAACGCGCCGGGCGTCCTGGAGTGTGTGCAGCAGGTTTATGCGGAGAAGCCGCTCAGCGAGTACGGCATCGATTACCGCGTGGACAACTTCTGGAATGCCTTCAAGGATCCGGATCTGATCGGCAAGGCCGATTTGGTCGGCATGGAGGGCGGCCTGTCCTACTACCGCGATCGGTCGGACGATTTGTTCGACGGTATTGCCGGGCTTCTGCGGTCGGGCGGCCATTTCTGCGGCGAGGTGGAGTTGAAGAATATCTACACCATCCGTTGCGGCGTTCTGGGCTGGAAGATGGAGCAGGAGATGCAGTTCGACGACGACGCCGAGTCGGCCATCAAGCGGATGGAGGAAGTGGCGGCGAAGGCCGGCCTGAAGATGGTGGAGGCGATCTCCGACACCAGAAGTGTTCAGCCGGCGATGGTCTGGTTCCACCTCCAGAAACCCTAAAGTACCTTTATGGGGGCGGTCAGGCGAAAGCTTGACTGCCCCCGGTAGAACCCCGCCGACCAGCGGGGTTTCAACTTTTTTGGGGTTGTGTTAAGATTTTGTTTCTGTGATTAGTTTTGAGATTTGACTTGACCAGTTTTAAGCGCTCATGCTATACTTAAACTAGTTAAGTACAGCAAACTAAGGAGGTCAAGTGAGTTTAATATCAATATTGCTGTTTGCGGCTGCGATTTTGGCAGCTTTGACCGGTTTTGTGGCATTAGTAGGTGCTTCAAGAGCGGATCGTGGCAGACTGGCATGGTTTTTTGTGGCAACGATTGGGACGGCGATTTGGTCGCTGTCTATTTCTGGTTTTCTTGGTTTGTCGGAAGATGCGCATGTTGAATCGGCGACTTGGCTGATTTTTGGGATTTATTTGAGCGCTTTGGTGATGGCGCCGGCTCTTTTGGGTTATTCAGCTTGGAAATATAAGTTTGGGAAAGTAGCCACAGTCGTATATATATTGTTGGCGGTAGTGCTAGGCGTCGCTTTGATTCATGACCCGAGTATTTTGATTGAAGAGATGACGCTGAGTCGGACCGGCAATTCAATTACGATTGTTCGTGGTTGGTTCTACTTGGCATATTTGGCGTATTTTTGCACTTGTTTGCCGGCATTTTTGGCGATTTTGTTTTATCGTATTCGGCACACGAAGAGCAAACATATTCGCACGGGTGATTACGTCCTGCTCGTCGGAATGTTGATTTCCTGCGGTTTTACTTCAATCTTTGACTTAATTATGCCATTCTTTGGTCGTTATGACTTGATTTGGGTAGGGCCGTTCGGGACGACCGTGGTGATCGTGGCGTTCTTCTACGCCGTAATTCGATATCGTATTATTACGGTGTCGGCAAAATGGATGCGGGCGCTAGCGTATATTGTGGTGATGGCGATGAGCGTGATTGCTTATATGTTAATCTTCTACACGATTTTTACGGTCTTGTTTAAGATCCCGAATCCTTCGACTTCGGTTTTGGTGCTTAACTTCTTGATGATTGTGATTGTCTTACTCTTGATGCCGGTGATTAACGAGCTGATTGCGTCGATTCGATCGACAATCTCGGTCGGGCAGGTGGATATTGCGTATGTGATTAAGAAGCTTAATCATCTAGCGACGCGAAATGTGGATCTTCGGGATTTGGCGGGATTCTTGGCGGACCATCTGCACTTTGCGTATATCGGGTTTGTGATTAACGGGCGGCTTTATGGCTCGAAGTCGCTGGCGATGTCGTCGCAAGAACTTTCGAGTATCACGCATTTGCGCCAGACCTCGAATGGCGTGTGGCAGGTGCCGAACAAGACGGTACAGAAGACTTTTGATGAGCTGGGGCTTTATGCGGTGGCGGAGCTTCGGAATGCGAAAGGTAAGACTTTCGGGCAGTTGTTGGTCGGGAAACCGCTCGGGAAAGCCGTGTTTGAACGACGAGATTTATTGCAGCTGGAGATGATTATTAACTTGGTCGCGACGGTGATTGATTCGGAGAAACATTTGCGAGCATAAATTGTTTTCATACGTTGTTGCGAGTTTTGAAAGTTATAGATTGTTTAGCGAAATGAGTTTTGTGAGTTATATAAAAGTTAATGGAGAGGACGAGACGAGATGACGGCGGCGAGGTTAATGCGTCAGACGAAGATGATGATTTTGTTGTCGCTGAATGCGGTGGTAATATTGATTGTCGGCGTGATGATCTTCTCGGCGATTAACTTGAATGGGGGGCTGGAGTTCAAGGTGGTGGCGGAGCGTTCGGATGTGATTTCGGGCGGGCTGGAAGAATTAGGCTTGGTTGCGCCGGGTCTGGAAGAGTTGGAGCCGCCTTCGATTGTGAATCCGGGGTCGGGTGGCAATGTGTCGAGCGGCGGGACTTCGGGCGGGGCGAGCTCCTCGGGAGGTGGTTCGGTCAGTAGCGGTTTGAGCAGCGGTGGTATGGCTGATGGGCAAGTTGGTTCGAGCGAACTTTGGAGCCAAGATGCGATTACGATTTACCAGACGGCGGATTTTGATATTTGCGTGAGTAGTAGCCTTTCGGGGCTAGGTGAAATGTATTGGCAGACGAGTAATCCGGCCGTGATTAAAGGTTTCTCGTCGTCGGCGCGGACTTGGCTCGGGTATAGCGCGGAGACTTGTCGGTATCCGGTGATTGTGGGGACGGGGACGACGACGATTACGGCTGGTACTTACGATGGTCGGCGGCATGATAGTATCACGGTGACGGTGATTGCGCCGCCAGTCGAGCAATGGAAGCGGGATGTTCTGACTTTGGTAAATCAGGAGCGAGCGAAGAATGGTCTCGCGGCGCTTGCTTGGGGGTCGACCTGTGAGGGCGCGGCGAATACGCGTGCGAGGGAGATTATGACGAACTATTCGCATACGCGGCCAGACGGAAGTTCTTGGTCGACGACTTGTCCGATACCGAGCAGCGGCGGGAAAAGCGGCGAGAATTTGAATGCGGGCAACGCGGCAGTTTCGCCGCAGACGGTAGTGGCGTCATGGATGGCGTCGCCGGATCACCGAAAGAATATTTTGGATCCGGATTTCAAGTACTTGTCGGTAGGGTTTGTGTTCGATTCGAATTCAGCGCATAAAACTTATTGGTCGCAGTATTTCACGACTTATTAGGTCTACGCTGGGGTTGGATTCAGTTTTTTGACTTTTCTGATATAATGAGAGGTAAATGAAGAGGAGTTGTTGATGAAACTGATGAACGTAGAAAAGTTTGTGCGTAGCCGGAAGGTGGCGTTACTTGGTTCGGTGGATGAGAATGGGGCGCCGAATATTAAGGCGATGTTGGCGCCGCGGCAGATGATTGGGCTAAGAGAGTTTTATTTTTCGACCAATTTGTCGGCGCTTAGGACGCAGCAATATTTGAAGAATTCGCAGGCCTGTATTTATTTCTTTCGGAAAGGATTGATTAGTTATACCGGCGTGATGTTGCGCGGAACGATGGAAGTTGTGACGGAGCAAGAGGTAAAGAATTTGCTTTGGCGAAAGGGTGATACGCGATTTTATAAGTATGGCGTAGCGGATCCGGATTATTGTGTTCTGAAGTTTACAGCGACGAGCGGGCGCTATTATAAAGATTTGAAGACGGAAGAGTTCGAGATTAAATAGTTTCTCGCTGGCGTTTAAGTGCGTATATGCGGGGTCTGGTTTGCGTTGGTGGGGTTAGAGGCTGTTGTCGGAGCTCAAGATGGCATCTTCGATGCGTGTGCCGAGATTGGTGATGGCGGCTGCGGTGCGGCCGGGGAGGTTGCTAGTGAGGACTACGACGGTGTAGTGGCGGTTTTGCTCGGGAAATTCAATTATGGCGGCATCGGCGTAGGTCGACCAGAGATTGCTCTCTGGATTCCAAGCCCAGCCAACTTTGTCGTAGACTTTTGCCTGGTTTGAAAAGCCGGAGGGGAGACCTTGGCGCCAGTTATATGTGGTGGTGGCGTCGATCTTGGTGGGCGGTTGGCTCAGCATGGAGTCGGCGATTTTCTGCCAGTTCTCTTCAGAGAGATCGGAGTGTTCGTAGTAGAGTTTCAAAAGTTCGGTCAGGTCGGCGGCGGTCGAGGAGAGGCCGCCGTTAGTTGTGTTATTGAGATCGAGCTCTTCGATGAGGTTTTCGACGCGAGTGAAAGCGCTGCGATCGGAGCGCATTTTATCGGCGCAGCCGTTGTATGACTCGCGAATCATGAGGTCGAGACATTCGCCGTAAGTGTAAGTATTGGCGCGGTAATCGCTGGTCGTGACGTATTTTTCGTTGGCCTTGGCGGCGCTGGCTTCGATTTGGCGGTAGCCGTCATAGACGAAGAAAAGTTTATAAATAGAGGCGACATTGAAAACTTGGTTAGGTTGGTGACTGGCAGCGACGCGATTGTTGTCAAGATCGTAGATCATGAGTCCGACATTAGCGGGAGTGGTTTTTAGCCAGGCGTTGACGGTGGGCTGAAGATCGATGAAAACTGGGACTTTGGTATCTGGCCGGCCGTCTGGTGACATGCTGGACTGGCTATTTGAAGTTTGTTGGTTGTCGTCGGGAGATTGCGTTTCGCCGGGGTTTTGATTGTCGATGTCGGCGGACGGACGATGGTAGACTGCGGCGAGGATGATTATAGCGACGATGGCAAGTAATGCTATGCCGGCGATAACGAATGGAAGCGGGCCTTTGGCTTTGGCGAAGGTAATAAGTTTAGCGCTTTGGCTAGAGATTTTAGTTTTGAGCTGGTCGAACTTTGACGTGGTGCTGGGTTCGACGATGGGTTGCGACGAGCTGTCAGGCTCGGTTTTAAGGTCGAACTTTGACGAGTCGGGTAAGGAAGGCTTCTGCATCTTTATCTTCCATTAGTTTAGTTTGATAAGTTTGGTCGTAAACGGTCGGAACGAGGCGAGTTTGGACAAGTTTGCCGTCGAGGAAATAGTGAACGAGGATGATGCTGCGGGTGGTGCCAGGCCACCAGGCCTGGTCGAAAAAGAGGTTGCCGAGGCCGTAGTAGATTGCTCCGTCTTTATATAACTCGAAAGTCTGGGGCTGGTGGGCGGAAGTTCCGACGACGATGTCGGCGCCGAGGTCGATGAGATTGCGGAAGAAACCGACTTGGTCGCCAGCGGAAGAGTTGGCGTAGTCGCAGGTCGTATCTTCGCTGGTGTTGACGTAACTATTACATTCGAAGAACTGGACATCGACGATGATAAAGTCTCCACGTTCCTTTGCGGCGGCGATGTCGGACTTGGCTTTCTCGTCGGTATAAAGATTGGCGCCAGGAGTATTGTCGGTGGTATATCCGCCGGTGGAATAGTTGTAGGCGAGCATGGTAATATTCGTTCCCTTGTCGGAGATTTCGAGCGGGATGGCGGATTCTGCGGCAGTTTTTCCGCCGCCGACGGTTTTGATGCCGAGGCTATTGCATAGGTCGATGGTGGCAATAGCGTCATTGTCGCCGCAGTCTTGGTTGTGGTTGCCGGTGAGTTCAATGATGTCGAAGCCGGAGCTGGTGATGACGTCGATCATGTTTGGCTTCGAGCAGATATTGCGGTCGTTGGCAGAAGCGGAGAAGGAGGATTCGTTGCTGGTGTGGGTGAGGTCAAAATGGCTGAGATATTCGCCGATGTTGGCGGAGAAATAGTTAGCGTCTCCGACTTGGTCGAGTTTGCGATTCATGCCGCGGGAAAGGGCGGTGACGCCGGTTTGAGCGAAAGTGAGGATCTCGTCGCTAGTCGGGAATGCTTGGATTTTGGCTTCAAGGGCGGTTTTGACTTTTTCGACGTCTTCAGCGTCGCCGTCGAGGATGTAATATTCAAAAAAAGCGCCGGAATCGAGCGTGTCGAGATAATAATTATCATCAATGGCGAGGAGGCGTTGCTCGCTAGTTAAATCCCAGATGGAAGTAAGGGTTATCTCGGTATTTTCCGAGTCATCGGATTTGTTGTTGATGAGAGCCTTGGCTTCGGCAGTAGAAATGGAAGTCATCATGTTGTAGAAGTCCGTAGTCGGGACGAGAATCTGGTAGAGGACGGAATTCGTCGTGTCGGTTTCGTTGGCGAGTTTCGCGAGGGTAGTTTTTGTAGAGATAGTGAGGTCGGATTTTAGCTCGATGTCTTGAAGATTTTCGTTGATGAAGTTTTGGCCGACTTCGGTGACTGGGCTCAGCATATTGTCGTCATCGGAACCTGTGAGGTCTTCGGCATTAGCGAAAAGGATTTTACCGGGCTCATGGAAGACGCCTTTTTTCGTCACGAGAAGAATGCCGAAAAGGACGGCGAGAGCAACTACGACAAAAGTGATAATAATGGCGATGAGCTGGGTTTTGAAACTAGGGGTTTGGAGAGCGGTTGTCGCTTCGGCGGCGGTGTCGCTGTTTTCAGAAGATGCCGGTGCGACGTCGGGCGACTTAGGCGAATCTGAAGAGGGCGCAGTTTGGCTTACGTGTTTAGTTTCTTCAGTTTTGGTTTTGTTCGAGATTTTGTTTGACGAAAAACTCGTCGTTTGCTTCTTCCCTTGCTCTGACATACTATAATTATAGCACAAGATTTTTAGATTTGGTCTCGCTGTAGTTATTTTGTGAAAAAGTCGGCGAAAATTGTATTTTGAAAGTTGTTATGGTAAAATTAAGTTAGGAAAAGTTAAAAATAAAGATATAAAAGAAATGATTTGGAATATTCTGTTGTTGATTTTGGGGTTCGTGCTGCTGATTAAGGGCGCGGATGTTTTTGTGGAAGGGGCGTCGTCGACGGCGCAGAACTTCCGGGTTTCGAAGATGCTGATTGGATTGACGATTGTGGCATTCGGAACGAGCGCACCGGAGCTCGCGGTGTCGATTTCGGCGTTGGCGTCGGGGAGTACGGACATGGTGCTCGGGAACGTGATCGGTAGCTGTATCTTGAACATTCTTTTGATTCTGGGGATTGTGGCGGTGATTCGGCCGATTAAGATTACGGATAATACGGTGAAGAAAGAGTTGCCGCTTTGTATGCTGATCTCGACGTTGCTCGCAGTGCTGTTTCTGGATATTAGTTTGGGCGGCGGGACGGTTAACCAGATTACGCGGTCGGACGGGATTGTAGTGTTGCTGTTCTTTATGGTGTTCTTGTATTATTTGATTACGCTAGCACGCCAGAAAAAGGAGAAAAAGTCTGCGGCAGAGAAACCGAAATATAAACTTGGCAAATCGTTGGTATTCGTTTTGCTGGGGATGGCGGGGATTGTGGTGGGGAGTGAGCTGGTCGTGAATAATGCATCGTCGATTGCGACGGCGATCGGGATGAGCGAGCGGTTGATCGCGCTTACGATTATTGCGTTCGGTACTTCCCTGCCAGAGTTGGTGACGTCGGTGGTGGCGGCGCAGCGCGGCGAGACGGATCTCGCGGTTGGGAATGTGATTGGGAGTAATATATTTAATATTTGTATTGTTTTGGGCTTGCCGGTGGCGATTTTTGGAACGGTGACGCCGGCGAGCTTCCAAATGCTGGATATTGTGATGCTGGTGGCTTCGGCGGTGTTGCTGTTTATTTTCTCGGTGTCGACGCGGCGAATTAATCGAACTGAGGGGGTGATGATGCTAGCGCTGTTTGCGGCGTATTATGGGGTGATTCTAGCGGTCGGATAGGTTTTTCTGTTCGGCTTATTCGGCGAGGGTGGCCGTGATGATGAGGCGGTGAGTGGCATCTTGATTAGGAAGAGGGTCGCCGGCGCAGGTCATGATGATAATC
>CANDYV010000021.1 GCA_947425085.1 uncultured Candidatus Saccharibacteria bacterium | reverse complement strand
AGTCTACCCAACAGACTTAAACAACTTATTTGGCGGGGCGGCGGCTGGGGCGGAGTTTTTTCAACATTCAGACAGCTAAAGCAGAGAATGTTCACTCTAATCCCATAATCGCCTCAAAACTCGCAACCCCGCCTGCCAAAGCCCCAAAAACCCATAACCCCTTCCCAACAATTTTGTCACATTTCTCTCCGAAACCATATTCACAGTTATAATAATTCCATGTCCGGCTATCTCGAAATCATCAAAACCGCCCTCATTTTATTCCCATTCGTCGCCTTTCTTATTAGTCTCCCGTTTTTACTTAGTCAATACCACAAATACGGCGCCATCACTTTCTGGAAAACTCTCATCATTTACTCTTTCGCACTCTATTTGACTTGCGCTTATTTTCTCGTCATTCTGCCCCTCCCCGACGCCGCTGAAGTCGCCGCCATGACCTCTCCCCGCACCCAGCTTATTCCCGGCCAGTTTATTGCCGACTTTTTCTCGCACACTTGCCTCAATCTCTCTCAGCCTGCGACTTATCTCCCCGCCCTCACTCAGTCCTATTTTTACGTCCCGATTTATAACCTCCTCCTCACTCTGCCCTTCGGCCTCTATCTCCATTATTACTTCAAGTTCAGCCTCAAAAAGACCGTCTTCGCTAGTTTTCTCCTCAGCCTTTTCTTCGAACTCACCCAACTCTCCGGCCTCTACTTCATTTATCCGCGCGGCTATCGCCTTTTTGACGTGGACGATTTAATTTTGAACACTCTTGGCGGGCTTCTCGGCTACCTCGCTGCCGCTCCGCTTCTAAAAATCCTCCCCACTCGCGAACAAATCGATCTCTCCGCCCGCGAGCGTGGCCAGACTGTCTCCGGCCTTCGTCGCACTCTCGCTTTTGGCTTTGACTTCATTCTCTTTAGCCTCCTCGCCTCCGTCCTAGGCAGTTGTTTTTCTTCGACTTTTGCCGCCATCGTTGCCTTCATAATTTACTATCTCGTCATTCCTCTCGCTCTGCGCGGCAGCACCGTCGTCCAAAAGTTCCTTCAGCTCAAGATTGTCGACCAAGACGACCAATTCAGCCCCTCGCGCCTCACCCTGAACCGCCTCGCGCTTGCCGTCATCTATTTTATCCTCCCTTCCGCTTGTTTCGCTCTCCTGCGGTTTCTTCCGAATCCCGAAAATGTCCTCCTTCTCGCTTTTGCTGCCTTCTTCTACCTGATTTTCTGCGCCGTCTTGCTCCTTCGCATACTTTTCACGACTAAGCCCCTCCCGCACGAGCGCCTCAGCCGCACGAAGCTCGTCAGCACCGTCCAGCCCTATAGTATGTTATAATACATTCATGGATAATAACCCTCAAAATCCCGCTACGCCTGCGCCGGACAGCCAACCAACCCCAGAAGCGCCCGAGCTTTCTGCACCCGCCGAGCCTCAAGCCCCTAGCTTAGCCGAGCCCGCACCCCAAACCTCCGACCCGACTCTCGCAGAGCCCGCACTGCAAACCCCAAAAACCCCAAAAGCCCACAAAAAACCTCTCTTCATTGCCTTGGTCGCAGTCATCCTCCTCCTAGCCGGCCTCGCCATTTTTCTCGTCCATGACCATCTCGAGAACCAGCGCCTCGACGCTGAATCCGTCACTCTGGAAGAAAATCTTACCGTCGAGTTTAATCATCCCGCAAAAGTTTCTGACTTCCTCGCCGAACTTCAAGGTGAGCTCGTCGAAGATTTCGAAATCAACACGGAACGGCTCGGCGATCAAGAAATCACTTTTGAATATATCAATATCAAAAACCGCAAACGCCCGTCGAAGTTTACGATTGAAGTTATTGACGCAACGAAGCCCTCTATCTTTGGCGGCAGCGCCTACACCGTGTATACCGGATACGAAGGTGACCTTACGAACCTCATGCTCAGCGCCGATGATATCGACGACAATCCTACCCGCGAAATCCGTGGCGATTACGACCTCGATAAACCTGGCAGCTATACTCTCGAATACGCTATCACCGATGCCAGCGGAAATGAAGCCGTCAAATCTTTCATTCTGAACGTGATCGACCCGCCGACCACGACTTCAAACGAACCTGAACCGGAGCCAGAACTTATGAACATTTCTGATATTATCAAAACCCACAAGACTAAAAATACTAAAATTGGCGTCGACGTTTCGCAATGGCAAGGTGATATCGATTGGGCGAAAGCTAAGTCCGACGGCGTCGAGTTTGCCATGCTCCGCATCGGCTATCAGCGCGGTTTTGGCGGCGAATACATCCTCGACCCGACTTTTGAGTCTAACTTCAAAAACGCCAAAGCCAACAACCTTCCACTCGGCATCTACTTTTATTCCTACGCCGACAGTCCAGCAGAGGCCCAGGCCCAGGCCGACTGGATTCTAAAAACTCTCGATGAGGTCGCCCGCGCAAACGGGCTCGACCCCTCGCTCGAGCTTGGCATTGCTTTTGACTGGGAAAGTTGGGTCTATTTCAACGGCGCTGGCATGAGCCTCTATACTATCAATAAGGTTGCCGAAACTTTCCTCCAGACCGTCCAGACGGCCGGCTACAAACCATTATTATATAGTAGTAAAAATTATCTCGATCTCATCTGGCAACCCGAAACCCTCGCCGAAAAACTCTCTAAACAACTTTCCGCCTCCAACGGCGCCACTAGCTCCGCCGCAAAATCAACCTTCGACGTTTGGCTTGCCCAATATTACGACCGCGTCACTTACGACGGCGATTACCAAATCTGGCAAATGACCGATTCCGGCGCCGTAGCTGGCATCGACGGTCCAGTCGACGTCGACATTCTCTACCTCGAAGAAGACGAATAATATCTCAAGAAAGGAACTTATGCCCGCCACCAATAAATCCACTAACAAAACCACCAATAAACCCACCCGCGCGATAACCGACATCGAAGCCGCCAAAACTCATCAGCTCACCTGCCCGCATTGCCACCAGGTTTTTGACGTCGACGAAAGTGGCTATGCGAACTTAATCAGCCAAGTTTCCCGTCAAGAAGTTGAGCAGGAAGTTCACGAAAAGCTTGCCGCTGCCGCTCGCGAAAAGGAACAAGAGTATCAGCTCAGTCTTACGAAACTAAAATCTGAAAAAGAAGCCGAAATCGCCGACCTTACTTCTCGCGCAAAAGCCAAACTTGCGGAACTCGAAGCCGACAAGCGCGCGAAACTCGCCGACCTTGAATCTAAAAAACGCGAAGAACTCGCCGCGCTTGAATTTGCCCAGCAGGCAGAGCTCGCCGACCTGAAATCTCGGCTCGAAAATGCCCAGACCGCCCAGGAGCTTGCTATTACGAAAGCCGTCTCCGAAGCCGAAAAGTCCCACGACGCGAAGATTAAATCTCTCGAGCTCGAACGCATCGAACTCCAGAACAAACTGAAGAATCAAACCACCGAGCAGGAGTTAAAAACCGCAAACCTGAAGACACAATACGAACTTGAGCTTAAAAACAAAGACGACATGATCGCCTATTACAAAGACATGAAAGCCCGCCTTTCGACGAAGATGATCGGCGAAAGCCTCGAGCAGCATTGCGAGACCGAGTTCAACCAGCTTCGCGCCACCGGTTTCCGTAATGCCTATTTCGAGAAAGACAACGCCGTTTCGAAGACTAGCGGCAGTAAAGGTGATTATATTTTCCGCGAGTGCGACGAAGCAGGGAACGAAATTGTATCGATTATGTTTGAAATGAAAAACGAGAACGAAACGACTAGCACGAAGCACAAAAACGAAGACTTCCTGAAAGAACTCGACAAAGATCGTCGCGAGAAAAATTGCGAATATGCCGTCCTCGTCACTATGCTCGAAGCCGACAGCGAATACTATAATACCGGCATCGTCGACGTCTCGCACAAGTTCGATAAAATGTATGTCATCCGCCCGCAGTTCTTTATCCCGATGATCACCCTCCTGCGGAACGCCGCCCTGAACGCCCTTCAATATAAGGCCGAACTTGCCGAAGTCCGCGAGCAGAACATCGACATTACCGATTTTGAAGATCGCATCAACAAATGGAAGGGAAGTTTCGCTATTAACTCCGACCGTGCGACCAAAAACTTCAACAAAGCTATCAAAGAAATCGAAGACAGCATCAAGAAGCTCGAAAACACTCGCGACGCCCTCATCCAGACTGTCAAAAACTTCGAGACCGCCAATAAAAAACTCGACGACCTCACCATCAAACGCCTTACCCGCGGCAACGCCACCATGACCGAAAAATTCAATTCCTTGAATATATCAAAGTAAGACTGGTTTTATTATGTAATGTAACAGGAAGATTCCTCTAGTTTATTGCGAGGATCCGGAGTTACGACGAGGACGAGCGCGCGACACCCCGTAACGACGGGATGTCGCGACGCGCCTCGCAGTAGACTAGAGGAACCGGCCTCAATTACATAATAAAACCAGCCCCCTCGCATGGGGCTGGTCTTCTATCTCTGAGCCGAATACTCAGAATGATTCGTATGAGACTCCACTCTCTTCGAAATCTAGTATCCGTACTCGTTGTAGTCGTAATCGTAGCTATAGTCGTCTTCGACATAGCCCTCGTCTTCGGCAGCAAAGTCATCCGATTGCGCAGATGGCTCAGCGCTGACCAAGTTTGCGACTTCTGCGCCGGAAAGCACCGCCGAGACCTTGACCGTTGTACTGTAAGTGTCGGATGGCAAGGTATCGTCAACCTTCGTGCCGAAGTTTAGTTGCAAATTGGTTGCGGTCGACGAGAAGCCGGACTTCGCATAGGCCTTGGTCTTATCGGTAATCGTCCGATAAGTAGTGGCATTGGTGCCAGAATCCGTCACCGAATATCCCCAAGTGTTCTTGCCAAACGCCGTCAGAGCGGTATTGCTCGCTGCAATCGGATTGATAGCTGCTGGATTTGAAGCGTCCGTCGGCGACAACAAATTATTGTCAGCCGTCACGTAGACGTCGAACCCGGTGCTGCTGTTGGTTCTCACAGCGAATGGCGTCGAACCAGTCTGCGTCAAGCCGTCGCTAGTCGGGCCAGCCGCGGTAATCGCCACATCCTGTGGGTTCTGGCTAATTTCGATGTATGGATTCACCGTAAAACTAACATTCAAATTGCCAGTGAACAACTCCACGTTCTCCTGGGGCGCTCGCACGTCGAACCCTACAGTCAAGTTGTTTGACTCCGTCGTCTCGTCTGCCGCGAACGCGCCATCTACCCCAGGGCAGATCATCGCCATCGCAACTAAACCGAGCGCCGCAGCACTACTCGCAAATCCAACACAACCGTATTTTGTTTTTGTGTTTAGTTTCATGTTTTTCCTTTTATGACCTTTGTGCTTAAATTATCTCAAACCATAAGCCAAAAGTCAACACCTTTTTCCAAAAACTTTTTAGAAATTATAAAACCCCTGTTTAGCCTGTGGAAAACTCTCGAAAATCCGCAAAACTATCAAACTTATGCTAATATAATAATATATGAACGAGCAAGAAATCCAACGCAAACGTCGCGAAAACGAAGAACAAGCCACACGCAACCGCGCCCGTATTCTCGGCCTGCCTTATCTCGATACCCGTGATTTTGAAAACACCATTCCCCTCGTTCCCGACGTTCTCTCCGTCGACCAGATGCATAAAGATTTCATCATCCCCCTTCAAGCCGGGACCGAAGAGCTCCCCTTCCGCTTCATGGTCACGAGCCAGACCCCGAACAGTCTCATCCCCGAGCTCCGCAAAAAATACATCGACCAGGGCCAGCACGTCGGCTTCTTCCTCATCTCGAAAGCCGCCTATCAGGTCTTTATGCTCCGCTACGATCCTCCGAAAGAAGTCCATTACGACGACATCAAGATCGCGAAAGAAGGTGATTCCGAGACGATTGCCGAAGTTAGTCAGACCTTAAGCACCGTCTCGACCGAAAAAGTCTTCGACTTCCTCCTCGACCAGGCCGACAAGCTCGGTGCCTCCGATATTCATATTGAGAACATGCGCACCGAAATCCGTATCCGCATGCGCGTCGACGGCATTCTCCATCCCGTCGCCAACATCGACAAGGATCGCTACCGTATCTTCATGGGCGAGCTCTCCGCCCGCGCGAACATCTCCACTGCCTCGACGAAACCCCAATCCGGCCATATGCAGCAAGAAATCCATCGCGGCGGCGCCTCCCACCTCCTGAACATCCGTGTCGAAATGGTTCCGACCATGTATGGCCAAGACGCCGTCCTTCGTCTCTTTAATTTCGACGAAAGTCTCCTGAATCTCGACCTCCTCGGCCTCTCCGATACCGAAATGTCGACCATCCGCGAAATCATCTCCCATCCCCGCGGCCTTGTCCTCATGGTCGGTCCGACCGGCTCTGGTAAGTCGACCACCCTCTACTCGATTTTGAATGCCCTGAACACGACCGACCGCAAGATTATCACCCTCGAAGACCCGATCGAATACGGCATCACCGGTATCTCCCAGATCCCGATTTATACGAACGACGGCGGTTCTTTCGCCGACGGCCTCCGCTCCGTCCTCCGCCTCGACCCTGACGTCGTCATGGTCGGCGAGATTCGCGACGCCGACACCGCCCGCACCGCTATCCAGGCCTCTATCACCGGCCACCTCGTCCTCTCTTCCTTCCACGCGAACTCCACCGCCGCTGCCTTCTCCCGCATGATCGACCTCATCGGTACGAACCCGATTTTCGCAAGTTCCATTCGTCTCCTTATCGCCCAGCGCCTCGTTCGCAAGCTCGCCGATAGCAAAGAAGCCTACAAGCCCGACGACGCCACCGCCGACTACTTCCGCCGCACCCTCGAAGGCGCGCCCGGCACCGAAAACATCGACTTCAACAATCTCACCCTCTATCACCCCGTCGCGAGCGAAGCCGCCCCCTTCGGCTACCTCGGCCGTACCGTCATCATGGAGCAGCTCGTCGTCTCCGACGAGATCCAGGGCTTCCTCCGTGGCGACATCGCCGATATCAGCACGAAAGCCATCGAAACCTCCGCGAAGCAACACGGCATGCTCACTCTCGAGCAGAAAGGCCTCCTCGCCGCCCTCCGTGGCGAAACCACCCTCGAAGAAGTCTCCCGCGTGATATAATTATATACATGGAAAGACTTCTTCAATATTTCACCCCTGAACATTACGACCTTAATCTCAAAATCGACCGCACCCGCGACCTTATCGAAGGCACCGTGAAAATCCGCGGCGAAGCCCACGCCGACATTATTAAACTCCACGCCGTCAATCTCGAAATCCTCTCTGTTGCGCAAATCTCCGAAGCCGCAAACTCCGCCAACGACCCTCTAGACTTCAAACACTCCTCCGACACCCTCGAAATCACTGCCCCGGCGCTAGGGAACATCGAGCTTGAAATCTCCTTCAAGACCACCCTGAACAAAAACATGCAGGGCTGCTACCTCTCGACTTATCAATACGACGGCGCGACCCAGAAAATCGCCGCGACTCAGTTCGAGTCACACTATGCCCGCGAATGTTTCCCCTGTATCGACGAACCCGCTGCGAAAGCGACTTTTGACCTCACTCTCGAAATCCCCGATCTTACCGAGCATGACGTCGTCCTCGCGAATACCCCGCTAAAGTCCGACGCAAATGCCTCGACAGAAACTCAAACCGCTAACACCTTCACCTTTGAGCCGACCCCGCGCATGTCGACCTACCTCCTCGCTTGGGTTGTCGGCCCCTTCCACTCCGTCGAGACGACGAACCGGCACGGCGTCAAGGTTGTCTCCTACGCCGCCCTGAACCAGCCGAAGTCCTCGCTCGTTTTCGCGAACGACACCGCTGCGAAGGCTCTCGATTTTTACGACGAGAAGTTCGGCGTAGAGTATCCTCTCCCGAAGCTCGACCAAGTCGCCCTCCCGGACTTTGAAGCTGGCGCCATGGAGAACTGGGGTCTTGTCACTTACCGCGAATCTTGCCTCCTCGCCGACGAAAGCGCTACGCTTGAAACGAAGCAATCCGTCGCCATTACCGTCACCCACGAACTCTCCCACCAATGGTTCGGCGACCTCGTCACGATGGCTTGGTGGGACGACCTCTGGCTAAACGAATCCTTCGCAACTATGATGGAGTTCGTTGCGACCGATGCCCTCTATCCCGAGTTCAATATCTGGCAAGATTTCTTCACCTCCGACTGTCTCGCCGCTCTGAAGCGCGACTCACTCCCCGGCGTCCAGTCCGTCCAGCAGGAAGTTCACGATCCTGTCGAGATCGCCACCCTCTTCGACTCCGCTATTGTCTACGCGAAAGGCGCTCGCCTAATGCTTATGCTCTATCGCCTCATGGGCGACGCCGCCTTCATGAAGGGTATCCGTGATTATTTCAACCGTTATCAGTATCAAAATACCGTCGGCGATGACCTCTGGAACTCCCTCCAGCCTTACGCCGACTTCCCGGTCAAAGACTTCATGCACGCCTGGATCTCCCAGCCCGGCTACCCCGCTATCGCCATCTCTGTCCCGAAGCTCATCGATGAAATCCCCGCCGAACCCGCTGCACTAGAACCCTCTCAACACCGCTTCCTTATCAACGGTCAGACCGACGATACTCGCTGGCCTCTCCCCGAGGTGAAGGATGACATGTCCGGCCACTACCTCCTCGCCCTGACCGACGACGAGTTCCAGGACAAGCTTGACCGTTTCGATGAACTCACCCTCGAGCAGAAACTCCGCCTCCTCATCGACCGTATGCTCCTCGCGAAGACGCCCGATATTCCTTCCGCCTCGCTCCTCGACCTCCTCCCCCGCTTCGCCGACGAGACCTCCACTCCCGTCTGGGAAATCCTCACTGGCGTCATCGGCGATCTGAAACTTTTCTGTCCTCCCGACACCGAGCCAGCTGAAGAATACAAGCATTACCTCTCTCATCTCTATCAACATCGCTTCGCCGCCATCGATTTCGGCCCTCTCGCCGACGAAAACGCCATCCATGTTCGTGATGCTTTGCTAAACATTGCCTATTATGTTCAAGATAAACCTATCCTTGACAAATTAGCAAGTATGTATGATGCGACCGATGACCTCCACGGGCTCGATCCTGAACTTCGCAGCCATGTCCTCGCCGCCAAGCTCCACGAAGACGAAGCTAAAATCTCCCCGCTTTTCCTTGAAAAATACCAATCCGAGACCGATCCCGAGCTAAAAGCCGACCTCCTCTTCACGATCGCCGGCCTCGCCGAGCAGCCAGAAAACCTCGATCGCCTCATGCAACTCCTCGAGCAGCCCGAAATCGTCCGCCCGCAGGACCACATCTTCCTCTACATCTACCTCCTCCGCAACCACCGCACCCGCGCCCGCGTCCTCGACTGGCTCACGACCCATTGGGATTACGTTAAAGAACTCACCGGCGACAAATCCATCGAAGATTACCCCCGCTATGCCTCTCTCCTTATCCGCACTCCCGAAGAAGCCAAGGTTTTCTACGACTTCTTCGACCCTCTCGCGGACGACCCCGTCCTGAAGCGCACCCTAAAAATGGCCCGCACCGACATCGACTGCCGCCTCCAAACCCTCCGGACCGACACCGCCGCCGTCCATGAAAAGCTCAAAACTCTAACCGAAAGGAATATATAATATGGAAGATCCCCAATCCGCCACCCAATCCACCGCTCAGTCCGCCCCGCAACTCGCCCCTAAGTCTACCCTCGAACCCGCTCAGACCGCCATCATCGTCGGCGCTCTCGTCGAGAAAGACGGCAAATACCTCCTCGTCCAAGAAGGGAAAGAGAAATGCCGCGGAAAGTGGAGCTTCCCAGCCGGTCATCTCGAACCCGGCGAAACCTTTTTCGAGGGAGCGGCCAGGGAAGTAAAAGAAGAAACCGGCTGCGATATCGAGCTAACCGGCGTCTGCCAGCTCGGAAACCATGTCAGCCAGCAAGACGTTTTTGCGCTTATCATGTTCACCGCGACGACCGACAGTACCGAATTTTCTCCTCTCAGCCACGCCGAAATCCTCGACGTCAAATGGTTCACCTACGAAGAAATCCTTGCCATGCGCGACCAGCTTCGTGTTCAAGATCTCATTATTGGCGCCATCGACAACGCCCGCCAGGGAATTGTCGCTCCGCTTAATCTCGTCCAAATCTACCATAAATAATCAGGATATACTATATATGAAACTCTACCTCGTCCGCCACGGCCAAACCGACTGGAACATCGGCAAACAAGCCCAAGGTGTCGCCGACATCGAACTAAACGCCACCGGCATCGCCCAGGCCGAAGCCCTGAAAGACCGTATCGCCGCCGAAGGCCTCCAGTTTGACTACGTCTACGCCTCTCCTCTTCGCCGCGCGAAGAAAACCGCCCAGATTATTACTAACGACCGCCCTGATATTATATATAACGATCTCCTCATCGAGCGCAGCTACGGCGACCTCGAGGGGAAGATTGTCGACTGGGATAATCTCGGCGTTGACGACCTCGACATCCGCCAGAACACCGACATCTACGGTCTCGAGCCTATCCAGGCCGTCCTCGCCCGCTCGAAGTCCTTCTTGGACAACCTCCTCTCGCGCCACGCCTCCGAACCCGACGCCCGCATCCTCGTCGTCGCCCACGGCACCCTCCTGAAAACCCTCCATTATAACATCATCGGATACAACCCTGATACCGACCTCCGCGGCTTCCACCTCGACAACTGCGAAATGGCCGAGTATTCTCTCTAACCTCGCCAACCCGGCCATTTCAGCCGAGCGTCCAGACGCAACTTTTCTTGACCAAGCACCCAAAAACCGCAACCGCCATTGACAAAAATAAAAAAGTGTGCTAAAATGGAAGTATCCGAGCGAAAACCGAGCTTACTCGAGCTTTTCCGAGGATACGACCCATTTTATCTAGCAAAGCTGTATACAATGGGAATGTGGGGCAATTCTAGTTCCTAGAATTAGTATATCCTTGCGGATATACTAACCTCCCCATAAAAGACCAATCGGACACCTCTGATAAATAACAGGGGTGCGCGAAGCAACTTAATAGTTAGTTATTTTCCAACCAACCCAACCACTCCAACTAGCACCCACCCCCCCAACCTAACTAACCAACCCCTAACCCTTCCAATCCCCCGAGAACCTAACGCCCAGGCAAACCTACTGCCCCCTAAACCCCAACAACTTTGAATATTCTATAGAAAGTGAGTGATTCATGTGTATACTCCGCGCCCCTATCAGCTCGACTGCCTCGCCGCCCTTGCGAAAGCTCGCGAAGACGGCGTGAAGAAAGGGCTAGTCGTCATGGCGAGTGGCCTCGGCAAGACCCTGACCGCCGCCTTCGACATCCGCCAGTTCCTCAAATCCCAGCCCAATGCCCGTATCCTCGTCCTCTGTCACCAAGAGGAAATCCTCCTCCAGTCGAAGCAGAAGTTCCGGAAAGTATTCGGCGAAGAATACAGCTACGGCCTCTATACGGGGAATTACAAGACCCGGCACGCCGTCAGCTTCCTATTTGTCACCTTCCAAACCATGCGTAACCACCGCGAGGAGTTCCCGAATGACGCCTTCGCCTATATCCTTGTCGACGAGGCGCACCATACTTCGGCCGAAACCTATCAGCCTACGGTTGATTATTTTGTGCCGCAGTTCCTCTTGGGACTCACCGCGACGAAAGAACGCATGGATGGTCAGAATATCTTGGACACCTACGAGCGAGTTCTCTACGAGATGGACATCTATGACGGCTGGAGCCAAGACTGGCTCGCCCGCGTCGACTACCGTATCATGCTCGACGACCTCAGGCAAGAGGAATTCGAGAAATACGTCGGTCCGCAAGCGTCGGGCGAAAAAGTCTCCCTGTCCCAGCTCAACCGCACCATCTTCGCCCCTCAACGCGACGAAGATATTGTGAAGTCTATCCGCGAGCAGCTCTCCGATCTGGAGAATCCCAGCGTTTTCGTCTTCTGTTCGAGCATCGACCATGCCAAAAACATGGCCTATCACTTCGGCGGCGAAGCTGCCGTGATCCACTCTTCACAGAGTTCCGCTCTGAACGAAGTCATCTTGAGCGAGTTCCGCGCTGGCAACCTCAGCGTCGTCATCTCGGTCAATATATTGAACGAGGGTATTGACGTCCCCGAAACGGACGCCGTCGTCTTCCTCCGCTCGACCGAATCATCGACGGTTTTCTTCCAGCAACTCGGCCGCGGTCTTCGCACCGGCGCCACAAAGCGCGCCGTGCGCGTCCTTGACTACGCCGCCAACCTCGAGCGCATCTCCACGATCCTCGAGATGGAAGAAACCGCGAAGAAGCGCCTCCTGCCCGTCCCGACCTCTTCCGTCTCCCCGAAGCCCGACCCCCTCATCGTCAATATCCCCGCCACGAAGTTCCGCGTCGAACGCATCGAGCTTGAACGCCTATTCGAGCAAATTCGCTCTGGGCGAGGATGGACGGATGAAGAGCTTATAGCAGCATACGGAAGCAAGTGCGAAGAGCTTGGTCGAGCTCCATGGGGATTCGAAATCGATGCTGACCCAAAGATGGCTAGCTCAGTAACCTATACGCAACGTTTCCATGGGCTAAAAACGTTAGCCGATCACTTTGGCTATGACGACCACGGCAATCACTACATTAGTAGTAAGAAGATTGCCGCGAGTATCCTCCGTAAAGCCGAAGAACTCGGGAGAGTCCCAACGCTGGACGATATGAAAAACGACCCTACGATGCCGGGAATAACCGTAATCTATGCTCGTTTTAACACTTGGAACGAGGCTTTACTTTACTGTAATCTCGAAGTCAATGTGCGTAAGCTCAGCAAGGATGAAGTTGTTCAGCGCCTGAGGCAGTTGTCCAAAGGGGGTATTATGCCGTCAGGTCGAGAGATTGACGATGACAAGATGCTCCCGTGTAGCGAAACCATCCGCAATATGTTTGGCAGCTTCAAGCATGCCGCCGAAGCTGCGGGACTGACGTATGTTCCCAGGACTCAGAAAATCCAAAAAGGCCAGATTGCTAAAGCGCGCAAAATGACCAACGAGGAGATTAAGGAAGGAATTAAAAGGCTAAACCGACAGTTAGAGCGCAGACCGAGCAAGGTCGACATCGAATCCTGTGACTGGCTCCCTAGCTATGCGGCCTGTAGACGGAGGTTTGGCAGTGCCGAGCAAATGTATAAAGACTGTCTAGGAGAATAACTAACTTAACCCACGCCGAACCAAGTAGGCGTGGGTTTTCCTTGCCCTCCGTCACTCGCCTGCGCTCCTCGAGCCGCTTAAATTGTCTACCCAACAAAGCCCGTCATCGCCATAGCACTACACTAGCAGCTTGACATCTATGCCAAATCTAACCATAAAAACTATTGACATTTTTAGCCACCTGTGCTACAATAGAACTATATCCAGATAATATCTGTGTCAAAAACGCAAATAAAACCCGAAATTATCTCCGGATTGAACCCGAAAATCTAGCTATCTTTCGCCCTCGAGCCGAGGATTTTACAGAGGTGGACTGTGCGAAATCGTAAAAAAGTCCAAAAATCTCAAAAAATCTTCGAAAAAAGTGTTGACTTGCCGCGAAGGGTGCGCTATAATGAAGGACAGTTAAGCAAGTTGTGGAGAACAACCTCTGCATTAAGATAGAAACTATGCGAGGTAAGTCTATCACTTATAGAATTATCCCGTGTTTGAGATTTCGAATTAACAATTTGAGACAACGATGAAATTGTAAGACGGAACTTAACGATCGATAATATCGAAAATCGTAGGAGCCAAGCGAAAGAAAGTTTACTTTCATTCCGAAGCGACGCCCGATTTTGGATTTTTACGAAGTAAAAATCGAACTTCGATTGTTAGTTAAGTCAATGCATAAAAAGGTACATAAGGGCACTGATAGTGGA
>CANDYV010000020.1 GCA_947425085.1 uncultured Candidatus Saccharibacteria bacterium | reverse complement strand
GACGTTAAGAAGCAAATTAACGAGCGAAACGAACACGGACTTCACGAACCTTTAATCACCAAAGACCAACATTTACGAATTTTAGACATCGTAAACCATAAAGCCAAAAGAAGTAGTGGACCGAGAAAAGGCGGAAATCCTGAGTTCCCACTTAATACCATCCTTTTTTGTGAGAAATGTTATAACGAAGAGCTAGCACTTGGGCATGAAGGTATTCATAATAAGGGTAAGTTTTGTGGTGGGAGCTCAACAAATGGCAAAGGAACTAAAAAATACCCGAAATATCAATGCCGAAAATGCGGCAGATTGATTGGCAAGGATGACGTTAATGCTGAGATAACTATGTGGCTAGACAACCTTGACTTTACGGAAGAAGGACGTAAAAAGCTACTTAAGGCATTAGATAGGATATGGAAAATCGAAGGCGAGCACAACAAGAGCCAAATAGCCCAGCTAAACCAGCAACTGGCAAATATGTGCAGGCAAAAGGATGACATGCTTAATAAGCTACCCAGCATTGCCAGCGACGTTGTATTGAGAGATATGGAAGCTAAAATCGAACAACAGACCGAGGAAATCGCAAAACTTGAAGCTAAAATCAGGAATCTAACCGACAATGAGGATAAAAATCGAGGAGAATTTATTAGTTTTGCTCTTGAATTTGCTGATAATTTAGGTCGTGATTTTCTTCGACTTTTACCTGATGATGCCAAAAAGTGTAAACTTTTGCTATTTCCTGACGGTTTTTTCGTGGACGCAAATAAAAAAGTTTACATCCCGAAAATTAGCCCATTTTATAGATATAGAGCCAACAAAAAAGCATCCGATGATGCTAATTTGACCAATTTGGTACACCGGATAGGATTCGAACCTACGACCCCTTGTTCCGAAGACAAGTGCTCTAATCCGCTGAGCTACCGGTGCATGGGGATATTATACCACGAAAAGGCGAGGTTGCGGAAGGGGGAGGCAGGGTTAAGAGAGTTGCGAGACGTCGATGCCTTCATGGGTGAGGAGCTGACGCTTGCGGAGCGGGTTGCCGTTGTAGCCGCCGAGGCGGCCGCCGGCACCGATGATGCGGTGGCACGGAATGACGAGACAGATGGGATTTTTGCGCATGGCGCTGCCGACGGCCTGGGCGGACATTTTATGAAGACCGCGTTCGGCAGCGATCAGGTCGGCAATTTCGCCATAGGTCATGGTTTCGCCGAACGGAACTTGGCTGGCGATTTCGAGGACGCGACAGTTGAAGGGGGTGAGGTCAAGCTGGAGCGGCGGGGCGAAATCGGGCTGGCGGCCGGAAAAATATTCATCGAGCCAGCAGAAGGTTTCGGCGAGGATAGGATGGAGCGGGGCATCGGAAGAATCGCTAGGTTGCGAGCAGGCATCGCCGAGAAAATGAAGTTCGAGTAGAGCGTCGTCGCTCGCGCGGAGGAAGATTGGGCCGAAAGGTGATTCGTAGATTGTTTCAGCGACGGAAGGGGCGGGAGCGTTTGGCGTGTCGGAGATTTTTGAGGCGTGGAGCGTGTTAGACATATTGAACGATGATTTTAGAATTAGGCGCGAGGCTGACGCTTGAAGCGATGGGAGGATTTTTCGGGCGGGAGCTGCTGCGAGCGGATGAGTTGGCGAATGGCGTCGAAAAGATAGGGCTTAAAAACGGCGATTTCGAGCGGCTTAGCTTCGAGAATACAGGAGAAGCAAGTCGAGCTGGCGAGCTCAATAATCATATATAGTAATACTTCAGGATTTTTGAGACGGATGTGACTGCGCTCGGCGGAAGCGGCGAGGCTTTCGACAATGTCGGTTTTCTGATCGGAAAAGAATTCGTTGACCTGGCGGCTAAAAACGCCGAGCGAGAGATTTTTCGCAATAAGGCGGAGAGCGTCTTGATTATGCTCTAGAATGTCGAGGACGTAATCGATGACGAAAATAATCTGCTCCTCGAAATCGGCGATGCCGGTTTGACGTAAAGCGGAGAGGGCGTTCCGGAAAAGCTCGTTGGATTTCTGAGTGATAACGGCTTCCTTCAGTTCGTCTTTGTCATGAAAGTAAAGATAGAAAGTTCCCTTCGCGACGCCGGCACGCTCAGCAATTTCTTGAATCGAGACGGCATCGAAGCCCTGCTCGAGAAAAAGCTCGTAAGCAGCCTCGGTAATCTGGTCGTTTTTATGGGCCTTGTTCGCGAGGCGTTTCTCAACTTTTTCAGCAAAGCTCGGCTCATTGTCAGTTTTGTTGCGCTTATCGGCGCGCTGGAATAATGTCATGTAATTATTATACCGCAAATCTTTCAAAAAAGAAAGGTGTTTTTGCGACGGAAAAATGACTTTTGGTCATTTTTAGTATTGACAAAAGATTTTTACAGATGTAGAATGTTGGAAGAAAAACTGACTGTTGGTCATTTTTAACAAATTGCGAAAATTATTAAGTCTAATGGAGGACTATGAAGAAAATCAGCGATTTTATCTGTCGTCACCGCTGGGCGATTGTGATATTGTCGGTACTATTATTAATTCCGGCGGCGTTGGGATATTTTGCGACGAAAGTAAACTACGATTTGTTGGTTTATTTGCCGTCGGATATTGAAACTCTGGAGGGGCAAGAGATTCTGACGGAAGAGTTCGGGATGGGGGCGTTTTCGGTCGCGGTCGTTGAAGATATGCCGCAGAAAGAATTGCTCCAGCTCGAAGCGGAGATTCGCGAAGTCGAGAGCGTGAAGCAGGTGCTGAGTATTGCGGACGTGACCGGGACGGCGATTCCGATGGATTTCCTGCCGAGCGCGGTGCGGGAGAAAGTGACGCATGACGGCGCGCAGCTGATGATTATTACGTTCACGGAAGGGACGAGCGATGAACGGACGCTGGCGGCAGTCGAGGAAATTCGCGAGATCGCGGGCGAGAAATGTCTGCTCGGCGGGATGAGCGCGATGGTGCTCGACACGAAAAATCTGTTTAATAACGAAACGCTGCTTTACGTGACGATTGCGGTCGGGCTGTCGCTGCTAGTCTTGGTGCTGTTTTTGGATTCGTTCTTGGTGCCGTTCTTGCTGATTGGAAGTATCGGCGTGGCACTGGCGTTCAACATGGGGACGAATATCTTCCTGGGCGAGATTTCTTATATCACGCAGGCAATTAGCGCGGTCTTGCAGCTCGGCGTGACGATGGACTTTTCGATTTTCCTATATCACAAATACGAGGCGGCGAAGAAAAACGAGAAGGACCGTTTGAAGGCGATGTCGCAGGCGATTCAGGAAACGGCGGCGTCGGTGCTCGGTAGTTCTCTGACGACTTTTGCAGGGTTCTTGGCGCTTTGCACGATGAGCTTGACGCTCGGGTTCGATATTGGAATCGTGATGGCGAAAGGCGTGCTGCTTGGTCTGGTCTGCGCGATTACTTTATTCCCGGCGTTGCTCTTGGTTTGCGATAAGTGGGTCGAGAAAACTCGACATAAGGCCTTGTTGCCGGAGTTCACACACGTCAAAAGTTTCGTTCTGAAATATCGGAAGGCGATTCTGGCAGGATTCTTGATTTTGCTGGTGCCGGCCTATGTGATTTATAACAAGGTGGAGGTTTATTATAAACTCGATTCGTCGATCCCGGAGAATTATGGCTATACACAGGCAATGACGGCGTTGCGGGAAGATTTCGGGATGGAGTCGCAGATGATGGTGCTGGCGCGGAATACGACGAGCGCGGCAAATTTGAAGGCGATGTCCGGAGAAATCGCGAAGCTCGACGGCGTGAGCGCGGTTTTAGATGCGACAACCTTGTCGGATTATGGTTTGTCGACGGAGATGCTGAATTCGGAAGTGCGATCGATGCTGGAGACGGAAAATTATTCGGCGATGCTAGTTTTGTCGGATTACGGGATTGCTACGGATGAACTGAATGAGCAAATTAGCAAGATGAATGAAATCGTCGACAAATATGACGAAGGTGCGATTGTGGCGGGCGAGGGGCCGCTGATGAAAGACTTGGTCGAGATTGCGGATCGGGACTTTGCGAGCGTGAATATCACGTCGATTGCGGTGATTTTCGTGATTATGGCGATCGTTTTGAAGTCGGTGTCGCTGCCGGTGCTGTTGATGGCGGCGATTGAATTCGCGATTTTCCTGAACATGGGAGTTTCGTTCTTGACCGGCACGGAGATTCCATTCATCGCGTCGATCGTGATCGGGACGATTCAGCTCGGAGCGACGATTGACTATGCGATTCTGCTGACAACAAAATATATGAAGGAACGGAAAGCGGGAGTTGCGAAAAAAGAAGCAGCCCGGGCGGCGCTCGACGGTTCGATTCAGTCGATCTTCGTGAGTGGGATGTGTTTCTTCGCGGCGACGATTGGGGTCGGGCTGTTCTCGCAGATTGATATGATCGGGACGCTATGTACTTTGATTGCGCGCGGGGCGATTATCAGCATGGTCGTGGTCGTCTTGGTGATTCCGGCGCTACTCGTCGCGTGCGATAAGTTGATTATGAAGACAACATTAGGAACGAAAGTCGCGACAGAGAAAGTTGCGGCGGCGAAACCGACGAAAGTCGTCAAGGCGAAAAAGTAAGTTTTTGAAAAGGAGTTGTATTATGAAAAAAGTTTTAACAAGTTCAATGTGTTTGGCGACGGCGGGGATTCTCGCGCTATCGCCGGTGCCGACGTTCGCGCTGACACAGGACGAGACGGTCTATGTGAAGTTGCAAGCGAACGGCGAAGTGAAGAAGATTTCGGTGACGGAACATTTGCTGAATGATTTGAAAGATAATGAGTTGTTTGATAAAAGTATTTTGACTGGGATTGAGAACTTGAATGGATTTGAAGGGTTCGTCGTCGACGGAGAAAATGTAAAGTGGGACGCGCAAGGCAAGGATATTTACTATCGTGGCGAGGCAACGAAGGAATTGCCGGTGAAGTTGACGGTTTCGTATTTCTTGGACGGCGAGGAGAAGTCGCTAGAAGAAATGCTCGGGAAGTCGGGCAAGGTCGAAATCCGGCTGAAATACACGAATTTGTCGAAAGTCGGGAATATGTATACGCCGTTCGTGGCGGCGGTCGCGACAACGCTCGATGAAAGTAAGGTATCGAATGTAAGTGTCTCGAACGGAAAGGCGGTTAGCAACGGGCGGACGATTGCCGTGACGGCGGTAGCGGCGCCAGGACTTTATGAAAGCTTGGGGCTGGAAGAGCTGCGCGGAGCGGACGAAGTTGTTTTGAGTTACGAAACGGAAAAGTTTGAGCTGGGCGATATTTATTCGATCGTGACGCCGAAGCTGCTCGATAGTGAGGATTTGAAAGTTTTTGCGGAGCTGGACGATTTGTCGGCGAAGTCAAATCAACTCTCGCAGAGTAGTAGTCAGCTAGTCGCCGGGGCGAATAGTCTGCGCGACGGGATTAAGGAATTGCAGGCGGCGATTACTGGAATTAGCCAGAAGATGTCGGGGCAAGGCGGAAGTTTGACGCTGGGCGAGGAAGAAATGGCAGCGATTACGCAAAAAGTCCAAGCGGCGGCGACGGCAAAAGTTCAAGCGCAGAGCGCAACGATTCGGGCGGGGATTAAGCAGCAGCTAGCATCGAATACGGTATTAGCGGATGCGATTCAATTGGAAGCGGCGCAACTTTGTCAGGCACAGGCGGGCGGAGCTTGCACGACGGAGATGATTGCTGGAGTGGCGGCTAAGTTAAGCGCGGAGCTTGAGGAACAACTTTTCCAAAGTTCGTATCAACTGGCCTTGACGACGGCGCGACAGACGGCAGCGGCGACCGCAAGCGGAGTTATTGAACAGATGCTACAGGCAGTAAGCAACGGCATGGGCGACGCGCTCGTCAGCGGGCTGAATACGATGCTCGCCGGCGTAAATAAACTCGCGAAAGGCGCAGATGACCTGAGCGCTGGTATGACGAAGTTTGACCGTGAAGGGATTCAGCCGCTGAATAATTTCGTGAATGGAAAGGTGAAAGTGACTTCCGGGAAAGTCAAGCAGTTGATGAAATTGGCGGACGATTATAATAACTACGCCGGAATCGCCGAGGGCGCAGAAGGGACGACGAAGTTTGTTTTGATGGTGGAGGGGCGAAAGTAAGTTCCATTCCGCAAAGGGTCTTGGCAAACTTATAGCTTGTTGAGACCCTCTCGACATCCCGTCTTCACGGGTGTCTCGCTCATCGCGGTCAGCTTGACCGCTCTTTTAGTCTCTCCAATCCATAAGTCCACTAAGACCCTTTGCCGGGGCCTCATCTTAATTAGTTCTCCGCTCCAGCCGCCGCCCCGCCAAATAAGTACTTTTCGATAAGTTAAGTTGGGTTTAACTTATGAGATTTATATCGCGATATCGTTTTGTTGTAAAAAAGGAATAAGTATGTGCTATATCGCTCCCCGTGTTTTGATAGGGATCTTGTTGACTTATTTGACGGTTGCGGCAGCTGGGGCGGAGTTTGGTCATTGGAAGTTAGTGGGCGACACAACGGATGGAGTGACCGCGGTATCGTTCTCCGTAGCTGTTGCCGCTGATGGCGCTGTTGCTATTAGTACCGCTGAAGGAAAAGATGTAAGCGTAGCCGTTGCCATTAGGCGTAGACGGCCAATAATCACCATATGCACCGGCGCCGTAGAACAGGTAACTGACGCTCTGATTGACGAAGCCACCTCTAACGAAGTAATACGGGCTACTCGCAAGTTTCACTATATCGGAGCCGATGGAACCTGCATTAATAAGGCCGCCGAAGGAGCCAACTGCAGTCGAGTTGGATTCTGGGAGTTTCCATCCCTTCGGGCAAATCGACGAAGAGGCTTGACCGTTCGCGGTTATTTCGCCACCAGCTGTCGCTGCATCCCATTGATAGTGATTGCCGAGAATGTAATGAGCATTGGCGTCACCGTTTGCTGCGGTTGGAGTGTCATAAGCAGTAAACTGCACAGAACAATCTGCCGCGCTATTCTTCGGATAGCCGCAGCTCGAAGAAGCCGTTGGGTCCGAAATCCTATAGTTACCAAGAGACCAAGAACGTTGACCACTCGTCTTGCTGTAAACCGTTGAGCTACTAGCCGTAGTTTCCGTATAAGCTGGGTTCTTACCGGCGTCGCCTGGTGTCCAATCCGTGCTAACATCTGAAGTTACCGAAGTTAATGGTGTCGTGGAGGCGTTAAGGTCTAGATCCAAGTTCTGCGTCATCCAGCACTTATTATCAGCAAGTTTCGTAACCCAGTAATACTTCCCGTCACGAGTGTCTTTAAGTTGTTTGGTTTCGTACATGTCGCTGGCGTCGCAGATGGAGGTGGTCATGTCTTGCATGTTGGTAATTTCTGAGAGGCTAGTTTGGTAGGGACTACTGACAACAGACATAGTGACGGTATTTTGGTAAGTATCACTCGGCTTCTCGTTGTTAATCTTCGCCGCAAAACTCAACATGATATTCTTCGTGTCAGAAGTGATTTTCTTGTCGGTATTGGTCGCCAGTTCGTCACCGTTGCCGGAGATAGAAATAGGTTTATAAGTTGCGTTATCGGGGACAGTTGTACCTTCAGCAGCATAATAGCCCCAAGTATTAACGTCCATGCCGTCATAAGTTTTAGCGGAAGTAGCGGCAGGGATAGTGTTAGTAGAGTTGTTCTTGCCGGTTAAGTCTGTGCTTGAGCTTTTGAGATAGACGGTATAGCCGCCGGAGTTCTGGACTTTGACGGTAGCAAGAACATTAGCCTGAACCGAAACGCCAGCAGAAGTCGTCGGCGTGACGGAATTGGTCGCCGCAGTCGGAGCGAAGGAGATTTGGACGGAAGAAGCATTATCGGATTGAGTGGAGATTTGGTTGTCGTAGTTTGCGGCACTATCGGAAGTTTCTTCGGCTTCTAAGGCGCTAGCGGAAGTTGTTGTGGGATTAACTAGCAGAAAAGTTAGGAAAAGTAAAAGTAAACAACTAACTTTTCCGGAAGAACTTATTCCAGAACTCTTATACTTTATATTATGACCTTTTAGCATCACGGCCCTCCTTTTGGTTAGTAATAGAACGCCCGAGCCGACTAATCTTCTCTACAAAAAGACGCCGCAAGG
This sequence comes from uncultured Candidatus Saccharibacteria bacterium, assembly GCA_947425085.1. Classification (GTDB taxonomy): domain Bacteria; phylum Patescibacteriota; class Saccharimonadia; order Saccharimonadales; family Saccharimonadaceae; genus Nanosyncoccus. The sequence continues at coordinate 6,962 of CANDYV010000020.1, read as the reverse complement.
GCGTTCTACAAACTAATCTGCAAGTATTAACAACCAACAGCAGCCTGAACCTTACGGCGTCATTTCGCAATTGATTGTCAAACTTGTGATGTCTATAAAAAGACACTTGCAGTTTGTAAAATTAATTTGTAGAACAATTTTATTATATCACGACTTTACGAAACACAAGCAAAAAACATTGACACGAAATAAAACTCCCCGGGGAGTTTATTCTATTCCGTGGTACGCCCGATAGGAGTCGAACCTACGACACCTGGCTCCGGAAGCCAGTGCTCTATCCACTGAGCTACGGGCGCATATACTTATATTATACTCCTTCCCTGTCGAATTGTAAAACCTGATAATAAGAATACTCCGAGGCTTTGGTTCGTTGGGCCTAAAAAATAAGTTTTTGCTAGCAGGACGATGGCTCGGATAACAAAAATAATAAAATATTTCAGTTTGTTCCGATTCGTTTTAATTATGTTCGGAAAAATATATAAAAATTGTCGAAAAAAGTGTAAAAATCGGGCTGAAAAAATTTTTTATTTTATTTTTCGGATGTTTTGGGTTAAATTTTATTGTAAGATTTTTTATGTTTTTTAATTTTCTTTTGTGATTTTTATTTATTTTTCTGAAAGTTTTTTGAGAAATGTATTTGCGCAGCAAAAAATAGAGTTATTCCCGGGCAACTTAATGCCGAGGCTAGGAGGCGTTTAGCTCGCTGGATTAGAGGACCGGGCTAGAGGATTTCGATGTTGGCTTCGCTGCGGGGCTGGACGTTTTGGAGGATGAAATCGCGCGTAACGGGAGGAATATCGTAGAGCTTGAAGAGTTTTTCGTCGAGCTCGGGGATTTTTGAATGCCAAATCGTGTCACTAAAATCGGGCAGCGGGATATAGCGATACTTATCTTTGGCGGTGTTTTGAGTGTCTTTGGCGAGAAAAAGGAGGGTGCGGAAAAACTTAGTCATGAAATATTTAGCAACCTTGATAGTTTCCTCCTGCGAAGCGAAAGGGCCAAATTCGATGAAGGTTTCCGAGCAGACGTCGCCAGGAGAGGCGACGCAAATATTAGAATAGGAACCGCCAAGGCCGATGTTTGTCGCCATGTTCCCCCAGGCTTTCGGGACGAAAAGTTTATATCGGTCGATGAGCGGGCTAACCTTCGGGAGGCTGGCGCGAGAAATATAGCGATATCCGCGGCTACTGTCGGAAAGGAGACCAAAGAGGCGCACATCGTCTGAGCTCTGGGCGGTTTCGTGAAGCTCGAGATTATATTTTCCCGGATTGCGGAGAGGGTCGGCATAGAAACCGTAAGGCTTGCGCGAAGAACCGAGGGATTCGACTTTGGGCAGGTATCGGAACTTTTCAATAAGCGGGATTAATTCTGCGGGTTTGATGACTTCGTTTGCGTCGAGCGGGAGGACGAGCGGGGCAGCTTTTTCGCCGGCGATAAGTTGCGGAAGACTGCCGTGATTATAGAAATTACGGTCACGGAGAATGATGTTCACGCCGCCGGTGCCGATATTCGGGAAGAGTTTTTCGGCGGATTTTTGGTCGTAGTTGTCGATGATAGCAATGTGCGGATCGCGTTTATATTTGGCGCAGTTGAGTTGACCAAGTCCGTTGCGATTGTGAGGTTTTTGCCAGCCTTGCGGGAAGACCATGCACAATAATTCCGGGTCGAGGTCGACGGCGAGGCGATAAAAATCAGCGTAAATTTGGCGGCGACCTTGCTGATATGGCGGATTGCTGATAATGACATCGAATTTCATATTTTTCTCCCATGTTTGGTTAATTTTAAGCTGAATGTCGGAAAGATTAATTCCGCCTTGTTCGGAAAGTGGGTTGAACTGTAGAAAATGTTGGTTGATTTTGGTAATTTCGGCGGCAGAAAAATGAACTGAATCGTGGTGGATGAAACTTAAAACGGTGCTTAAGGTTGCGCGGTGAGAAATTTCGTCGGGCGACCAGGAATAAATTTGGTGCGTGAGAATATGGAGTAGACAATCGTGGTCGCTCGGGAAATCCGGACGCAGGTTACGATATAATTCTTTGACGATGAGGGTGAGAAGGAGACCACTTTTCGCGGCGGAGTCGAAGAACTTGGTGTCGCGGGAACGGAAAAGTTCGGGACGAGCGGGGATAAGTCGTTGGACAAGTTTCTCGGCGGTAGATTTCGGAGTAAAAACTCGCGCGCCGTATTGAAGCGGGATAAAATCAAAAATGTTTTGCGCGGAAGTCGGGAGAAAATAAGTCGAAAGGTCTTTTTCGCGACGCATAAATTCGCGGATGGCGAGATTACAATTCGTCTCGTTGAAATATTGTTCACGACGGAGCAACGCGAAGTCATCTTTCGTGAGGCCGGTGAGATTTTGGAAGATTTGGTCAGGGATTTTGTCGGCGAGGTCGGAAAAAGTGAAGTCGGGCTCGCCGCAGAGATGAAGCAGCATCGGAATCGTGCGAGAGAAGCCGCGGAGCTTGTCGCGATAATCGTCTTCTTCGCGTTTTTTGCGGCGGCGGGCGACTTTTTCGTCGGCAAGGGTCGCAATAATCTGGCCAGAAGAATTAAGTTTCGTGAGCGGGGTAGGAAGCGGACGAGGAGATTTTTCAAGGCGATTTTTATGGAGAGCGGAAAGTTTATTGATAACTTTGCAGGCGGCGGGGGAGGCGTGGAAGATATTTTGAATATTGAATAGTTTGTTCGAGGCGATAAAACCGCCGTCGACGATTTCCTGCGCAATGATTTGGCGAGGGAGTTCGATGATTTCTGGAGCAGAGAGGGATTCAGGGCGAGCGTTTCCGTCAAGCAGGTTGACATCGAGATATTGAAGAAGCTTGGGAAGAGCGGTTGCGGGCGGGAGATTACAAAGACGCTCGGCGTATTCCTGAAGAACGGTGAGGGCGCGGTCGGGCGCGAAGTCGAAAATATAGGCTTCAGACTTTCCGGGGGCGGGATTTTGGGCACGGAAGGCGGCTTGGAGGTATTGCGCGGAGCTGAGGCGCGAAAGATCGCTCGAGCTATAGAGCATGAAAACCGCGGACCATTCGGGGATTGTGATACCAGTCGTGAGACGACCGCAAGAAAGGGTGATAGTCTTCGTCTGGTCGGGATGGCCGCCGATAGTATTACGAACGGCGGAGAGGACTTTTTGGCTGCTATATTCGCCGGCGTCAGATTCGAGGACGTCGACTGGGGAGTCTTGAGGGTTACTGGTTTTAGTGAGTTTTCCGGCGGCAAGGATAACTTTATAATCATGGAAAAACGGGTGCTTCGTGAGGGCGGCTTGGAGAGTTTTACAATCGCTCACTTTTGAAAGTAACCAGAAAGTATGGCGGAGTTCGGGTTGGGAGCGGAAAATTTGCGCGGCGTAATCGAGCCAAGATTGAACGGCGTCGTCGGGCTGAGGCTGAGGGGCTGCGGAGGGGCTGGATTGTTGGGCTGCGGAGATACTCTTTGGAAGTCGGCAAACGCGAAAGTCGAGGCGCGGGCGATCTTGGTAAGTTTTCTGCTCGTCGAGATAAGTCCAGTTGAAAATCTGGTCGGCGGAAAAATCTTGGTCGGCGAGGGCACGGAAAGGTGTGCCGGAAAGATAGAGCGTAAAATCAGCATTAAGACTGCTCAGGACTGCGGAAGCTTTGGAGGTTTTAATTCCCTCGTGGCCTTCGTCGATAATGAGCAAATCCCAGGGTTTCTCGACGTCAAAAATCCATTGATTTTTCGCCTTAAAATCGGCGGAACTCAAGTCCTTACCCTTGATATCCTGGAGGGAGATGAAATAAATGAGCGGGCAGGCGAGAAGGTCGGGATTTTCGATGAGCTCGGAGCGGGAATAAATATGCGAGGCAGGCCGAGGGTTGGATTTTGAGGAGCTGGCGAGTGTTTTGGGGGTTGGCGCGACAGCTTTTGGAGGTTTGGTAGTTTTTGGTGGTTTAGCGCTAGCGAAGATGTGATTGGTTTCTGGCGCGATATGAGCGAAGAAGTCACTCGCCCAGGCGTCGGAGATGGCGGGACGGTTCGTGATAATGAGGATGCGCTTCGCATCGATTTTTTGAGCGAGCTTGTAGGCGGCGAGAGTTTTACCAAAGCGAGGCTTTGCGTTCCAGAGAAACTTGCGGGTGTTTTCGGAAGCCTGCGGGGTAGGATTTTGTCGTGATGACATGGCGGATTGCGAGTGAGTTTGTTGCCAATATTGATAGGTCTGGTCGATGGCGGATTGTTGCTCGGGATGGAGTTTAAGCATAGTTGTTCTCCGAATCCTTCTCCGCGGAGATAGATTTTTTTAACATGTCGCCGAGGCGGGTAGGGACGGCGCGGAAATTATAATCGGAAATAAGTTGCCAGTCGATAAAAACTAAGTCTTCATAATTACGAATTAGGTCGCCCTGGATAAGGTTAGACTGAAGGAAGAGGTCGACGAGCGGGAGAAAGCGATAGTCGAGAGGCTGGTCGGAAAAATGCCGCAGAAGGGTGGATTTTAGGCGCACGCGGGCCTCGGCGAGATAATCGGGATTGATGTCGACACCATAGAGATTAGAGAGAGCGATGAGGGCTTCGTGGGGAGTTGTGAGTTTTTGGAGGCGACGCGAAAGAGCTTCGACGAGGAAGTTACCGGTGCCGCAGCCAGGCTCAAAGACTTTACGCGTAGAATCGGAGAGTAGCAGCTCGCAAAGGTCGCTCATTTTGTGGACTACTGGCGCAGGAGTAAAAAAGTCGCTACGAGGTTTGGGACTTTTTACGGCTGAGCGAGGCGACATGGCGCATTCCTATAGGATGACTTGTTCGGTCAGCCAAGTTTGGAAACCGTCGAGAGATGTGTAGGCGGCGGCGTGGTTGTCATTATCGGCTTCGAGAAAATCGACGAGCTTGCCTTTTTTGAAAATCAGAAAACTCGGATAGAAGCGAACGTCCGCAACGAAAGGAAGATTTTCTAAATCGGAGAAAGCGATTTCGTAAAACTTCATAGGATGTTCGGCAACGAAAGATTGGAGAACTTTTTCGAAATTGTCCGAAGCGCGGCAAGCGGGCTGCGAAACGAAGACGGCAAAAGAGGATTTTTCGTCGACGAGTTGCTGAAGCTGGTCAGCGGAAATCGTTTCGAGGGCGGCTTCACCGTAATATTGATCATCGAGGCGGAAGGGTGCGGGATGGAGCGCAAAGACAAGTCCACAGACGACGGCGATAATGACAATGAGGGCGGCCGGAAGAATAATGAGGAGTTTACGCTTCATGTTTTATCTCGTGAAGAGTATTAAAATCAATGTCGTGGTATGGAACTTTCCAGAAATCGTAAGTTGTGTCGCCGTGTGAAGTGTTTTTGACGATAATATTATGGTCGCCATCGTAAGACCAGTAGGCGCCGACGTTATAAATCTTGTTTTCGTCCCAACCGAGCTTCGTGAGCATGGTTTTCGTCATGCCAGCATAACCGCCACCACCGCACATAAGGAAAATATTTTTGTCTTTCGGGAAGAGATATTCAAGAAGATTCATGGATTCGGCGTAGTTCGCGATATATTCGCCGTCTTTCGTCTGGGTGAATAATGTTTTGCCAGTATAAGTATCACCAACTTCCTCCGGAAGACCGGCAACGTTCACGAGATAAGGAAGCGGCACAACTTCAAAACCTTCGACGAAGCCGGAGAGATAAGAATCGCCGCCGATAGCTTCGTAGTTCCCCGGGTCTTTCAACATACGCATATCGCGATAGACGGTATCGCTGCGGCCGAGATAATTATCGAGCGTAGCTTCGTTAATATTTTTGTCGATGCCGAATTCGCTACCGCGGATACCTTCGGAAAGTTCGGGCGCTGGGAGCGCATCTGAGACGATCGGAGCGACGGTTTTATTGCCATTGATAGCGAAAAGGATACAAGCGCCGATGATGATACTGGCGGCGATGAGGCCGACGATAATCGCAAAAGTTGGTTTTGGTTCTTGATATTGATTTTTAGACTGGGACATATTTTGATTAACCATATGTATATTATATAACAGATTTCGCTGGATGTTCTGCGAATATGAACTTACGGGTATCTGTTTTGTGAAACTTGCGAAAAATACCTCTTAACAATTCTGGGATTTGTGCTATAATAGAGGTTGTTAAGAATTTGGGTCGGTAGCTCAGCCGGTTAGAGCACCTGCCTCTTAAGCAGGGTGTCGTGGGTTCGATCCCCACCCGACTCACCAAGTTCATGAAAAAGTCCTTTGCGGGCTTATTTTTGTTTTGTGGCTTGGTGTATAATTTATTCTGTAGGAACAAATCCCTATAGGAACGACGCCGCGCCTTGAGTTTTATTCCGGCTTGGATAAGTTCTTGTCTTGGAGATCGTGAAGCCCTCTCGAACCGTAATCCGGCGACAGATTTGAATCTGCGCGAGTTATGACTTATGTAGATAAAAAGCGGCTTCTTTTCGGTGAAGTTTTCTGTGGTTATCGCGAAGTAATTCTTGTGGCTTTGAGGGGCGGCTACGTCGAGCAGAATACCAGCAACCTATTCAACGGCGCCGGCAACAACGGCAACTACTGGTCGTCTACGCCGAACTCTAACGGCAGCAACGCCTACCACCTCAACTTCAACAGCACCAGCAATATCAATCCGTCCGGCAACAGCAATCGGAACAACGGCTTCTCCGTTCGCTGCAGTTATTGTGCCCGATCTCCAAATATTCTTTGTCTGATTTTAGATTTTTAAGTTGACGTGGCAGTTTTCGTGTTATAATGGAAGTGTCTAAAATCAGTATTAAAGTAAGAAGTCATTTGTTTTTATTTTTGGTGTTTTTCAGGAACGGAAAGCGGCACCGCTCGCTGGACTGGGTTTCTGAAGCACCAAAAATGACTTCGGTACTGGTTTTAGACACCGGCTACGGTGTCGCTTTTTATGGTCGCTCCTGGCTGGTGTCTATTACCAATCAAAAGGAGGGCCGTGATGCGAAAGAGCCAAAATGTAAAAGTTAAAGATGTGGGGAGAGTAGTCGGGA
>CANDYV010000019.1 GCA_947425085.1 uncultured Candidatus Saccharibacteria bacterium | reverse complement strand
TCGCGAGTTCCTTCAAAAGCCTTCGATCCCTCGCTCCTCCCCCCGAATATTCATACTTTTTCAGCACCTGCGTCACCAAAAGTCCAAAAAACATAAACGGGTCCTGATCCGCCTCAATCTTCTCCAAATCCCGCACAGCTTTCTCGCCATTTCGCATTGCTGTATCCAAAATCCCAAACACTAGCCCCGCCTCCGGCTTCTTCAGCGCCGCAAACTCCTCCATCTCCACCCCCGCGTCCTTCAGTTGCTTATACCCAGTCGACCTCTTATCAATCTTCCCTTCCCAAACCACCACCTCGTGTTCCGTCTCTATATAATCCGCCAACTTCGCCCAAACTTCCGCATTCTCCCCCAAATTCTTCAACAAAATCCGCCGCACCCCGCCGCCAAAACCCCCAGCGCCACTCCCAGAACCGCCCCCAAATAGCGACGTCCCCTGAAAAATACTCGGCAAATCCCCCACCGTCAAACTCTCCCCCTCAAACACCTCATAGCCCTCCCCGAGCGTCCGTTTGACCGCTTTCTCCGCTTCTAGCCGATTCTCCCCATAAAAAATCCTCAGCATCCCCAGCCCCTAAGCATCTTTAAAATACTCTGGTGCTTTCTGGCACTTCGGACAGTAATGCGTCCCTCTCCCTGCCACTCTCGTCTTCAAAATCGTCTCCCCGCACCGCAAACACGGCCGCCCCTCCCGCCGAAACACCTGCGCAAAGTTCTCGAGATAACTTCCCGTCGTCCCGTCCGGTTTCACATAAGTCGCCATCGTTGATCCTCCCGAGTCAATCGACGCCATCATCACGCTCCGCGCCCCCTCCAGAATCAACCCGACTTGCTCCTCGCTAAGTTCCCCAGCCCGCATAGCCGGATGCAGGCTCGCATAAAACAACGATTCGTCCGCATAAATATTCCCTAACCCCGCGATCACCTTCTGGTCTAGGAGCACCGCCTTAATTGGTGACTTCCCATGCTTCTGGCACTTACTGAACAATTCTTTTACGTCCATTTCCCACGGCTCTTTCGCGAGCTCCGCAATGAACTTTTCTTGTTCAACTTCCCCCGTTGGTAACACTTTTACGAACCCAAACTTCCTCTGGTCGTTAAAATATAGCACCCCTTCCTCGAACACAAAATTTACTCGGGTCTGTTTATTAGGGAGCGCATCTGTAAAATTTTTACTCGGATGCCCCGCCGCGAAGTTATCTTCCTCATTCGCCCCTCGCCAAATCAGCTGTCCCGTCATCCGAAGATGTATCATCATCGTATACCCATTATCAAGATCAATCAGCAGAGCCTTCCCCCGCCGCCTCACCTCCGACACACTCGCATCCACCACATTCCCTTCATCCCCCTGAAAGGCTTTCTTCGTCGTTGGGTCGACCTCAACCTGTACAATCTTCTTCTTCACAATCAACGGTGTAAGCCCCCGCCGAATCGTCTCTACCTCTGGTAACTCTGGCATCTTATAGCTCTCCCCAATTAATCCCCACCGACACATCGACAGCCAGCTTCACCTTCAGCTCTGGCGCCACCTCCTCCATTTCCCGCTTCAAAACTTCCGCCACTTCATCCGCCTGCGACGCCGGACACTCCACAATCAACGAATCATGCACCTGCATCACCATCCGCACCCCAGAACCGTCAGAAAGCCCAAACTTCTCCCCCAGTACCTCTGACACCCGAATCATCGCCTTCTTCATCAGATCCGCTTCCGTTCCCTGAATCGGCATATTCTGCGCCGCCCGTTCCGCCCCCGTCCGCACGATAAAATTCGACGACAAAACATCCGGCGTCGGTCGCCGCCGCCCAAACATCGTCTCGACATACCCCTGTTCTCGCGCCTGTTTCAAAACATTTTCCAGATATTCCTTAATCGGTTTCCTAAGCTCAAAATAATTCTCGATGAAGCTCTTCGCCTCATAATATGCCATATCCGCCGCCTCTGCCAGCCCCCTGACGCTCATCCCATACAAAATCCCGAAGTTAATCACCTTTGCCGCCCGCCGCTGTATCTTCGTCACCTCTTCCATCGGCACCCCGAAAGCCTCCGCCGCCGTCTTTGTATGAATATCCACCCCCTCGTTAAAGTCTCGAATCAAATCCTCATCCCCCGCCAGCGCCGCCGCGAGCCGCAACTCAAACTGCGAATAATCCGCGCTCACCAAGACTTTCCCAGCCGGCGCAATAAATCCCGTCCGAATCCGCCGTCCCACCTCTGTCCGCACCGGAATATTCTGCAAATTCGGATTCGTCGACGAAAGACGTCCCGTCGCCGTTACATTCTGATTAAACGTCGTATGGACCCGCCCCTCCGCGTCTGCCAGCTCCGGCAACGGCGCAATATACGTCGACAGCAGCTTCGCCGCCTCCCGGTATTCCTTCACCGCCCCAATAATTTCGTGTTCCCCCTCCAGTTTATCCAGCTCCTTCACCCCTGTTGAATACCCCCTCGAACCCTTTTTAATCCCCTTCGTCGGCAGCTCCAAATCCGTAAACAAAACCTCCGACAGCTGCATTGGCGAATTAATATTAAACTCCCGCCCCGCAAGCAACCAAATTTTTTGTTCAAGCCCCCCAACCTCCGCCGAAAACTCCCGTTTCAGCTTCGCAAAATACTTTCGATCAATCAGCATCCCATCCCGTTCCATCTGATATAACACCGGTATCAGCGGCAAATCAAACTGAGTAAATATTTTATACAGCTCCGGTTTCCCCTCAAATTCCCGCTTCTGTCGCTCAAACTCCTGTAATTCCTCCGAATATTCCACCTCTCGCGCCAGCGGATTCAGCAAAAACGCCCCTTGCGCCAAATCCCAGAACTTTCCACCCTCAAGCACCCCCGCCGCCACCTTCGCGTTCTTATGCATCAAATCCTTCACATTCCAAGAAACCAACGTCCCGTCCTCAAGATAAGTCGGGATTTCCAGAGTTTGCTGCCCAAAAGCCCCTCCAGCCCCCGCCATTTTCGCCTTAGAAGCCTTTTTCGCGACTTCTAAGGCCCGTTCTGCCGCTGGAGCCTTATCATAGCCACTACCATTTTCAGCCCCCTCAGAGCGCTTCTCCTGAGCCTCCAGCAGCCCCTTAGAGCCGTTTTTAACCCCCGAAGGCGCCAGCTCCCCCTGTTTCCCCTCAAAGCCTTCAAACGCCCCAGAATCGCCTCTAGAGGCCTCTCGAGCCTTCAAAAACCTCCCAATCAACGTCTTGAACTCCAATTTCTTCAGCGCCGCCACTACCCGCGAGTCATCAATCACCAAATCCGGCAAATCCTCGAGATGCACCGGCGCATCCGTCATAATTTTCGCCAAAAAATACGACATTCTCGCGCTTTTCTCCCCCTCAATCAGCTTCTTTTGCGTTGCCCCCGAAATCTGAGCAATATTTTTATACACCCCCTCGAGATCCCCATATTCATTCAAAAGCCTGACCGCCGTCTTCTCCCCCACCCCAGGCACACCCGGAATATTATCCGACGCATCGCCCTTCAAAGCCTTCAAATCCAAAAACTGCGCCTTCTTAATCCCATATTTCGCCTCCACGGCCGCCACATCCAGCTCCTCAAGTTGCGAAAATCCCTTCAAAATCCGATACATCCGCGTATTCGCGTCCACAATCTGCAACATATCGAGGTCCGACGACACAATATACGTCTCCCACTCCTCATCCTCGTTCGTCGCCTTCTCTGTCAATTCATCCGCCTGCAGCGCCAGCGTCCCGATGATATCATCCGCCTCATAATCCTCGCACTCCACAAAACTCCACCCCAACGCCTTCACCAACTCCTCCAAAAGCGGAATCTGCACATAGAAATCATCCCCTGGCTTCGTTCGCCCCGCCTTATACTCTGGAAAAACCTCTTTCCGTTTCGCCGTCGAACTCCGCGAGTCCCACGCCACCACCACCTTCGTCGGGTCCAACTTCCGCACAATCTCCATCGCGATCGCCGCAAACCCATAAATCCCGCCTGTCGGCGTCCCGTCGCTCGTCGACAGCGCCCCCATCGCATAATACCCCCGATAAAACACCGATTTTCCGTCAATAATCACCAAACGTTTCATTCCCCCAATTATACCATATCACCTCAAAAACACCCAATTCCCGTCCTCACCCATGTTATAATTAGAATCATGAAAGATCGCAACGTAAAACTTCTCGCCATCGTCGGCATGGCTGGCGCCGGCAAATCCGTCATCATCGATTATCTCACCGAGCGCGGCATCCCGAAATCCTATTTCGGCGGCATGAACCTCAAAGAAATGACCAAGCGCGGCATCGAAATCACCCCCGAAAACGAAAAAATCTTCCGCAAACAAATCCGCGAAGAAGAAGGCAACGATTGGGTTGCCCGCCAAGTCATCGCCGAAGTCAATGACCTCATCGCCGCCGGCCAAAAGCGCATCGTTTTGGACGGCCTCTACTCCTGGACAGAATACAAAACTTTGAAAAAAGAGTTCCCTGGCGACCAGCTCACCGTCATCGCCGTCGTCTCCCCTCGCCGTCTCCGTTACGAACGCCTTGCCGCTCGCCCCGTCCGCCCCTTCGACCATCAAGCCGCTCGCGAGCGCGACTACCACGAAATCGAAACCATCGAGAAAGGCGGCCCCATCGCCATCGCCGACTATTTCATCTTGAACGACGGCTCCATCGACGACCTCCACGCCCAGCTCAAATCCATCCTCTCCGAAATCAATTTCTAATCCCCAACCCCCCAACTTCCGACCGCCTGAGTCCTCAAAACTCCCTAAACGGACAATTTCAGCCTTGCTTTTGCTATGTTTAGATGCTAGAATAGGATGGTATAGTTGTGTTACTTTCGCTTTTTCTTAGCGAAAGTAATTTTTATCTGCAGTAATGTGACGCAGACTAGAATACGTTTCAGAATTTGGAATTGTATTCGCATAACCTACCCTCCTTTCTCCGCCCTTTAAAATTGCTTGAAGCAAAGCCTACTCTTGCCCGTATCCCCAGCCTATCATACTTCCGCCACTTTTACCAAGCACAAGCACGATGTTTCTTTAACTTTTTCCTCCTGTCAACTTTCCCCTCAAAAATCCGCCATTATATCACATCCCACTCAAAACTTACAAGCACATCCGCCTACAAAATATAGCAGAAGCCAAACTGCTTCTGCTATATCTCAAACCGTTTTTGCTATATTCCGTTCTCCTCCTACTTAATCACATATGCTCCGCCCCGACCGCCGCCCCGCCAAATAAGTTAAGTCCGTTAGGTGAACTTATAAGTTCTTCGATATCGATTTTATTGTAAAAAAGGAATAAGTATGTGCTATATCGACAAAACTATAATATAAACTTATCTTGGCGGTTGCGGAGGCCAGAGCGGAGCATAAACAACAACTTCCTAATCCTAAAGTGGAGAAACCTCACCCTACCTCAAACTCTACAACCGTTGTAGAGTTTTACCGCGCGATACAACGAACGGAAATACCATACCGCCTAGTAGCACTATAAGACGCGTTTATACTGCTAGTGGAGCTAAAAGTAAGATCATAGGCACTTGCAACATTAGAATTCGGTGTCGACGACCAATAATTGCCCTCATAACCTGCGCCATTCAGTAAATTGACAGTCTGATCAACTACCCCACTCTTTACAAAATATAATGGCGCGCTCACCAGCTTAGACATACTTGCCGTATTGCCAGTAGTTATAGAATACGTACCAATCAACCCACCAAAAGAACCAACCGCAGCGCCATTTGACTCCGGAAGCTTCCATCCTTTCGGACAAATCGAACCATTCGCCTGTCCACCTGTAATAGCACCGCCAGTGCCCGCCGTCGCCGCATTCCATTGGTAATAATTGCCGACCAAATAATGTGCATTCACATCGCCATCCGCCGAAGAAGGAGTCACTAAAGTCGTAAAATAGGCCGTACAATCAGCTAAACTTGTCTTTTTTGATCCGCAAGAAGTAGTATTATTGGGGACTTTAATATAATAATTCCCCAAACTCCACGACCTCTGCCCTGTATTATCTGCTAGTATTGTTGAGCTATTCGCCACCGTTGCCGTCGTATACCCCGGCGTCCAGTTCGTTGTTATGTCACTATCTGTCGGCGTCAACGCTACACTCGTCGACAAGTCTAAATCCAAGTTCTGCGTCATCCAGCATTTACCATCAGCAAGTTTCGCCACCCAATAGTATTTTCCATCGCGAATGTCTTTGAGCTGGGCTTCATCTCCGACTTCACTCGCTTCACAAACGGCACTAGTCATCTCCTGCATCGTCGCAAGTGCAGTCAAACCTGTCACTTCCAGCGGAGAAGACACGACCGATAGCGTTATCTCATTCTCATACGTATCTGCCGGCTTGTCATTTCCGATGTGTGCGGCAAAGCTCAAAGTGAAGGTTTTGTTATCTTCTTTGATGTTAGTAGAGTTATTGCTAGCGATAACATCTCCACGGTTATTAGTTGGGACTTTAGAGAAAGTTGTGCCAGCAGTTTCTCCTTCTATTGCATTATAGCCCCAAGAATTAAGTGGTAGTTCTTCATAAGTAACTGAACTTGTAACTCCGTTAATAGTTGCGCCAGTATTCTTACCTGTTAGTTCCGATTTATTACTACCTAGATAAACTGTATAACCACCGGAGTTTTCTACGCCAATTGTTGCTTTAATGGAATATTTAGCCGAAGCACCATCAGCAGAGATGGGCGTGAGTGAGGCAGAACCGGATTCCGGAGTGAAAGCGATGTTGACGGAAGAAGTGATAGTCGAAGGGTTAGCATCGCTGCTAGTATTACCAGTTCCACTATCGTCCGGAGCACCGTCATAATAAGCATAGGCGGGAGTTGTTGTCGGATTAATAAGGAGAAAAGTTAGGAAAAGTAAGAGTAAACAGCTTACTTTTCCGGAAGAACTTATTCCGGAACTTTTACATTTTATATCTTGGCGTTTTAGCATCACGGCCCTCCTTTTAGGTTTTGTAACACCCAAGCCGCGCCACCTCCCGCACGAAATTCGCCGAAAAGCTATTCGCCATACAAAAATGACACCGCAAGGGTGTTACAACAGACCATCCAATGACCGATGTGGCTCACAGGCGACTGCTCCTTACGGTGCCATGTATACCCACGAGGACACATAATCATCGGATAAAAAATCCGGTCATTCAATGATAATCTGTTGTAACATTATCATTATATCATAGAAATCCCGAAAACAAGCCCAAAATCTATCGCCATCCCCACATCTACCCCAAACCCTACTTCCCGCAAACCACCTTCATCCCCCGCTTTGCCTTCCGCACCTCAATTTTCGACACCCCCTCAAGCCGTTGATATTCCCCCTCTGCCTGAATCTCCACCGTGCTCGGCTGCGAGAACTCAATCTTATCCACGGAAGCCTCATTGAGCCGCAGCCCGAAAATCACACTCCTCAGACCGAACCCCACCATTTTCCAAAACTTTCCCAACCTCTTCGCCGCGCTTCCGAACCCAGTCTCCGACAAATACCACTTTCCGCCCTTCATCAGCCTCGACATCGTCGGCCCATTCACCGCCAAATAATCCGTCGCTCCCTCCTCAAGCGCCTCCTCATTCAACTTCACGACCACCTCTTCAGAATCAGCAACTCCTTCAGAAGCCGAACCCTCAGCGCCAGACGAAGGCAAAAACTTCCTCCCCTTATTCTTCAAATACCAAAACACCGCCACCATCAGCGAATAAAGCGGTCCCCGCTTCCCCGTATTCAAGCTCTTTCGCACCCGGTCGCCATCCATGATCTCCGACGCCTCCGCCAGCAACCCCAGCGTCACATAGCACGGCGCATACCGCCAATGCTTCCCGTCCGCCAAAATCTCCAACGGCCAAATCTCCCGCACCCGCGCCACACCAGAAGAACCCGCGCAAGAAGCCCCACCAGAAGAACCAGCGCCACGAGAACCCTCCGAGCCGCCATCTCCCGCCAAAAACCCTTCAATAATCTCCGTAATTCCCCCGACATACTCTCCGCCATACTCCACCGGCCGCCGCGTCCGGAGCATCCGCGCCATGTCATTAAAGTTCCCGTATCCTAGCGCCGAAAACGTCACATCTTTCTCTGATGTCATTACCGCATTCGCCGCAATCGCCGCCGTCCCGTCTCCCCCCGCCGACACTACCAAATCCCCATCTCCGAGCATCCCCGCCAAAATCGATGCATTATGCTCAACTGTTGTCTGTTTAATCTCATACTTCCCCACCAAAAACCCGCTCACCCTCCGCGCCGGCGCCAAAACCTCCGCCTCAACCGCCGCATGATGCGACGACCGCGGATTATAAACTACCCAAAGCTTTCTCATAGCCCTAGCTAATAGTCAGACCGCCCGGAATCAGCCAGTTCAGCACCGTAAACATCAACGCCCACGCCACCAAACCAATCACAATCTCAATCAGCCTCTTCTTCGCCTTCGCCACCTGCGCGACATCATCCCGCGCCGTCATATACTGAATACCCGCAATAATCACCCCGAGCACCGCTGCCGCCCCAAGACCATAAACCAAAATGTTCAAAATCAGCTTCAAAATTTTATCAATATCAAAATCATCCGGCAAAATACTTGTCTCTACCGCTAGCAACTTCCCTGCCGCCGATACCGCCATCGCCTTCATCATCAGCCAGTTCATCATTCCTCCTTACTTCAAATACCCGTGCAGCTTCTTCGTCTGCTTATGCTTACGCAACTTCGACAGCGCCTTCGCCTCAATCTGGCGAATCCGTTCCCTCGTCACCGAAAACTCATTCCCCACCTCTTCCAAAGTATGCGACCGACCGCCGCCAATCCCGAACCGCAAACGAATAATCTTCTGCTCGCGCTCCGAAAGTGTCGTCAGAATCTCCGCAATTTGCTCCTTGAGAATCTGATTTGCGGTCGCATCTTCCGGCGAGTCCCGCTCACTATCTTCCACGAAATCCCCAAGCACCGATTCTTCATCGTCCCCGTCGCGCCCCACCGACGCATCAAGCGACGCAATATCCTGCTTAATCCGCATCACATACTCAATCTTCTCGGTGTCCATCCCCATCGCATTCGCGATCTCCTCATTCGTCGGCTCGCGGTTCAGCTCCTGCGTCAAGCGCCGCGTCGTCCGAAGCACCTTATTAATTGTCTCCACCATATGCACCGGAATCCGAATCGTCCGCGCCTGATCCGCAATCGCCCGCGTAATCGCCTGCCGAATCCACCAAGTCGCATAAGTCGAAAACTTAAACCCTTTATCCGGATCAAACTTCTCCACCGCGCGCAGAAGTCCCGTATTTCCCTCTTGAATCAAATCCAAAAAGTCCAGCCCGCGCCCGCCATACCGCTTCGCAATCGAAACCACCAAGCGCATGTTCGCCTCAGCCAACTTATCTTTCGCCTTCTTATCCCCCTCCATCGCTTTTTTCGCGAGTTCCAACTCTTCCTCTTGGCTCAGCAGCGGGATCTTCCCGATCTCTCGGAGATACATCCGCACCGAGTCGTCCGCAAAAGCATCGACGTTATCCGCCGTAATCGCGAGCTCGTCATCCAAAAACTCATCCTCTTCCTCCAGCTCATCCGCCGCCGGCTCTCCGAGGTCGAGCATCACATTCTTGCTCTTTAAGATATCTTCTTCATTATCATCCATTACATCATAGTATACTAAAAATCCCCCGTTTTTACAACTCCTTTTTATCTTGAAACAACAAAAAAGAAGCCCCACGCTAAGTGCATACTGCGCCCTGTAAGACTTCAATACTCTTATTTTATCAAATTTCGCCCACAATGTCAACCTTTCTATTCCTGCTTCGCAATATCTATAATTTCTCGACTTTTTGTTATAAACAGTAAACGCTTAATTTGTTTTTGCCCGCGAAACTTATAAATCAAATATTGGCGCAGCCTATCTTCCCTAATTTTACAACGCGAGCTATCAATAATAATATTTGGGGCTTGTTTTAACGCTTTACGTATTAACTGTTCCACTGAAGCGAGTTTTGCAGTTTCCGGAGATTTTATCTCATACTCAACACCATCCAACCGTATATCAGCACAAGGTAACGCACCCTCTTCCAAAAACTCCACACAATGCCCAGCCGCAACCAAAATCTCCGCCACACGCAGTTCATGCTCCCACGGACTTCGGCCAGGAACAACATAAACACCCGCCTTCTTCCTTTTAACCATGCCAGCCAGTATATCACATCCCGGAACACTTTACCAAGCACAGCCGTTTTATTTCACCTTCAGCGCCGCAATCTCCCTGAGAATCTCCTGCGTCTTTTCCTCATCATCCGCGCATTTTTCCAGCTCTTCCGTCAAAACCCGAATCCGCTGCTTATTCATCTCGATCTTATATCGCGCAAAAATCGCATCCGCTTCCCGCTCCAGCGCGGCCTTCCCCATCTCCGCATACGAGTTCTGGAACACCATCTCGAGCTCCCCGATTTTCACTTCATCCTCTGTCACATCCAGCCCATACTTATTCTCCACCCCTCCATGAATAATCAACGCCTGCAAAGTATCGTTCAACTTCCGTATCAAATCAACCTTCACCTGCGCATCTTTCGTCGCCACGCTCTTCAACCGCTGCGCGCTCCCGCTCGACGACATCTTCAAATCTTTCTCGTGCAAATCCTCCACCGAACAGTCCAACTTTCTCGCCACCAACTTCTCATAATGTTTCCGCTCCACCGCATCGCTCACATACTTCAGCAACTTCAGCGCAATGCTCGAATACTCCCGCTTCCCCGCCCCCGAGTTCAAATCAAGATTTTCTTCATACTTATCCAACAGCCAATCCACCGCCGGCCGATAATTCTTCACCGCCTCTTGCCACAGTCGCGGATCCTTCTGAATCAGCTCATCCGGATCCTTCGCCCCATGATAATCCGAAATCACGCTCAAATTCACCCCGAGATCCCCCGCCATCATAATCGCCCGCTCCGTCGCCTTCACCCCTGCCGCGTCCCCGTCATACGCCAGCCGCACATCCGGCGTCAACCTTGACAAACTTTTCAGATGCAACTCTGTCATCGCCGTCCCGCTCGTCGCCACCGCCTCCTTCACTCCCGCCTGATGCGACGAAATCACATCCATATTCCCCTCCACAATCACCACAAAATTATTCTGCCGAATCGCCTCCTTCGCCTGCGCCAACCCAAAAATAAACCGGCTTTTATTAAACAGCAAAGTCTCCGGCGTATTCAAATACTTCGGCTCCCCCTGATCAATCACCCGCGCCGTATACCCAATCACCCCGTTCGTATCGATGAACGGCACCATCATCCTCCCCCGGAACAAATCCCCACCGAATCTATTCAGAAGCCCCGCCGCTTCCATCTCCGCCTTCGTAAACCCCCGGCTCGTCAAAAACTGTATCAGCGCCTTCCCTGTATTCGGCGCATACCCAATCCGAAACTCCCCGATCGTCCCCCGCGTCATCCCCCGTCGCTCCGTCACATACTCAATAATCATCTTATTCTTCGTCAAACAAAACTGATAATACTTACATGACAGCTCCAGCGCTTCCTTCGCTCGCCGTTTCTTCTCCGCCACCGCCTTGTCACCACCACTATACCTCTGCAGTTCCACCCCCGCCTGCGCCGCCAGTTTCTCCAGCGCCTCCCGGAAAGAAATCCCCTCCACTTCCATCACAAAAGTAAAAATATCCCCGCCCTTATTCGAAGAAAAATCATGCCAAATCCCCTTCTCCGGCGACACCATGAACGAAGGCGTCTTGTCCACGCCCCACGGCGACCGCCCCTTGAGACTCCGCCCCGCCCGCTTCAACTCAATATACTGCCCCACCACATCCTCTACCGGGAGCCGCGCCCGAATTTCCTCCTTCGCGTCATCCATGCCCCTATTATAACAGATAAACTCTAAAATATAACATCATCATAACTTTTATGCTATAATCATACTATGAATAATTTGGAATACCTCAATCAGATCTCCCAAGAAAACCGCCCCACCTCTGCCAAAAAATCCGCTTCCATGTCTCTCATCATCAAGATCGCCGTCGGCGGCCTCGTCGCATTTCTCTTTATCATGTGCCTCGGCATGGCCCTCAGCGCCGGCAAAACTAGCCCCACCGACCTTACGAAACAACTCTACGTCCGCACTGCCAACCTTAATACCGCCCTCACCACATACAACAAATCTCTCAAATCCTCCCAGCTCCGCGCTATCGGCACCTCTCTAAACGGCGTCCTAACCAGCGCCACCGCTTCCCTGACCGGGTATCTCGCCTCCGAAGGCGACAAGGAGGCCGATCTCAATCCTCCCGAGAAGCTCCTCACCGTCGAGACCGAAACTATCGAAGCGCTCGACACCGCCTTGAACAACGCCAAACTAAACGGCATCCTCGACCGCGTCTACGCCAACCAAATCCAGCTCCAAGTTTCCCTCCTCGTCACCTTCATCTCCCAACTCGAGCAACGCACAAAAGACACCGAACTCCTCGAAATCATCAGCCAATACCAATCCAACCTCATCGTCATCGAGCAAAGTCTCAAAGACTATTCCAACCCCAGCGACTAACCTTCAAATCATGATATAATATATAGCATGACTACAGAAAATACCCCCACCAACACCACCGAGCACAGCGCCTCCACCTCGACCGCTTCCCCGCAAGGTTTCATCGCAAAAATCGCCAAGAGCAACTTCATCCAAGAGTTCAAGGAATTCATCAACCGCGGCAGCGTCGTCGACCTCGCGATTGGTGTCGCCGTCGGTGGCGCCTTCACCGCCATCGTCAAATCCCTCGTCGATGATATCATCATGCCTATCACCAGCCTCCTCGCCGGCGGTCTTGACTTCTCCAGCCTCTCCCTCGACATTCCGAACATCTTTGGCGCCGACTCCGTCGCCCACATCGCCTACGGCAACTTCCTCCAAAACGTCATCAACTTCCTCCTTATCGCCCTCGTCATCTTCGTTATTGTCCGCACCATGAACAAACTTAACCGCGCCAAAGATGCCGAAACTGCCAAAGCCGAGGCTAAAGCCGAAGCTAAACATATCACCGACACCGCCAAGGCCCAAGCCAAAGCTAACGTCGAGGCCGAAGCCGACTACAAAGCCAAACAAGACGCCAAAGCTAAGCAATCCGCCGAAGCCAACAAATCTACCAAATCCGTCACTTCAAAATCTTAAAGTTATCCGCTTAATTACAGATTTTGCGAAAATACTAGACATAACCGCAAAAGTAAGGTACAAAGTAGAATAAACTTACTAAGAGATTATTTGTTGTTAATGATCGTGATATTCACCTCATTAGCAACAATAATTTTTTTCTCATTTTTCTCCCGACCCACCCTAGCCGCCCAGGCTCTGCCCCCAGTATATAGCAAATCTTTCCAAAATAACAAGCACAGCTCTACCCCTTCAGTCCTCTTCCTCTACACGCCGCCAAAACCATCGGAAACGCCGCAATATACACCCACTCATAAATCAACACCAGCGGCGTAAACCAAGTCCCCTCCGTCAGATACCCCGTCACACAAAACACCGCATACACCAAATACATCACGCACGCCGCCCGCGTCCCCGCGCTCGCCCGCCAATTCCCCGCCAGCATCGCCGCCGTCAGCATCATCATAATAAACATCATCTTCGAGGAAATCTCGTGCGCAAAACTAATCACACTCCGCTGCCCGTTTATATCAAAATACCCGACCGGAAAAATCGACAACAGGATCAACCCTACCACCATCAAAAACGCGCAATAATAATATATCCGAAGCATATGCCAATCCTCCCCCAGCTTCCACAAATACCGCCCCACCATCGCCACCACCAAAAAGTTCCCTAGCGCAAACAGAATCGCGCTCCAAGTCTCATACCCGACATACCGGCTAATCGACCTATCTAGCGACAAACCTCGCCCAAACACGAAACTATTAATCACCACCCCGAGCGTCGCCGTCGTCAAAAACACCGCCAACGCCAACCACAGCCCGCCCTTCTTCGGCACCGTCACCGCCTCGACCTTCCTCGCAACCATCGTCCTCATTGATGTTATTTCTCCTCTGTCAGTTCTTTCGTCATATTATAACTTAATCTCACTAAATCTTCCAGTTCCGCGTCCTCAAGTTGCCCGCTCGGCACAATCTCCACTCCGCCCCGCCCAAAATACCGACTTTCCATCACCGTCTCATACTTCTCTCGCAATAACTTACTAAGTTTCCCATCACACCGCACCTCAATCGTCTTCGGCCGCACCACCAAAAACGCCTTCCCCGCAACCTCAAAAACCGTATCCTCCCCCTTCTCTCCATGCTTTCTCTCAGAAAACTCCCCAATCCCCCCAATTTTTCCCACCTCAGAAATCACATCAATCATTACTTCAATTCTCCCACATACCATTTCAATTCCTCAATCGACCCCCGAATATCATCCAGCGCTCGGTGCGCCTCCCGCTTCGTAAACTTCTTCCCCCTCGCCCCCTCGAAATACACCTTCCACGCGCTCACGTCCAACATCCGATAATGTAGCCTCTCCGCCACCCTCGGCCACTCCCGATCAATAAACTTTCGGTCTTGATGAATCGAATTCCCCGCCAGAATCACTTCGCCAGAAGCCCCGAACCACTTATCTATAAACTCAAGCAACTCGTCTTCGACTTCCTTTGCACTCTTCCCCTCCATATTCTGCTTCATCAACCCATCTCGCGACTCCGCATTCTTCTCCCAAAACTCCCCCACCATCCGCTCTTTCATCAGCTTCTCCGGCACCTTCACGACCGCCGTCATTTCTGCCGCCTCGCCATTCTTTCCTTCAATCGACTCCAAATCCCACCCCGTCGCAATCGCCGCCAACTCCAAAATCCGATCTTTCTCCGGATCCAGCCCCGTCATCTCCAAGTCAATCCACAAAAGCTTCGCTCTCTTCATCTACATCTCCTCCGGCACTTCGATCCCCAAGAGCCCCAGCCCATGCTCCATCACGTTCAAATACGCCTTCACCAGCTGCGCCAATTCCCCTTCGCACTCACTCCCCGCCACCTTCACATTCTCATAAAACCGCGAAAACTCCTGCGCCAGTTCATACAAATACGTACAAATTTTATTCGGCGCTTTCTCCGCCACCGCTTCCTGAACAACTTCCTTATACTGAATAACTTTTTTACTCAAGTTCCGCACCGAAACCTTTTCCGAGCCATCAATAGAGCCGCTACCTTGAACAGACGACGAGCAATCCCCAACATTCACCAAGATTTTCTTCGCGCGAACGGCC
>CANDYV010000018.1 GCA_947425085.1 uncultured Candidatus Saccharibacteria bacterium | reverse complement strand
GTGAGACCCTGCGCGGCCAACAGATAAGCGCCGCGGAGATGATCAGCGATAATGCGCATTTCGTCGGTATTATTGTCATATTTTTTGTGCGAGATTTCCTCGAGTTTCTCGATGATAGGCGCCATGAGAGAAATCTTGAAGACATCGAAGCTGCCGATTGCGGCCGCAGCGAGACGCTCAAGTCCGCCGCCGAAGTCGACGTTTTTGTGTTCTAGCTCAGAGAAAGTGCCGTCTTCGTTGCGCTTATATTGCATGAAAACCTGATTACCAATTTCCATGAAGCGAGCGCCGTCGGAAGCAGGGTGACTTTTGCCATATTTCTCAACATCTTGCTTATCCTCGCCAAAATCATAAAAGACTTCGGAGTCAGGACCGCAAGGGTCGCCGAGCGGAGTGGTTTCGATGCCGCCGCCGCGACTCCACCAGTTTTCTTTGTCGTCGTAGAAGAAGATGCGTTCGCCGGACTTAATTCCCCGTTCGTCGCCGACTTTAGCGGAGCCGATTTCGGCGATTTTCGCCTCGACGCCAGCCTTTTTGAAAACTTCCTGCCAGATTTCGGCGGCTTCGGTGTCTTTCGGGATGCCGTATTTCTCATTGCCGATGAAACAAGTGACGTAAATCCGTTCCGGGTCGAGCCCGATTTCTTTGGTCAGGAACTCGAAATAATTCTCAATTTGCTCCTTTTTGAAGTAGTCGCCGAGCGACCAGTTGCCAAGCATTTCGAAAACCGTGGTGTGGCGCGGGTCGCCAACGTCCTCAATATCCTGGAGACGCATGGAAGGCTGGCTATCGGTCAGGCGGGTGCCCTCAGGGTGCGGCTGGCCGAGGAGATAAGGGAGGAGCGGCTGCATGCCAGAGCCAGTGAAGAGCGTGGTCGGGTCGTTCTCGAGGACGAGCGGGGCGGGCGGAATAACTTTGTGCCCATGTTTAACTTGAAAATCTAGGTATTTTTTACGGATTTCGTTTGCGTTCATTCTCTTATTATATCATATAACTGCTTAAAATGGGGAAAGGCGCCCCGAGGGGCGCCTTTGATGCTAATCTGGGAAGGAGAAGTGGAAGTTGAGGTCTGAGGAGAGTCGACAAATTTGGACTGGACGTATTGGCTGCCGTCCCAGTACCAGGAATGGGCGTAGATGGTGGCGCCGATGTCAGGAGTATCGAAGTCCAGATCGTCAGGCCAGGGGACCCAGACCATCAGCTCGGACAAATAGCCACCCGTGGTCAGAGGGATGTCGCAGAGCGTAGCAGACGTGACCGGATGGCTCCACCAAGCCTGCGGCGCGACGCAGCCCTCAAAAACCAATATGAAGGTTTTCGTTCCTTTGGATTCTACAGGGTTCATTTCCCATTGACCGAATTTGCACTTGCCATGAGCAACGACACCGACTGCGCCAGTTTCTCCGACGATGACCTGAAAATCGGTGACGTCACAGAGCGGACCGTAGCCAAAGGCGAAATTATCGCTGATGACGGCGCGGACATAGCTATACTCGGAGATCCTGTGTCCGGCGCCGAGAAACTTGGCGAATTCACTGTCATAAGCGGCGACGGCGGTTTCGTCAGTAATCAGGCCCTCGGGGTTAGCCGATTGAGCCTGGGACGCCGCGACGCAGGCCAGACAGAAGAATGCGGCAGTTGCGATTACGGCAATGGCAAGGAATCTCTGGGCTTTGGTGATTTTACGCGGACCAGCGGCCGGTGCAGGATTCAGGGTTTTCAGACGTTTCATAGGATTTTCCTTTCTCTCAGATTGTTAAGGTAGGGAGGCGTGGTTGGCTCGGACTGCTTTGATTAGTTTTAGCCGCTCAGGTTATTCTGCGGCAATCAGGCGTTCGCAAAACTCCAACACGTCGGATGGCGTGAGGCCGCGTTCCTTGAGCGGGCCGGTCAGCCAAACGTAGCGGCTGTCATCACTGTTCCATTCGGCGCAGGCGACACGCAACGGGTTGACAATCCAGGCGTTCGGCCCGGTGTCGATCATGCTGGGATCGAGCGTGACAACGCTCTCTGCCTGGGACATCGTCGGCGGGACGAGCTGCTTGTTCAGCATGCGCCCACCGATGACGACTGCTGCCAAAAGCAGCGCAACAACCAAGGCATGAAGAAGCGAAAAACGGGGACGAACAAGAATGGAGATGCGGGTAGCGTTCTGGGTTCGGGTGTTCATGATAGACCTCCTAAAGTACAGATTTTTGGCCCATCAAAAACGAGGGCCGTCTTTATTGTAGCACAGAATATATTTTTTGTCAATAGTTGAGGGTGTTAGCAATAGGTTTTGCTTAACCGCTTGACTTTTTACGGAAAGTGTACTAGAATAGGAGTATCCCTTGTTCGAGGGTTGGTTTGTGATGTCCTATCGGAAAAGGCGAAAGGCGGCGCGATGGTCGTATTCTGCTAATGTCGTAGGGCGACAAATTGGCTCGGGCAGGTGAAATTTACTATCAAAGGACGTGTTTTTCTTGAACCGAAAAGAACTGAAAAAGTTGGTGACCGTAGTAGAGCAGAAGGCAGACAAACCTTTCTGCGATGTGTCGCGGCTACTGAAAGACGCCACGGCGTTCAAAAGCGCGTGTGGTGATTTGGAAAGTTTGTGCAAGAAGTTGGGAGGCTACGACCTGATTCTGAGCCCGGACGGACTGGGGCTGGTTTTCGGCGCGGCGATTGCAACGACACATCAGAGCGGCTTTGTGCCGGCTCTGAAGTTGGAGGTGCTGCCGTCCGACGAAGATGAGAGTGGACGCATGGGCTTTTGTGAAGTGCGTTGTCAACGCGACAATGGCTGCGTTGATCAGCTGTGGATCCAGGATGGTATGATTAAACCTGGTCAGCGTATCGTTATCGTCGACGACGTTCTGGCGAGTGGCGCGACGGTGCTGGGTTTGGCTCGGGCGGTCAAGAAAATGGGCGGTAAGGTTGTCGGCATTGTGACGTTGGTCGAAATGACGCCGCGACACGGAAAGCAGATGTTGGAAGCGCGCAACTTCCAGGTTCGCTCGACAATTAGGATTCCTGGCTCGTTTTAGGGCGCACGTCGACGTCCCTTTTGTACCTTATCATTCTACGGAGCTCCCGGCCTGACGGCTGGGAGCGTTTTTTGTGTGATTGTGGAATAGCTGTTGACTTTATGAAGTATAAAGCATAAAAGGTATTGACTTTTTCTAGAATGTGTGCTACAATGAGAGTAGGTGAAGGCGATTCGTCGCTGACATCTGGTTCCTTCCCACCCACATCTTCATAGAAAGAGGTAATGAAAAATGAAAAAGCTGACCACCCTGATCGTGTCCGTCCTGATGATGATGTCACTCTGCGTGAACGCCTTCGCGGCGTCGCCCGATGATTTCGTCACCCCTGATTCCCCCGCGGAGTATTCCGACGACGCTACGGCGCCTATTTACACCGCCCCCGACACCGAGACCAGCCCTGACCAGATGGTCGGGATTCCTCCGCGCGCCGTGTCTAACTGGCTGAGCCAGCAGATTCGGTTGGAGTTTGACTACGCCGAGGTCTACGGGACATTGGATGACACCATCGTCCACCTGCGGTTGAGTGATGCAACGAAGATCATCTTCATCGCAGACCAGCTCTGCCCGACCGAGATTGACGAGAATGGCGACATCTGGGTCTCTGACATCTCCATTCCCTGCGGCATCAACAATCAGCTGTATCACTATCTCGCTACTACGAGCCGCGCAGCGGCAATGTATGATGCCGATGGCGTCACCGACCTGATGGCGAGGTATACCCCTGAGGAGTTGGCCGAAGTTTATGACGAACTCCGCGAGGCGGCGATGCCTTACCACGGAGAGCTGATTGACTGGCTCGACAACTTCTCGGTCACGATCCGGGTGCCGAATTACGGCACGCTCTGGAACGGGATTACCGTCAGATAAGGCTTGCGCCGACACAATTTTCTACGAGAGTAGGTGGTAGAAACGGGTCTTCCGAAAGGAAGGCCCGGTTTTTCTGGTTTTATTATTTTGTCTCGGAGGTTTTGGACCGATGGTTTTATTCGGCGATGATGCCGCCGCCGAGGCAGATGTCGCCAGAATAGAGGACGGCGGACTGGCCGGGGGCGGGGCGCTTGATGGGATGAGAGAAAGAGAGGCGGGCAATCGCTTCGGCGTGGTCGGGATTTTGACCGGCAGAACGGTCGGCTTCTGGACTGGCGGAGATTTTGCAGTCGATAAGCGGGGCGCGGTGGCGGAGGCGGACTTGGAGGCGGTTCTGGTCGGGTTGCGAGAGATTGGCAGGGCTTTGCTCAAGACCGTTCTGCGAGGAGAGAGCAATGAGATCTTCAAGGGTGCGGCCGGAGCGAAGATGGAGACTCTCGAGAGTCAGTTCGGTCGTCCAGAGGCTTTCGTGGTTGAGGTTTTTCGAGACGTAGACGATGTTCGCGGCGAGATCTTTTCCGACGACGTAATAGGGGAGGCCGCCGCCGAGATAGAGGCCGTGGCGCTGGCCGATGGTGTAGAAAATCGCGCCGTCGTGGTAGCCGAGGATCTCGCCGGTTTCCTGCTCGCGGATTTCGCCGGGTTCACAGTCGAGATATTGCTGAAGGAAGTCTTTCATACCGACTTCGCCGACGAAGCAGATGCCCATGGATTCTTTCTTGGTGGCAACATCGAGTTTTTTAGCGGCGGCGAGCTGCTTGACTTCGGGTTTCGTCATGGCGCCGATCGGAAAGAGGGTTTTCGCGGTGGCGGCATCGCTCATGCGATAGAGGAAGTAGGTCTGATCTTTGTTGGCGTCCACGGCCTTCAGGAGGTCGACTTTAGCGGGGGCGGCAGTTTCGGAAGAGTCGGTTTCGGCACGATTGGCGGTTTTGACAGTGCTGACCTGGGCGTAGTGGCCGGTCGCGATGAAGTCGGCACCGCGTTCGATAGCCCAATCGTAGAAGAGTTTAAACTTAATCAGCTCGTTACACATGACGTCGGGGTTCGGGGTGCGGCCTTTTTTGAATTCGGCGAGCATGTAGTCGACGACTTTGGCTTTATAATCTTTCTCGAAGTCCCAGACCTCAAAGTCGAGGTCGAGCTGGACGGCGACGCGCTTGGCATCAGCGAGGTCCTCCGCCCAGGGGCACTTCATACCGGGGAGGTCTTCGGACCAGTTTTTCATATAGACGCCGGTGACGTCGTAACCCTGGTCCTTCAAAAGCAACGCCGAAACTGATGAGTCGACGCCGCCAGACATGCCAAGATAAACACGTTTGTTCATGATATAATTATAGCATAATTTATGGGTTTTGGCGATATTATTGACTTTTGACGTCAGGTGTGGTATAATGGTATGGTAAGGTCGGTAAACTGCCCTCGGACTTTAATTTTGAGAAGAAAGGAAGGAATAATTCCGGCTCGAAGTCCTGGCAGCATGACCGGTCAATCTTGAAAAGGAGGTTTTCGACATGAAGAAAACCAAAATTGTATCCCTGCTCCTGGCCTTGATTATGGCCTTTTCCCTGGCGATTCCGGCGGCGGCCGCGTCCGACAAGACCTATCCGACGCCCGGCACCACCTACGGCGGCAACCCCTATGACCCGGTCATCCTGACCGACGGCACGGCGCTCGTCGAGGACAAGGTGGGCCTGATTCGCGTATTCCTGGACGGCCAGGTCGTGGTGACGATGAGTGAGCAGTTCATGCTGGACTACACCTCCACCGCGACGACGACCAACCGGGGATTCACGTCCAAGTATGGCTATGCGTGGCTGGCGGAACAGACGGCTGACCGACTGCTCCGGGAGAAACTGGTGACGCGGGCGACCGACGGCAAATCCCTCGCCTACGGCGACAAGGTCATCCACCTGTCGACGGCGGGCAGCAACGCGATGGAGCTGGAGTATCTGGTCAAGAACTACTTCCGGCAGCCGGTGACCGAGATTCGGACGCTGGACACGGTCAGCTACACGCTGACCTACCGGAACGGAAAGACTTCGACTTCCACGATTTCCATTCAGACCTACGGCGACAGCATCCCGAGCATTTCCGCCTATCGCAACATCTGGACCGTGCGCGAGGTGGACGACTATACCATCGAGGTATATCTCCGGAACGGCATGGTCGTGACGCTGAATAAGTCCATGATCGTGGACTGGGTGGACGCCCGGCAGAGACTGGGTTCGACGTTCAAGCTTGACTCTTGGCACGACCGGTATGAGATGGACGACGAAGGCGCAAGAACCTGCGTCGACTTCTGCCAGGAGCTGCTGGATGAGCTGATCATCCAGGGATGGACGGTGTTCCCGGCGGCAGCGCTGGAACCCGGCTACAGTTACCGGAAGTTCGACGTCAGGGACGTGATGACGAAGGGCGTAACGATGGATCGGGTCTTGGTGCGATCGCTGGAGCGGCTGCGGACCGAGGATACGACCTCTGACGTGACGATCTATTTCGACTACTACGACTGGAACGGGAGGTTGTATAATACCGTGGAGTGCCCGATGAGCTTCGAGTTCCTCTACCGGAACGAGAACACGGCGAGCGGGTTCGGCTTCTACAGCCTGACGCGGCCGGAGCATTTCATGCGCGCCTACAACGCGGCGCAGAACTTCTGGCTGACGGACGACGACCTGCGGTCGATTGAGTGGTAAACTTTCTTTCTGGCTTTGGGGCTGCTCCCTGCGGAGCGGCCCCTATTTTTATCTGGCGAGGCGCTGATATTCTTGCTCGACGGCTTGACGGATTTTCTCGGCGGCCTCGCGGATCTGGTCGAGGTCGTTCGTGCTGCCTAAGGAGATGCGGAGCGAGCCGGCGATTTCCGCGTCGGAAAGGCCGATGGCGGCGAGGACGTGCGATTTGCTACCTTTGTTGGCGGCGCAAGCGGCACCGGTCGAGAGGTAGACTTCCTGTTGCTCGAGTTTATAAATCAAGCGCTCAGCATCAAGCCCCGGGAAACAAACTGGGACGAAATTCGCAAGTTGATGCTTCGGGTTACCAAGGAAAATCGGAGCGGTTATAAGGCTTTCTTGGGGGTTTTTGAGGATTTGGGAGTTTTGCTTGACTTTTTTATCATTCTGTGCTACAATAGAAGTATGTGCTAGTTCTTGACGAAGAACATATGTCATTTCTTGGTATTTCTTGCGACTACTGGAGAGATGTGCTTTTGCTTCCTTGACGGCAGTTGCAAAACCTATTACTCCAGGGACATTTTCGGTGCCGCTGCGAAGACCGCGCTCTTGACCGCCACCGAAGCTAAGCGGATGAAGGGTGATGCCGTGCGCGAGATAGAGCGCGCCGACACCTTTCGGCCCGCCACATTTCGCCGCGTTCAAAGTTAAGAGGTCGACGCCGAGGCGGGCGACATTAATATCAAAGAGACTCAAGGCTTGCGAAGCGTCGGAATGGAGATAGAGCGGAGTAGTGATTCCCTGCCGCAGGCGTTTTTGGCGCTCAAAGCGGAGGATTTCGGAAATTTCGGCGAGAGGCTGGATCGTGCCAAGTTCATTATTAGCCAAGGAAATCGAAACTAAAACAACTTCGTCAGACAACTTTTTACGGAAATCGTCTAGGTTAATCAGGCCATTTTTGTCAACTTCGACAAGCTCGTGGGGGTAATTTTTGACGGCCTCGAGGACGGCGGCGTGCTCGGTTACGAGGGTGAGGATTTTGCCGAAGCGAGGCGCGTCGGTGATTTCGGCGTCAGAGCGAGGGGATGCTTCGGAGCGAACTGAGGCTTTAGGCGCAGAGAGGCGAGCGGCGGTGAAGGCGAGGTTGATAGATTCGGTGGCGCCGGCAGTGATGACGAGGTCGGTACCCTTCGCGCCGATGGCATGGGCGATGTCGTTCTTGGCGGATTCGTAGGCTTCGCGGACGCGCTTGGCCGGGAGATAGGGGGCGGAGGGGTTGAAAAAATCGTCCGAGAAATACGGTAACATCGCCCGAAGAGTGTTCGGGCTGACTGGGGTGGCAGCGGCGTGGTCGAGGTAAATCATAGTGTTCTTATTATAACATATTTTTAAGGATTCGAGAATAAAGAAACTGGCCCGTATAGGAACGTAGGGCGCCTGAAGGCGCCCTACATGTCATAGCCTTTACAGCGACGGATTAAGAGCAGTAGACAACGTCGCGGAGTTCGGAGCAATCACCGCTGCCGCTGTTGTAGTGCTCCTCGTAGGTCGCGGTGAGGAGTTCGTAGAAATCGCGATAGGCGTTATACATCTTGGTCGTGTCGGAGAAGTTGAGCGGAGCGAGCTCGGTAATGTCGGGTTTGTTCTCGGAAACCCAGGTGCGCTGGGCGGTTTGCTTGGAGTACATGTCGTCGCGGAGCTGAGTGCGGTTGGAATCGGAGTAGCTGCTGTTCTGATAGGCGCGATAGGCGCGGACATATTCCATGGTTTTTTCGAGCCAACCTTCGCCATAGGTCTTGAAGGTGTCGTTGCCGGAATTGATGAGAATGTTGGCGGCGGACTGGATTTCGGCGTCGGTGTCGCTGGCGCTGAGATCGTCGACGGCGACGACGTAGGAATGCCAGGTCTTGTAGAGCTCGAGCTTCGAGTTCAGCTCTTCGCTGTTAGGAACGACAGCGGCATATTCTTTCTTAAACTTATCGAAAGCGGTTTTCACGGCGGAATCTTTGCGGACGCCAGCGGTCTTTTCGAGCTCGGCAATCTTGTCGTCGATGCCAGCGGTGTCATCTTTGCAGGCTTCGATGTATTTGTTATAGTTGCTCTCGCTGGTCCAGTCGGAGTTGACATTGCTGACGACGCGTTCGCAATCATAGGCAGTATAGAGTTCGGCGACGTCATCCTTGAGATCTTTGGCTTGACGATAAGCCTCGCCGTAGTCGACGTGGCTGACGATAGCGATGACGACGCAGATAATGATAATAGCGACGAGAGCAGCAACGCCAATAGCGACGCCGAGGATGATCTTCTTCTTGGTCGCGGGGTTCATGGGCTGCTTTGGCTGTGGAGCGACTTGGGTCGGGGCAGTTGGCTGAGCTTGCGTGCCAGCGACGGACTGAGCGGCGGGGTTATACGGGGTCGCGACGGCATAGCCCTTGGCGGCGAGACCGGCATCGCCCTGGACGAAGAGAATAATCGCTTCGACTAATGCCCAGATAGCATTTCCGAACATAATAAACCAGCCGAGGAGACAGAGAATAACAGCGGCGTTCGCCGTGCCAGAGGTCGCGGCGCGATAGTAAGAGTAGGGTGAGGTGGTCGCAGAAACGGCCATAACCATACCGATAATGAGAATAATCATAGCGACGGCGAAGAGACAGACGTGGGCGATGCCCTGTTTTTTCTTGCCGAGGTACCAGCTGTGCGCGCCGAATTGGCCGAGGAAAATCCCGAGCAGGCCAGCGACGGTCGCGGATTTAACTTTTGTATGTTGCATTGATGCCTCCTTGAGTTACTTAGATTTATTGTAGCATATAGCATACTTTTTTGTAAGATTGGGGCGAGAGATGATGGTCAGATAGGGGCGTCGGATGAGCAAGAAAATACCCCCGTTCCCTTGCGGGATCGGGGGCGTGCTGGAGGTGAGTTACTGACGGGTCGCGATGGGCTGCCCGAGGTATTGAGGCGGGAAGCGGGGATCGCTCGGAGCGAACCCCATGACCCGGTAGAAGAATTCTATCTCTTGCGGAGCGTAGGTGCGAAGCTCACGGAGAGCGTCGACCGTCACGGTGCCAGTCATATACTGGTGATACAGCTCGCAGAGAAAGGCAACTTCATCCAGGCGCAGCGGGAAGGCGGTCTGGGAATGGTTGCGGGCGAAGGCGCTGTAGCGTTCGTACCGCTTGAAGTGTCCGGTCTGGTTGTAGCTGTTCGCAGCGCGCGTGGCGAACCGATCGGCCCACCAAATGGGACCGTTCAGGTCCTTGAGTTGGTAGACGCTGATGATAATCAGCGCCAGAATACCCAACTTACGGACAGGCCCCGTGTAACCTATGAGGCATATCCCCACTATAGCCAGGATGAGAAAACCAACGCCGGGTACCAGGGTAGAAAAGCGAATCTCGTATTCGCCCATTTCACCCCAGAGGGCGGCCAGGAACTCCTCGCGGTAGACCCAACTGCCAGCCATGCGGCGAAACCAGAGCGGGACACCCTTGAGGGATTTGGTCCACCCGTCGACATGTTCGCCGAGCGACCGCTTGCGTTTCGGGATTTTGGAAACTTTTGCCATGTCATTCAATCCTCCTTAATGTGCTAGAATTGTAGTTTTTTGGACTATGGTTCTCGATTTATGGCTTCGAGGTTCACCCCTGTTAGCGCAACTAGGCGCGGGGCGGCTCGTTATTCAATAAGCCATACTTCCATTGTAGCACAGATTGGTATTTTTGTCAATAGTTATGCCACAAAAAGTGGCATAACTATTGCTAGCGGGTGGCGCTTCGGAAGAAAAAGCGAGCTTTTTCTTCTCTCAGCTTCTACGCTAGTTCAATAGCTGGACTATTTGACGGTGGCGACGTGGGGGTAGAGGTATTTTTTGATGAGGCCCAGGTAGGCGTGGGTGGCGCGGCGGAAGTTTTCGAGTTCGTCGCCAGCGAGCTTGAAGTAGGCGCCGGCGCTGATTTTCTTGTAGACGCCAGAGGTGCGGACCTCGTAGCGGACGGTGAGTTGGTGCGGGCGGCCGGTTTCGTCGTGCCAGCTTTCGAACCAGATCCAGATGTTTTCTTGGTCGTGGAAGAATTCGCGGCGATGGCCGGCGGGGATGGGGCCAAAAATTGTGCTGCCGAGGCGGGATTCGGCGTTGATGAGGTCGTCCTTCGTCATGAAGGCGGTGCGGCGAAGGGGTTTCAGGGCAGGAGTATAATCTTGGGCGACGTGGTTGATTTTGAAGGAATTTTGGACACCGGCACCGGAGATTTTAGCGGCGCGAGAGGCGTCCTGAACCGAGGGAGCGGCGGCTTTGGGGGATTTTTTGAGCTTCGGGGGGGTTGGTTTCGGAAGTTTTGGGAGCTTAATCGACTTGACGGAAGTTTTGATTTGGGTTTTTACTTTGGAGATTTTCTCGGTGCGGGCGGCGGTTTTGGCGAGCTTCGCGGTGGATTTGGCGGTTTTTAAAGCGGCCTTGGCTTGAGTTTTGGTCTCAGCGGCGGCAATTTTGGCTTGAGTTTTAGCAGTTTTTGCAGCGGTTTTGGAGGCTTGGCGAGCCTGGAGCTTGGCGGATTTAGCCTGCGCTTTCAGGGCTTTGGCCTGGGCGGATTTGGTCTTAGCGCGGTGAGATTGATGTTTTTTGAGCACACGTTTTTCGAGGGACTGGCGGGTTTTGGCAGCCTTTTTGGCAGATTTAGCGGCCCGCCGAGCGGTCTTGGTGGCGGCTTTGGAAGTCTGCTTGGCGGATTTAGCAGCAGTTTTGGCTTGGGCGGTCGCCACGCGAGACTCGGCGCGGACCTGAAGTTTAGCTTTAGCAGTAGCAACTTTCTGTTGCTTTTTTGCGGCTTGGGTGATTTTGCGGTTGTTTTTGCGCTCGATGTTGGCCGCCTTGACGCTTGCCTTACGGGCGTGATTATTTCTTACAGAGACGCACGGCATACCGCAATCTCCTGTGCAATGTTCATGATTTCATTGTATAATTCGACGGATTCAGGAGTATCAAAATCCTCCGCCTCGATAGGGAGGTAGGCAGGATAATCATTGAAGATGGAAGAGTTGTTTTGCATTATTAGTTGTCTGCTCCGCGATATTAACTTCTGCCACACCCAATTTTTCCGCGAGATAAGCCGCGATATTGCGGACATATCCTGGTGTATTGATTTTACCACGGAACGGCACCGGTGTCAAGAAGGGAGCGTCGGTTTCTAATAACATTTTTTCAAGGGGAGGTAAAGGCAAGGTAGAATATGTTATTAAACCATTGACGCCGACGTAAAAATTGCGGGCGAGAACTTGTTTGAGAATCTTTTTCGAGGCGGTGAAGCTATGGACGACGCCTTTGACATCGGGAAAATTGTCGAGAATCGGGAGCGCGTCGTCGAAGGCTTCGCGGATATGGAGTGAGACGGGTAGTCGCAAGTCGCGAGCGAGCTGGAGCATCTGCTCGAAGAGGCGAATCTGGGCGGCGCGGTCGAACGGTTCGTAGTGATAATCGAGACCGATTTCCCCGATTGCTACGAGTTTCGGGTTAGATTCAGTGGGGCGAACGAGAGCGGAGAGGGCTTGCGCGTCGACGACCGGCGGCTTGGGGTGGGAGTTGGCATATTCGGGGTGGATGCCGTAAGTACAGAAGACGTTTTCATGGGCGGCGGCGAAGGCTTGGGCGTTCGCGGAATCCTCGGGGTCGGTGCCGATGACGATGACCTGGTCGACGCCGGCAGTATGAGCATCCTGGAGGAACTGCTCGGCTTGGTCGGGCGTGAACCACTCCTGGTCGTGGAGGTGGCAATGCGAATCGATAAGATAGTTGGACATAGGGATATTATAGCATTATTTCCGGCGATGCGAGAGGAGGTTCGCGATGATAGTGAAGAGAGCGGCGAAGGCAAGAATGACGAGGAGATGGAGGATGACGGGTTGGAGAGAGTCAAAGGTGAAAGTCTCGAGGGTCGTGATGAGGTCGTTGGCCGAGATATACCAGTAGGACGGGAGGATATGGGCGGCGGCGACAACGCCGTCAGGGAGCCAGGTCATCGGGACGAAGGCGCCGCAGAGGAAGCTACTGCCGAGGGCGACAACATTCGTGATGCCATTGATAGCATTGCGACTGCGTAAGAGGTTCGCGATAAGGAAGGCGAGGGCGGTGGCGCAGAGCGTAAAAACGAAGGAGCTCAGAATAAGCCAGAGGCCGTGAAGGGAGAACATAACGGGCCCGACGACGACAAAGCTAATGAGGACATAGGATAGCCAGAGAGCGAGTGCGAAAAGAGCGTTCGCGGCGAGGAGGATGCGGTTGACGTGTTCGGGCGTGACGCCGCCCATGGCGATACGGCGGGAGATTTTCTCGTCGCGGAAGCTGAGCATGACGGTTGCGACGATATAAATACAGCCAACAAGGAGAGGATAATTCATGAAATTGTAGTAGAAGGCGGCGCGGTCAAGACTAGTCGTGTCGAGGGCGGAGGTGAGCTGGACGTCAACTTCGGTCGCAAGGGTAGTCTCAAGGTTTTTGATGAGAGTAGCTTCATCGACGGTTTGGGTGCCAGAAGAAGCTGCGGTAGCAAGGTATTGGTTCGCGACATCAAGGAA
Source organism: uncultured Candidatus Saccharibacteria bacterium (assembly GCA_947425085.1). GTDB lineage: Bacteria > Patescibacteriota > Saccharimonadia > Saccharimonadales > Saccharimonadaceae > Nanosyncoccus. The sequence continues at coordinate 2,564 of CANDYV010000018.1, read as the reverse complement.
GCGAGTGAGATTCATTTCGGCGAGGCTGGCATTATAATCGCCCGTGCTGCGGGTCGTAATAGCAGGGTTTCGACCGGCGAGAAAGTCGTCGCGGAAGTCGGCGGGGATTTCGACGAGATAATTAATCTTGCGGTAAAAGAGGGCGTCGCTAATCGCATCAGGGTCATCTGCGGGCAGATCGATGATGTTATTATTCGCAGAGAGGTAATCGACGAGGGATTTCGTGATTCCCTCTTCGGCGTCATGGTTAATGATGCAGAGGTCGGGCTTGACGGCTTCAAAGGTGACGGTAGACTCATTCGCCTGGAGACTGAAGACGCTGAAGATGATAAGGATGGCGGAATACATCAAAATCACCCATTTATTGCGTGCGAGGATGCGGAGGAAGGCTTTAAAGACGGTCATATTGCTCCTTTCTGAGACTGTAAACAGAGATGCTAATCATAACAAATGATATAATAACAAGTGTTATAATATTTCCCCAATAGCGGTCAAAAGTGTCATAATAATAAAGCGAATAGAGACCGTCGGTGATGAGATTGGCGGGATTGAGGCGGTTCAGGAGCGGAAGGTTCGTGTCGACGAGATATTTCATAGTAATCCCCATCATGCCAGCGAGGAAACAACCAAACATCGTGATAGCAAGAATAAGGCCGACCTTTGTGTTCGCAGTGCTTTTGATGGTGGTGGCGAGGAGGACGCCAAGAGCAAGACCGGCGAGACTACCAATTAGGGCAAGGAGAATAATCAGCGGAAGGTGCGTGCCGAAGTCGACATGGAGGACAAAAATCAGGAAGAGGAAAAGCAGGGCGACGGCGACGAGCTGGATAAGGTAGCTGGCGCAGAGAGCCGCGAAGACAAGGGTGGACTTTCGGGCGGGGCTAATTGCGATGCGGCGGCCGCTCATGCTCATATCGGCGAGAAGTTGATTGACGGCGACCATACCGATAATTCCGCCGTAGAGACAAATCATGGCAATCAAGGTGTAATATTCGATCATGACATAGTCGAGGTTGGAGCTGGACTGGTCGACGATGTTGGCCTTCTCGGCTTTGGCGAGATCTTTAAGGGCGGCAGGGTTTTCTTGAAGGACGGTCGTGATGATTGAGGCTTGTTCGGCGATCGACTCGACGACAGACTGGACGATGGTGGAGTCGATATTGCTCTTGGAAGTGAAAATCGTGGGGATTTGCGGCGAAGCAGGGCTTTGGGTATTCTGGGCGGATTCTTCGAGAAGGAGATAGGCGGCGATCTCATCGCTTTCGAGGAGCTGTTCGGCCTCGGCGCGGGAGACATATTTCGTGTTGAAGAGTTGATCGTCGGAGGATTCGTCGGAGAGTTCTTGGAGGGCGGCGCGGAAAATCTGGTCATCTTTCCAGGCTTCATTATTGACGACAGCGAGGTTAATAATATCGAGAGATTCACTGCTAGTGATATTGGAAAAGGCGAGGAAAAAGAAGGTTGCGAGGATGAGCGGAAAGGCGAAAGTCCAGAAGATGAGGGCGTGGTCACGAAGGACGATTTTTAGGGTGTATTTGAAGTTGTGCCAGAACATTAGTCGCGAAGCTCCTTGCCGGTGAGTTCGAGGAAGACGTCGTTCAAAGTCGGGCCGGCGACTTGTTTGACTGGCTTATTTTTGACGAGTTTCTTGAGTTCTTCATTGGTGCCGCTCGCGATAATCTTACCCTTGTCGAGGATAATGATGCGGTCGCAGAGTTGCTCGACTTCCTCCATGTAGTGAGTAGTATAAACGACGGTTGCGCCCTTCCGGCGGAGAGTTTCGATGTTGTCGAGGATGTGCTGGCGGCTCTGCGGGTCGACGGCGACGGTCGGCTCATCGAGGAAGATGAGTTTCGGACGATGGGCGATGCCGCAAGCGATGTTGAGCCGGCGGAGAAGGCCACCGGAGAGCTGCTTCGGGTAGAACTTGCGGAAATCTTCAAGGCCGACGAGTTTGATTGCGTCATCGACACATTTTTTACGCTCGGTTTTATCTTTGATGTAGAGACCACAGAAAAAGTCGATATTGTCCTGAACTTTGAGCTCTTCGAAGACGGCAACTTCTTGGAAAACGACGCCGATTTGGCGCTTCAGGTCGTAGGCGGAGGGAGACATGGTCTCGCCGAAGATTTTGATAGTTCCCTTGTCAAACTTGAGGAGAGAAAGGAGACAGTTGATTGTAGTCGACTTGCCGGAGCCGTTTGGACCGAGCAAGCCGAGGATTTCACCTTCTTTGACGTCGAAAGAAAGGTCGTCGACGGCTTTCTAGGGATTTTTGGTCTTCGGATTTTTGTAAGTCTTCGTCAGATGGCGAACTTCGATGACGTTAGCTCTGGCGGCAGGTTTTACGGCCGTCGTGGCTTTGGCAGGTTTAGCTGAAGGTTTGGTTGGGATTTTAGGCATTTTTTGACTCCTTTGTAAGTTGTTTGTAGCCGGCGATCATTTCACGGACGGTATTAGTGAGGAGGGCGTCAACTTCGACGTCGTCGAGCCGGGCGGTGCCGCTCGCAACTAGGCTAGCGAGACCGTGAGTGAAAATCCAAACCTTGAGATGGAACTGTTTC
>CANDYV010000017.1 GCA_947425085.1 uncultured Candidatus Saccharibacteria bacterium | reverse complement strand
CGTTGTCCGAGTATGAGTATTCATACCAAAGGCAGTTTTGCGACGCGCCGCTTGAGCCAGCCGATTTGTTCAGCGAGTAGCCGAGATCGGTCAGCGTCGGATTCTTGCCCGACAGCGAGATAAGACCTTTGATGCTGTTGCTGGATTTGTTTTGGTTGTAGCCGTTAAATAATTGCTCACATGAAATATCAGCGTCAGTCAGCGTATTGCCCACCATATTCGGGACACGGACAACCCCGTCACTCTTCCCGTCCGTACCAAAGGCTTTTGAAGTCATCAAGCTGGGCGCTCCGGTATATTCGACGCCAGTGATCGACTTTTTCATATAGGTATCGTTATAGCAGGTTTTTAGGCCGTTCAGAAGCGCAATCTTTAGCGCTTTTTGTTCTGCAGCGGAATCAGCATAAGCTTCCTGGGTTAGCATAGGCAGCGTCGTGACCACACCAAAAACCAGCATCATCGCGGCGACAAATGTGAGACAGAAGTTATGGATGCGCTTATTTTTCATAACTCGCCTCCGCTAATGTTTTAAGTTGGTCGGTGCTGGCTTTTAGACTCGCGCCCAAAGAACTCAACGACTGATTCAAAACACGTAGCATCGTATCCTGGTTGCGTAGCATACTGTCATAGGTCGGGCTAGTACTACTTATGGTTTCCTCACAGGAAGCGTCAAGCGCGTTTTCTACAATGCAGGAATGAGCATCATAGATTTCGATAATCGTCAGCTGAGCTTCTAGATATTTCGCCAGCGATGACATAGCGGTCTTAACCATGGTTGATTCACTGTTCGTACTACTGTTGTTCTCTATAAACCTATAGGCGTCTTCTGCCCCGTTTTCCAGATATACTTTCAATAAATCGTTAGCGGCTACGTCTGCTGATGCGAGCTTTACGGTCGTATTCAGAAGATCGGCGTAATTATTGATGGTACTTGTGACACTTTCGCTTTGAACATCGTTCAGGAAAGCACCAGAAAAGTTATTATAACGCTTGAGCAGTTCTTCAGTATAGTCTCTTTGATCCGCAATGGGCAGATTCATATTTCCAAAATCCAACAGGAACCAAGTGACCGGCTCTTCCGTCTGCTCATCCTCCTTTTGAGTTCGCAGGCTTTCTGGGCCATCCTTGAGATACGCAACGTATTCATCATATTGGGCGAGAAGTTTTTCTTTCTCCGAGGGGCCTTGATTCAATATGAACCACGCAGCACCTCCCCCTACCGCGATGAGGACGACGAGGGCAATGAGGATGAGCGGGAGCTTGCTTTTCTTCTTCGTGCCAGGCATGCGGATATCGCCGGTCGCGGTCGAGGGGATGCTGGTTGGCGCCAGCAGATTCGCTCCGGGAGCGGGGGTCAGGTTCGCGCCAGAGATATTCTGCTCCCAGCGGGCTTCATTCTGCGCAGCTTGATCTGCGGCGGCTTCAGCTTCGGCGGCGCGACGCTTTGCGCTGGCGTCAGTGTTGCGAAAAGCCGAAGCGATGCGGGATTTGTTGTCCTCGCTAAGCTCCGGCTTAATCTCTTCCAAGTTTTCTGAGTTTACTGCCAAATCTGGCGAACTGAAAATACCCTGCTGCTCAACGGGCGAATTGCTTTCAGCGTCTTTCCTTCCACTTTCATCCATAATTCTATCTTACCATAACAATTATTGCTCGACAAGCGCGATTTTCGCATATTTTCTGACAGGAAATGCCGTCCTTACAATAAATCGTGATATAATTATAAAGAGTCTCCTTACTGTTTTGGTCATGACCTTGATCCAACTAATCATGCTCAGAATGAGGCGAGGAGACTCTTTTTTTGTAAGGATTTGTATGCCGAAGGCGGGCATAACCGTTTCGTGTAAAACGTGTAGAGGGCAGGCGGTTTTCTGGTGCAGGCTGGTGCAAAACGGGAGCTTCGTGTAAAAGCAAGAGAAAAGGCACAAGCGGAAAACCGCCGTGCCGCTTTATTATCAGATAGCTATAATCGATATAATTTACTCTAGAATAGCAGAAAACCCCTATAACTAGGGGTTTTCTGCACGCCGCGTTCCGATATTTTTGTATCAAACGTGACGTCTTAATATGGCTGGGCCGGCAGGATTCGAACCTGCGAATGCTGGGACCAAAACCCAGTGCCTTACCACTTGGCGACGGCCCAATATGTTTGTATTGTATCACGTTTGGCTAGAAAAGGGAAGGGCTAGAGGCCGGCTTCGCGGAGGTTTGGGTATTCTTCGAGGACGACTTTGATGCAGCCGGCGATAGGGATGGCGATGATGGCGCCGACGAGGCCAAACATATACATACCGATAACGATGGCGGTGAGGACGAGGGCGGTCGGGAGGTTCAGGGCGTCGCCTTGGAGCTTCGGGGCGATGAAGTTGTTTTCGATTTGTTCGTAGATGATGTAGAAAATGAGGAAGATGATGGCAGCAACAGGAGAGCTGAAGAAGAGGAGGAGGGAAATAAGGACGCAGCTGATGATGGGGCCGAACATCGGGATAAGATAGAAGGTCATGGCGATTAGACCCATGGGGAGGGCGAGGCCGCTGGAGAAGCCGCAGGTCAGCGAGAGGAGAAGGACGGCGACGGTTGTGACGCAGCCGTCGAGGACGGCGACGGTGACTTGTTTCGAGACGTAGGTAGAGATGACACCGGCGAGGCGTTCGGAGAGACGTTTCCAGGCGCGGAGGGCGGAGTTCTTGCGGCGGCCTTCGAGGGTGGTCCAGAAGGATTGGATGATGGCTGGTCCTTCGATTGAGAAGAGGAGGGTCAGGATGAGGGTTAAGATGACGCCGGTGGCGACTTGGGAGACGGCGCCGATGCTGTTGACGAGGATGCTGCTGAAATTGCCGACGAAAGTGTTGGAGAAGTTTTGGAGGGCGGTGAAGATTTCGTTTTGGAGGTTATCAATACCGAGGCTTTGGCCGAAAGTGTTGATACCTTCCCAGCCACCGAGGGTGTCTTCGAAGGTGGCGGGGAGCTGGCGGACGAAGCGGACGGTCTCGTCGATGACGACCGGGGCGACGACGGCGATAATGATGCCGAGGACGAGGATGATGATGACGTAGGCCATAACGGAGGCGAAGGAGGAGTTTTCTTTTTTAGTCAGGCGCTGGATGCGGGCGGCGAGAGGCTGAATCGCAATCGAGAGGAAGAGAGCGATGCCGACGATGATGAGGCCGGGGAGGGCTTTCCAGACGAAGAGCGCGACGAGGCCGAGAGCGAGAATGACGAGCCAGAAGCGGACGAAAGTTTTTGTATCAATATCAACGCGGTAGCTTTTCTTATCCATGAGGCTATTATAGCATAGATTAGGCGTTTTTGTAGTAACGGCGGAGGAAAGAGTTGCGGAAGTCGAAGAAGCGGTCTTCGAGGATGCTTTGGCGGATTTCTTCGGTGAGGCGGATAATGAAACGGAGGTTGTGGGCGGAAGCGAGGCGGTAGTATTGCGCTTTTTTCTTGGGGTCGCCGGAGCGCCAGAGGGCGCGGAGGGAACCGAGCGTCCAGCCTGCCTGGCAGGTCGGGCAGTCGCAGCCGGGTTCGAGAGGCTTCTCGACGTCGGTGAACTGGCGGAGGTTGAGGTTGCCGTCATGGGTATAAATCTTGCCGTGGCGGGCTTCGCGGGTGGGGGCGACGCAGTCGAAGGTGTCGGCACCCATTTCGGCGCCGATGAAAATGTCGTCAGGATGGGAAAGGCCGAGGAGGTGGCGAGGTTTGTCGACGGGGAGTTCTTCGTTGCACCAGCGGAGGATTTCGCCGAGGTCTTCTTTCAAGAAGGCGCCGCCGAGGCCGAAGCCGTCGAATTCGGTTGGGGCGCCGGTGGCTGGGTCGGGGACGGTCATGGCACCGAGGGTTTTCGCGGTTGAGCGACGGAGGTCTTCCCAGCGGCCGCCCTGAAGGACGCCGTAGAGATGTTGGCGGTAGCCGAGGTCGTCGCGATGTTTCAGATGCTCGCGGAGGCTGCGCTCGGCCCAGCGTTCGGTGCGGGCCATGGCTTCAATATTATATTCATAAGTGTCAGCAAGGGAAGTAAGTTCATCGAAAGCCATATGAATATCAGAACCGATTTGACATTGGATGCGCATAGATTCTTCGGGGCCGATGAAATCGGGCTGACCGTCGAAGGGGTCGGTGAAGTCGACGCCTTTTTCGGAGACGTGGGCGAGGCGTTCTTTATGGGCGGTGTTGGTGACGCCGCGTTCTTTTTCCATGGAGACGACTTTGCCGAGACCGGAGCCGAGAGACATGACCTGGAAACCACCGGAGTCGGTGATGGTAGGTTTTTGCCAGGGGCTATTCGGTAGCCCGTCTTGGCGGTCGGGACACCAATTAGCGAGACCGTCCTGGGCGGCGATTTCGGGAGCTTCGCGACGGAGGTGATAGCCATTGGAGAGCATGGCTTGGGCGCCAGCGGCATTTAGGTCGTCGGCGGAGAGAAAGCGGACGTAGCCGTGGGTGCCGACGGATATGAAAGCAGGGGTCTTGATATCGCCGTGGGCGGTGTGAATGACGCCGGCACGGCCGAGGGAGCCTGGGATCGATTTTTCGATTTCAAAGAATGACATATATATTATTATAGCATCTTAGCATCTAATCGGTCGCCAGAGTGGAGTGGCCGTCTTCAAAGTGAAGGTGAGATTTGAGGGTTTTGGCGAGGTAATTTGTAAGCGGAAGGAAGATGGCTTCGAGGATGAGGCCAGCGATGAAAGCGAAGCCGGCTTGAGTGAGAAACTCCCAGAAAGTGAGGCGGCCGATGAAAGCGGCGGTTTCAAAAATGACGGAGTCGAGAAGGTGGGCGAAGAAGGAGGAGCTAAGAGCGCGGAACCAGAATTTGTTGAGGTGCTTCGGGGAGTTTTGACGGATTTTGACGAAGAGGAAGTTATTGAAGCGTTGGCTGCACCAGAAGCTGAAGATGCTGGCAAGGAAGATGCGGCTGGCCATGCCGGAGATAGCGACGAATGCGGAGTTGTCGGCGCCGGGGTAATCGGGGAGAGCGGAGACGATCCAGAGGAGGATACAAGTCAGAAGGCCGAGCCCGAAGCCACAGGTTGCGACGGCGTTGGCGGTGCGTTTGCCGTAGATTTCGACGATGAGGTCGCCGAGGATGTAGGTAATAGGGAACATGATAATTCCGCCGTCGACTGGGATGCCGAAAAGATTCCAGAGTTTGATGGCGGCGAGGTTTGCGACAACGACCATGCAGCTCATGATGGCGCCCATGACCATAAGGTAGCGGGCGGATTTGGCTGGCATGGTTTCGTTGGACTCAGATTTGGATTTTGTAGTTTTCATAGATATATATTGTAGCATGGTTCGCGGATTTTGCAAGGGAAAAGGACGCCTCTTTCGAGACGTCCTTCTTGCGTTTTCTGCGCTTTTGCGCTTCTTGTGCGAGATGCGCGGGTGCTAATGGGGAATGCGGTGCGATCGGTGACTACTGGACGATTTGGTCGGTGTCGGCGGAAAGATAGTAGGTGAGACGGTTCAGGCAGGGATGAGCGATGAAACTGAGCGCAAATTCGAGCGCGGTCGCCAAGCAGAACGTGCAGACCATGAACCAGACAATCCAGAAAAAGTCACGCTGTCCACCGAAGGCGAGGGGTGCGAAAATCAGGAGTTCGATAACGCGACCAGCCATAGATGCGCCGAGGGCGCGGGATTGGTAGGACTTGCGGTCGTCGTCGAAGTCGCGGAGTTCTTGGGAGCGGCGGACAAGCTGGAGGACCCAGTTGCTGATGAAGCTGCCGACAAGAAAGGCGAAAACTTTGGCGAAGACGGCACGAAGCGTGCCGAGGCCGAGGAACCAACAAACAAGACTGGCGACGACCCCGAGGGCGCAGGCGGCAAGGCAGGCAAGGTTGGTGAATTTGCGGCCGGCGCGGTCATGGATAAGATTGCGCAGGGTGCAGGCGAGAACGTAGGGAACGAGACCGGAGCTGACAATGATAAGCTGATCGCAGGCGAGTCGGGTATCGCCGGCAAGGTTGCTGGCGATGGCGATAAAAATAGCCATAAAAGTCGTCAGGACGGCGAGACAGACTTTTGTGCGATGGACGCTGTGATAGTCGATCAGGAATTGATCGACGCGTTCAAGGGCGGTGGTAGGTTTGGCGTTTTGGGAGAGGGCGCTGTTTGGAAAATCGTGGGCGTCGAGGGGCGGGATAGCGCTTTGGCTGGATTGGTTAGCGTTGGCGGAGCCGGTGCTGCTGTTGAACCCAAAGTGAGCAAATAAACCAAAAATGCCGCCGCGGCCGCCAGGGCCTGGGCCACCGGGGCCTGGGCCATGACCGCCGCCGTGAAAGCCTCCAGGGCCGTGGCCGCCGAAGCCTCCGCCATGACCTCCTCCGTGTCCTCCGAATCCGAATGGCATAATACATTCCTCCTTTTTAAGGTACTGTGATGTTTGAGGGATCTTTGAATATTTTTGAGGCATTTTGAGACATCTCAAACGAGCCTCGGGTGAGACTTAATATCATTGTAGCACAGAATGTGAGAAATGTCAAGACGGTAATGGTTTGCGGGGTTTAGGCAGGGTTGACAGATAAAAATAAACGCGATAGAATGGTAGTCATGCTAAAACTTTTTCGTTATCTTAAACCTTATTGGTGGCAAATAATTATACTCTTGTGTGCGGTGGCGGGGCAGGTCTGGTCGGCGTTGCAGCTGCCGGCGTTGATGGCGAGCATTGTGAATGACGGAATTGTGGCGGGGGATATAGATTTTATCTGGGGCGCGGGGATAAAGATGGTGCTTTATGCGCTGGTCGCGGCGGTGGGGGCGTCGCTGGCGAACTTTTTGTCAGCGAGGATCGGGACGGCGTTTTCGCGGGATCTTCGACGGGATATTTTTGCGAAGGTTTTGAGCTTCTCGGTCGCGGATATGAATAAGTTTTCGACGGCCTCGCTGATTACGCGGACGACGAACGATGTGTCGCAGGTACAGCAGGCGGCGGTGATGTGTATGTCGATGTTGCTCCGGGCGCCGATGACGGCGGTGCTTGCGGTGGTGCAGGCGATTCGGACGGCGCCGGACATGACGTGGATTATTGCGCTGGCGGTCGGGGTGATTGTGTTGCTGGTCGTGGTGATTTTGGCGATTGTGATGCCGAAGTTTAAGATTATTCAGCAGATGATTGATAAGATTACGCAGCTGACGCGAGAGAATTTGACGGGGCTTCGAGTGATTCGGGCGTTTAATAATGAGGGGTTGGAACAGAAGAAATTTGATCGGACAAATACTCGTTTTAAGAAACTGGCGATTTGGGTGAATAATGTGATGGCGTTGCAGGACCCGTTGATTAGCATGGTGTTTAACGGGGCGTCGCTGCTGTGTATCTGGATTGGGATTTCGTTGATGACGAAGGATTTTGCGTATCTTGGGAACATGATGGCGTTTATGCAGTATGCGATTCAGGTGATTATGTCGTTCTTGTTCCTGACAATGCTGTTTATCATTTTGCCGAGAGCGAACGTGTCGGCGAAGCGTATTAACGAGATTATGGATACTCGCGAGGAGATTACTTGGAAAGAGAAGACGATGGGGAAGCCGGAGCTCGCGCCGTCGGTGGAGTTTCGGAATGTGAGCTTCTCGTATGCGAAGGCGGAGGAGAAGGTGCTTGAGGATGTGTCGTTCGTGGCGAGGGCGGGGGAGACGACGGCGTTTATCGGATCGACGGGGTCGGGGAAGTCGACGTTGATTAACCTGGTGCCGAGGTTTTATGAGGCGACGACGGGGGAGATTCTGGTGAACGGGATTGAGATTAAGAATTATGCGCAAGAGGATTTGATGCGGCGGATCGGGTATGTGCCGCAGAGAGGGGTGTTGTTTGCGGGGACGGTGGCGTCGAATATTAAGTTCGGAGCGCCGGAGATTACGGGGGAGCAGATGCACGAGGCGGCGCGGATTGCGCAGGCGTCGGAGTTTATCGAGAAGCTGGAGAAGGGTTATGATTCGCATATTGCGCAAGGGGGAAGCAACGTGTCGGGCGGGCAGAAGCAGCGGCTTTCGATCGCGCGGGCGGTGGCGAAGAATCCGGATATTTATATCTTTGACGATTCGTTCTCGGCGCTGGACATGAAGACGGACGCTCGGTTGCGCAAGGCGTTGAGGCCGGTGACGCGAAATGCGGTGACGCTGATTGTGGCGCAGAGGATTAGCACGATTAAGGATGCGGAGCAGATTGTGGTCTTGAATAACGGGAAAGTAGTGGGGAAGGGAACGCATAAATCGCTTTTGAAGGATTGTGAGGTTTATCGAGAGATTGCGAAGTCGCAGCTTTCGGAAGCGGAATTTGAGAAGGAGGTGGCGGGAGCTTCGGGGGAATCGACTGGGGTGGAGGTTTTGAAAGGGAAGGAGGTGAAAAATGCCTAGGCCAATGAGTTTGGCGACGAAGCCGAAAAACTTTGGGAAAACGGTGCGGAATTTGCTGACGAATCTGAAACCGTGGCGAGTGCTGATTATTGCGTCGATGATTTTGACGGTGGCGTCGGTGATTTTGGCGCTGTTTGGGCCGATGATTCTCGGGCAAGTGACGACCGAGGCGGTGCGGAGTTATACGGAGACGGGGGCGATTGATTGGGGCGTGATTTCGGGTTTGATGATTCAGTTGATCTTGCTCTATGTCGGGTCGTCGATTCTGAACTACTTGCAGGGGGTGGCGCTGTCGGTGGTGACGGAAAGTTATGGTAAGCAGCTGCGTGATGAGATTATTAAGAAGATCGGGCGGTTGCCGGTGTCGTATTTTGATAAGCATCAGTTTGGCGATACGCTTTCGAGGATGAGCAATGATGTGGATGCGATTACACGGTCGATGGCGCGGATTTTGTCGGAGGTGATTTCGGATATTGTGAAGCTGATCGGGATTTTCGTGATGATGATGGTGATTTCGGTGCCGCTTTCGCTGGTGGCGCTGCTGATTTTGCCATTGTCGTTCTTGTCGATTAGCCAGCTGGCGAAAAAAGCGCAGGCATATTTCCGGACAAACCGGACGACGCTAGGCGAGCTAAACAGTTCGATCGAGGAAGATTATGCGGGGCAGTCGATTATTAAGGCGAACTCGCACGAAATGCTGTCAGCGAAGAAGTTCGAGGCGCAGAATCAGCGGTTGTTCGAGACGGGGTGGAAGGCGCAATTCTTCTCGGCGTTGGCGTTTCCGATTATTCATGTTTTGACGAACTTGGGGTATGCGGTGATTTGTGTGATGGGCGGCGGAATGGTGATTTCGGGGAAGCTGGCGATTGGTAGCATTCAGGCGTTTATTCAGTATGTGAGTCAGTTTAACCAACCGATTCAGGGGGTGTCGCAGATTGCGTCGAATATTCAGTCGACTTTGGCGGCGGTCGAGCGGGTCTATGGATTCCTTGAGGAGCCGGACGAGACGCCAGATCCGGAGCCGGCGCTGACGATTTCTGACGTGCGTGGAGCGGTGGAGTTTAATCATGTGGACTTTGCGTATGACCCGGCGAAGCCAATTATTCGAGATTTCTCGGTGAAAATTGAGCCGGGGATGCAAGTGGCGATTGTTGGGCCGACGGGGGCAGGGAAGACGACGATTATTAATCTTTTGATGAGGTTCTATGATCCGCAGTCGGGGTATATTGCGATTGACGGGGTGCCGACTAGGGAAATGAAGCGCGCAGATGTGCGGAAGTTGTTCGGGATGGTGCTTCAGGATACTTGGCTATTCTCGGGGACAATTGAAGAAAATCTCCGCTATGGACGACCGAACGCGACGCACGAGGATATTCTGCGGGCGACGAAGGCAAGTAGTATTCACCATTTCATCGAGTCGCTGCCGCATGGATATAGGACGGAGATTGCCGAGGATTCGGATAATATTTCGGCAGGGGAGAAGCAGTTGCTGACGATTGCGCGGGCGATGGTGGCGAATCCGCCGATGATGATTCTCGATGAGGCGACTTCGAACGTCGATACGCGGACGGAGCAACTGATTCAGGATGCGTTTGCGAAGCTGACGAAGGGAAGGACGTCGTTCGTGATTGCACACCGGCTATCGACGATTCGGAACTCGGATTTGATTCTGGTCATGCGGGATGGGGCGATTGTCGAGCAAGGGAAGCATGAGGAACTCCTGGCGATGGGTGGATTCTATGCGGAGCTGTATAATTCGCAGTTTGCGGATAGCTAGGGCTTTGCTAGACGAAGATTATTCCATTCCTTCAGACCGTGTCGGCGCGTCCTGTCGTTACAGGCGCGCCGCACTTTTCCTCGGCCGTTGCCTCCGGATGTCTTCAAGAATGGAATAATCTTCGTCTAGCAGAATATCTTAGCTTTTTGTGCTATGTTTGGGCCTTTTGATAATTTTTAGATTTTTTGGCGTGAGCGGATTTTGTGTGATATAATGAGGATGTTACTACAATTTATTATTGAATGACCGGATTTTTTATCCAATGAGTTATGTGTTCTCGAGTAGGCACGGCACCGTAAGGAGCAGTTGTTCGAGAACCATAACGGTCATTGAATAAATTGTAGTAACACCCTTGCGGTGTCGTTTTTATATGAAAAGTACGCACGGCATGCTGTGGCTTTTTGTTGCGAAAAAAATGAGCAACCGGGAATCGCAGGGTGTTATTAACCTAAAAGGAGGGCTGTGATGCGAAAGAGCCAAAGTGTAAAAGTTAAGGGCGTAGGGAGAATTGCCGGGAGCGCAAGCGGTTTAGGCTTGTTGCTGCTGGCGTTTTTGTTGGCAAATCCGTTGATGGGGCTATCGGCAAGTGCGTTGGAGGGGTCGGAAGATGTTGGAGATAGTGGCGAGCCGGCGGCGCAGGCGGAGGTTTTGACCTCGACGGTGAGTTTTGCGTTCGGAGAGCCGGTCGGGGTGACGACGTTGACGCCGGTTTCCGAGAGTGGAGCTTCGGCGAGATATTCGGTGAAGGCGACGGTCGGAGTAGAAAATTCGGGCGGGTATATGGTCTATTTAGGCAGCAATAAGTCGGAGTTAACAGGGAAGAATAGCGGGGCAACTATTAACGGCGTTACAAGTTCGAGTAGTTATGAGAGTTTGCCGGTGAACTCATGGGGCTATAATGCGACGGAAGGCGAGACGGCGGGGACGAGTTTCTCGCGGATGCCGGAGAATGTGCGGGGAGTGGCGCTGGGAGGAAACGATTTGCCGAATATCAAGTCGGATAGCAAGACGTTTATGCTGAGTTTTGCGGCGCATATCGGGAACGACAAGCCGGCGGATACTTATGAGAATGAGGTGACGCTGTCGGTGGTTTCTTCGCCGCTGGAGATTACGAATGCGTTTGGAATAGAGACTATGCAAGAGATGACGGCGGCGATTTGCGCAAAAGCGGACGTAGGGACAACGGATAGACTAAAAGACGTGAGGGATGATAAGTTGTATTGGGTGGCGAAGCTGCCGGATAATAACTGCTGGATGACGCAAAATTTGGATTTGAATATTGCGTCAAGTGGTTTTCCGAGCAGCACGACTACGAAAATGTCCTATCAAAACTCTGACATGGCGACAGCGTGGACGGGTAGCTCGACTTATCCACCTACGAATACTGAGGCATCTTTGACGAGCAGTAGTGTTTCTTCCACTCAGACTACGACTCGATCTTGGGAGCAAGGGATGTATGTTATTACTGATCCGACAGGTACGACTACTTGTGGAACTGGCAAAGCTAATATTGCGGCATGTCCGTCACAGTTTACATCAGTAGGCTCTCGAACGCCGTCTAGTGATCCGGATTTCTATGCGAACAATGGCAATAAGACTTTTACGACAACTGAATATGATGCGCATTATCTAGTGGGGAACTCTTACCAATGGAATACGGCAACGGCAGGGACTGGAGGGACCATATCTAGCGGACAGGCGGCTAGTAGCATTTGTCCGAAAGGTTGGAGGCTTCCGACGAGTACTGGGACTGGGGATTTTCAGAAACTTATTACTGCTGGTGCAATAGGCGTAACTGTCGATAAGTTGACTGTTGGTCCGTATTTCTTTGTGCGTGGCGGCTTGTTTTGGCAGAGTGCTTCCGAATTATTTGGGCGTGCTGGATATGCTGGGTTTTATTGGTCGTCTACTCCGGCTTCTGGAAATGATGCGTATTTCTTGAGATTCGAAGGTACGAATAGTGTTAATGCTTCGTATTATCAGTATTATGGCCGATACTTCGGGTTTTCGATGAGATGTGTGGCTAGGTAAAAACGGCTTTATGTTTCTCCGCTCTGGCCTCCGCAACCGCCAAATGTTAGTAGTTTGCGATATAGTACATACTTATTCCTTTTTACAATTGATATCAAAACTTGTTCAGGCCTGCCCAACGGGCCTGAAGCGGATTTGGCGGGGCGGCGGCTGGGGCGGAGAGAGTCGGGGAATGAGGAACGGCACCTTTTTAGGGTGTCGTTCCAATTAGAAGATGGTCGCTGATATGCGCTGGTATTGGAGAGCGTGGGCTGGGAATTTTGCGTACAAAAAGGGTCTATATTACCATTGTAGCACAGATTATTGATTTTGTCAAGTATTTTGTGATGACGGAGAGGGAATTAGGGAAGGAATAAGCGTGAGAGGCTCGGGCTAATGCCTCACATGCTGAGATTTTGCGACATTAACGGGTCGGGGACGAGGAGAGGGAAGGTTAGGATTTTTGAGTTTTAGGGGTGAAATGGAGTATAATATGGGGTATGGATGATGGAAGGATTTTGTCGATTTGGGCGGGGATGATTGGGGTTTTCTTGGTGATCGTGGCATTATTGTTGGTGACCGGGGTGCTTTCGATAGAGATCGATATGGAAGATGATGGGTATTTCGGTCATGATGACGATGACGAGGAGGACGATGAGGGGCGGGGCGGGCATTTACAGGGGTAGACACGAGGTTCAACAGGGGTGGAGAGTGCGGACTTTGGCGGTTCTGTAGTTCTCGTTTTGTTCGGGTTTAGTTCGGGTGGGCGGGGAGTAGGAAAATTGAAATGTGCGTAGGTGCGGCTGGCGGTGGGCGAGTGCGGGTATTGCTTGTGCATGAAAATAGGGGAAAATAGGGAATTTGTGAAATTAAAAGTTGGCGACAGAGGCGGCGGCTGGCGGACCGCGGGCTGACTGGGGTGGAGGCTGATTTAGACGTTTAAACATAAGTATTATGTCGCAAAATCTATATTGTGCGACATTGGAAATCTCCGGGAAAGACGGGTGTTTATGTGTCTTTTTGGTTTGCTTTTGTGGGTGTGTGTTTGGTTCTGGGGCCGCGTCTATGTTTTATTATTCGTGTGTTTTTATGCGTGCGAGATAATGAGTGCGGGGTTTGTAGTGTTTAAGGATGGGCGCAGGTTGTGAGATGGTTCTTGGGGGGTAGCATAGCGATGAAGCTTGATAAAAATAGGAGCGGGAACGATGAAAAACATGGGTAGGGGAATTACGGAATTAACAATTCCCTCTCGCTAAAATGGCGCGTGGGAGGGCTATGAGTGTCCAGAAATAACTAATTTTAGGCGATTTCGGCGAGTTTGTCGAGGAGCTGGGTTTTGATCCAGTCGGTGAGTTCGATGTGGGCGGTGTCGGTGGCGGCGGCGTGGATGGCGGAGTGGTAGACGCGCTTTTTGTCGGCGTTGTTGCGCGGGAAACCGGCGATGATGGGGACATAGCCGAGGGCGACGGAGAGTTGGTCGGTGACGACGCGGGCGATGCGGCCGTTGCCGTCGAAGAAGGGGTGGATGCGGATGAAACTGTAGTGAAAATGAGCGAGAAAGCGGCAGGCTTCGTCGATATTCGAGGTTTCGACATATTGGACGCTGCCGGTGAGGTCGCGGGCGAGGCCATAAAGCTCATTGTAGACCTCGGCGCCGCCGCAGGGAATGTGATGGAGGTCTTCGTCCCCTGGTGCGCCGAAGCGGACGTCGTGGCCGCGAGGTCGTAATTCCCCAGTTTTGCGGTAGACGTGGCGGAAGAGGGTGTTGTGCATCTGCTTCCAGTCGTCGATCCAGTCGGATTCTTTGCGCATCGAAAGCGAGACGCGGATGTCAACGGGGCGCTCTAGTTCCCTGACGAAGCCGAGAATGACGTCGGCGAGGCCTTGTTCTTCTGATTCCCTGACGAGCGGGTGGACGGAGCTGATGGAATAGCGGCGGCCGGATTTGTATTCGGGGGTTTTCTTGTATTTGCGCCAGAGTGATTTAGCGGCGTCTTCTTCGGCGATTTCGATACGCTCGGGAGTGCTCATTTCGTTCCCTTCGGGGGTTTGTTCTCTTCTGTTCGGGTTTTGTTCGGTGAAAGTGGAGGGTTGTTCGTGCTATGTTCGGGCTTGGTGACGGGGGTTTCGGAAGATTTGAAGGCGGTTTCTGGCGAGTTATTAGTTGGTGCGGCCGGGTTTTCGGGGGATTTTGAGGGTTTAGCAGCAGGTTTGGTGGGTTTGACTGTGATGTGTTTGAGGAATGGCAGGGCGGCGATGAGACCGAGAGGGGTGAGTTTGGGAGTGGAGGTGGCGGATTCTGGGGTGGTTTTGGGTTGTTGGTCGGGATATTCGAGGTCGGTGCTTTCTTTGACGATATCCTGCATCATGCCGCGGAGAAGGTTGGCTTGGAGGGCGCCGAGCTCATTTTGCGGAGCGCGCTTGATACGGATTTTGACGCGAATAGTGTTGAAGGGGAAGGGATTCTTGAGATCGGCAGGGGTGATAAAATAGCGGGCGCCGTTGAAATTGGCGATCCAGCTGGGGTCGGAGTGGCTGGCTTGGACGAGCTCGGGGGTGGTGTGGGCGGCGAGGGCCTTCAGGGTGCGCTCGACAGCTTTCAGGACTTCGCGATACTGCTCAAGCATGGTCGTTTCTTCGTCTTCTTCGGCGTCGGAGAGTTTGATGGTATATTCTTCGGCGGCGAAGGAAGGACGGTCAGAGGCGGGGCAAGCGATGATATTAGGGTGGTCGAGAGTGAGTTTTAGCATGCCGTCGGGGACGGGGCCGAGCGGAGAGCGGAGATAGGCAATATCTTCGGCAGACATGAACTTTTTGCGGATGAGCTCTTTATGGACGAAGTAAATCACGCGAGCGAAGCGCACCTTGTTGATGGGCGCTTTGTTGAGCAGGAGAATGGTTTTTGAGAGTTGATAGAGGTTCATGACGTGGCTGGTTAGTGGCGGATAGTGAATTCGTTGTCGTCGCTGTTAGTATATGGGTTATTGCGGGTGGATCCGAGGCGTGGACCGGAGTTGTAGCCGGTGTCGTAGGGGTTGGCGTTATGGCTGTAGGGGTTGTGGTCGCTACGAACGGCGGCGCTATCGGTAGCCTTCAGGGCGGCCTTGCCGGTGGCTTTTAGCTTTGGATTGGCGACTTTGCCGAGGAATTTGGATTCGGCGTTTCTGGCGGCTGTGCGGGCGTCAGGGGAGGTTTGTGGTGTTTTTGAGGAGGGATTTGGGGTGGATTTTTGGGCAATTTCTCGTTTTTGGCTGTTTTCGGGCGATTTTAGAGGTTTTTGGGATTTTTGGCTATCCATGAGCGGTTTGGGCTGTGCGGGCTTGTTTTGGGCGTTCTGACGCGTCTGGGAGGGGTTTTGGCGAGGCTGTTGGGTGTTGCGAGGCGACTGTTGAGTGGTTTGAGGTTGGTTTTGGTGGTTTTGTTGGGGCTTGGGCGCAGGTTTGGGCTGGGAGGCCTGTTTTTCGGCGACGAGAGCGCCGAGGTCTTTCAAGCCGTTTCTTTCCTTCCCTTCGGCGGCGTTGGGGGAGAGTTTTAGTTTCTTGAAGTCGGCTTGTGGGGTGGGAGTGTATTGAAAAACGGGTTTTTTCGAGGGGGCGGAACTTTCGGCGGCGTAATTCCCTACTCCGTTGTCGCCAGCCATGTAACCAGCGCCGTAGCTGCGGGTGGTGTAGCTGTTGTTGATCTGGCGGTTGATGAGGTCTTGTTCGCTGCC
>CANDYV010000016.1 GCA_947425085.1 uncultured Candidatus Saccharibacteria bacterium | reverse complement strand
AATCGCCAGCTTCAAGGTCAACCAAAGTAAATGGGTTTTCTTCGACCTGAAGGAAGAGGATTTTAGTCTCAACTGTTTTATGCCCTTGAACCAGCTTCATGTTGCCCTGACTGATGGCATGAAAATCCGCGCCCGAGTTTTGCCGAAAGTTACGAAATGGGGAAAATTTTCGCTCACCGTTCGTCAGGTTCTTCCCGTCGGCGAAGGGAACATCAAAAAAAGTTTCGAATTGTTGAAGAAAAAACTTACCGCCGAAGGGCTTTTTGATCTCGCGAAGAAGCGCCCTCTCCCGACTGACTTATCGAAAATCGGTGTTATTTCTTCGACGAATGCCGCCGGCTATCTCGATTTCCTGAAAATACTCGACAACCGTTGGGGTGGTCTCGAAATCAAAACCGTCAACACACAAGTCCAAGGTCTGAGCGCTCCGGAACAAATCGTCCGTGCGCTCGAATATCTCAACCAGCATTCCGACGTTGAAGTGATCGCCATCTTGCGCGGCGGCGGCAGCGCCGACGATCTCGCGGCTTTCAATGATGAAAAACTCGCCCGCGCAATCGCCGCAAGCCGCATCCCCGTCATCACCGGTATTGGTCACGAAATCGACGAAAGTCTCGCCGACCTTGCCGCCGATGTTCGCGCCTCCACCCCGTCGAACGCCGCCGAGCGCCTCACCCCCGACCGTTCCGCCACCCTCTACCGAATTCGCAATAACCTTGCTAACACTCGCCGCTACCTTCTGGACCAAATCGCTCAAACCAATCAGCAACTTTCTGAAACTCTCCGCGCTACTAAACAGCTTATTCTCCAAAAACTCACCCTCGCCGAACAGCATGTCGCCTCCACTAAAAAAGTTCTCGCTAGTTTTAATCCCGAGGAAGTTTTACGTCGAGGCTACGCTATCATCGCTAGCGACCATTCCCCTGGCCAATCCACAGAATATTCCCCAGGAGATGTTGTAAAAATTACAACGCTTTCACAAACTTTAACCGCGGAGATACAAAATGTCCAAAAACGCTAACCAAAAAAACGACCAACCATCCATCAGCCAAAAACTCACCGAACTCGACGCGGACGTTGAGTGGTTTTATGGTGACGATTTTTCTCTCGACGAAGCCCTCGATAAGTATCAGTCCGCCACGAATCTTGCTAAAGAAATTGAAAAAGACCTAAGCGAGATGAAAAATAAAGTCGAAGTTCTAGAGGACTTTACAAAAAGTTAGCATTTGCGTTATAATAATACTATGGAAAACCAACCTCTTCCGCCGAATCCGAATATTAATCCTAGCGTTGTCAATGCGCCAGCGACGCAGCCTTTTGCTCCCTCTGCCCCCGGCTCGGTGCCGCTTAATACTGGAGCTCCGCTCAGCTCCGCCCATATGTACGCTCCGACCACGAATAAAAAGCATTATACGGCTATTTTGACCGTTCTGCTCATTCTTACCGCTGCCGTTGCGATTCTTTTCGCCTGGCTTTATATCCAAAAGAACTCCGAATACCAGACCGCACGCACCGATGTCGACTCTCAAATTGATGCCGCCGTCGCCATGGCTCGCGCCGAAACCACGACCAAGATGGAAGAAGAATTCGCCGAGCGTGAAAAGTATCCCTACTGGACTTTTGCTGGCCCAGCTGACTATGGCAGCCTCAGTTTTGAATATCCGCGAACCTGGAGCGTCTATATCGCTAGCGAAGCTAATGAGGGCCGAGACTTCGAGGCATATTTAAATCCAAGGGAAGTATATCCAGTTAGTTACGAAACTATTAATGCTCTTCGCGTCACTATCCTTAACGAATCTTTTGATAACGCCGTCCGAGAATACAATGATCTAATTTCTCGCGACGAAAGCACACTCACTTTGACCACCCGCAACGTCGGCGGCACTCTCGCCAATCTCTACATCGGCGACCTTCCAGACGGCATACGCGGTGCCATGGCC
Source organism: uncultured Candidatus Saccharibacteria bacterium (assembly GCA_947425085.1). Lineage (GTDB taxonomy): Bacteria > Patescibacteriota > Saccharimonadia > Saccharimonadales > Saccharimonadaceae > Nanosyncoccus. The sequence continues at coordinate 14,337 of CANDYV010000016.1, read as the reverse complement.
GCCTTCAAACTGCGTGACAAAACTGTCATGCTCCAAACCGACGCTGAACTATTTATCGATGAATTCTACAAAATCCTTGACACCGTTACTTTCTCCAACTAATCCGCCGCGCCAATACCGCAACATAAGCCGAAAACCTGTGCTATAATAACCTCATGAGAAGTGAGGAGGTAAATGGTATTCTTGTGGCTACGCACGATTTGAAAGCGCCGCTCGCTCTTATGCGCCAGCTCGCCCTTTCGCTTGATCTTGCCGATGATCAGCCGACCCGCCAGCATATTCAGTCGCAGCTCGTCAGCGTCTCCGAACGCGCTATGCGCCAAGTCAACGATCTCGCCAAAATTGCCCGCCTCGAGGATGGACTTTTCGAAATGGAGCCGCTCAGCGTGCGCAATCTCTGCGACGAAGTCGCTCATGAGCTTCGCCCGCTTTTCCGCTACGAAAATCGCCAACTCAAGCTCACTTACAATAACCGCTCTCGTCTCGCTATTGCCAATCATGACCTCCTCCATAGCGTCATCTATAACTTTTGCACGAACGCTATTCATTATTCCGACCACGACACCGCCAGTATACTCACAATCGCCGACACTAGCGACAAAATCCGAATCGGCGTGCGTGATTTTGGCCCAGCTTTGCCAGCCAAAATCTGGCGCGAACTCCGCCAGGGAACTTTCAATGCCCCGGCAAGTATCGCCATGCGCCCTGGCAGTTCCGGTCTCGGTCTCTATATTGCCTCCGAATTTGCTCGCCATATGCGCGCTCGTTTAGGCGCTATTCGTCACCACGACGGCACCAGTTTTTTCATCGACCTGCCCATCTCTAACCAAACAAGCCTTTTCGCATGACCAGTATGACCAATATAACCAGTATGACCAGCACGCCCAACGCTAACCCATCAACCGTCTTCATCATCGAAGATGATCCGCTCATGGCGGAATGTATTTCTCGCGCCGCTTCTAGAACTCTTGTATCTTCCAAAAACAACTCCTCCGCAAACTCCCCGACCATCAAAATCTTTTCCGACGCTATTTCCGCCATCAACGCGCTCTCCGATTATCTTCCCGATCTCATTATCCTCGACATCCTTCTAAATGGCCCCGATGGCTTCACTTTCCTTAATGAGATAATCTCCTATACCGACACAGCCAAAATCCCCGTCATCATCGTCACTTCCCTAAACCTCTCCAGCGAGAACCTCACCCACTATGGCGTCCGTACCGTCTTGAATAAAGAAAACATGACTCCAGCCGATATCCAAAAAGCCGTTCACGCCGCTCTTCAATCCACCGAAACCCACGATGCCTCCCTTGAACAACCTAACTCGCTCATCGAAAGCCCCGCCCATGCCCGCTGACCTTCGCACTCACGCCATCGTCCTTCGCCGCACGAACTACGGCGAGACCGACCGCATCCTCAACCTCCTCACGCCGGAAGGTAAGGTTGCCGCCCTCGCCCGCGGCGTCCGCAAGGAAAAGTCCCGCCTCGCCGGCGGCATTGAACTCTTTTCTGTCGCCGATGTTGTCGTTCGCTATGGCCGCAACGCTCAAGCTCAAAGTCAACCTCTCGGCACCCTCACCAGCGCCAAAATGCTTGATTTCTATAGCAATATCCTCTCCGACATGTCGACGCTCGAGCTTGCCTCGACTCTGCTCAAAAAGCTCGACCGTGCCGCCGAGCAGACCGACAACCCCGCTCACTTCGATCTTCTAAAACAGTCCTTTGCCGGTCTCAACCGCGGCGACGGTCACGAGCTCGTCTTCGCCTGGTTCAATCTCAACTTTGCCCGCGCCTCTGGCGACGAGGTCAATCTCCTTTGCGATGTCGCTGGTCAGCCGCTCTCTCCTGACGCAACCTATCTCTGGGACCCGCTCGAAGCCGCCCTTCGACCCGACCCTTCTGGCAATATCCGCGCCCCTGAAATCAAGCTCGCCCGCTTCCTCCTCGCAAACCCCCTCCGCCTCGCCCGTAGAATTGAAAACCTCGCTACCCTCCTCCCTCCGCTTACCCCACTCGTCAAATCTCTCGAATAGTCATCCTTCGCAGATTTCTATAGTTATGGTATAATATTCTCATGAGTAACCGAGTTCCCCTCGCCGAGCGTATGCGCCCGCAGACCCTAGACGACGTTGTTGGGCAAGACGCGATTATTGGCGATGGCAAAATCCTCACCGAGATTGTCAAAAAAGCCGAAACGGTTAACCATATTTTCTGGGGTCCTCCCGGCACCGGCAAGACCACTCTCGCCCGCATCCTCGCCCGCGAATACAAAGCTGACTTCGTCGAGCTTTCCGCTGTCACCTCGAAAAAAGCTGACATCGAAGCCGTCGTCGAGCGCGCAAAAGTGAACTGGAACCTAAAAACCCGCACCGTCCTCTTCGTGGACGAAATCCACCGTTTCAACAAAGCCCAGCAGGACGCCTTTCTCCCGCACGTCGAGTCCGGCCTCATCATCCTCATCGGCGCCACCACCGAGAATCCTAGCTTCGAAGTCATCTCTCCGCTCATCTCCCGCTCCCGCGTCGTCATCGTCTCCGCTCTCGACAAAGCCAGCATCCTCGAAGTCTTGAAGCGCGCCGTCAAAGCTGAAAACGCCGAATCCCGCATCACCGACGAAGCCCTCGAGTTTATCGCCGACCTCTCCGGCGGCGACGCCCGCTCCGCCCTCGGCGACCTCGAGCTCTCCTTGAGCCTTTCCGACAAAGTCGACAAAAAAGTCGTCGAAACCGCCGTCGGCCAAAAAACTATGCCATATGACAAATCTGGCGACTATCATTATAACAACATCTCTGCCTTTATCAAGTCCATGCGCGGTTCCGACGTCGACGCCACTCTCTATTATCTCGCTCGCATGGTTCAGGGCGGGGAAGATCCGAAGTTTATCGCCCGCCGCATGGTAATCTTCGCCTCCGAGGACATCGGCCTCGCTACCCCCGCTGCCCTCAATCTCGCCGTCAGCTGTTTTGAAGCAATCGAGCGCGTCGGTATGCCTGAAGGTGGGATTATTCTGAGCCATGTCGCCGTCGTCCTTGCGAAAGCCCCGAAAAACCGCGACGCCTACGACGGCTGGGCCCGCGCCAACGAGGTCGCGAAGAAGTCTATGGGCGCTCCCGTCCCGACCTGGCTCCGTAATGCCCCCACCAAACTCATGAAAGAGCTCGGCTTCGGCGAAGGCCAGAAATGGGAGGCCGGTTTCCATCTCGACAAATCCTACCTCCCCGACGCCGTCCGCCACGAAAAAATCTTCGGTCAACCCTCAGATTACAACCACAACAAAAACCATTGACATTATACACAAAGTATGCTACAATAAAAAGATAAGGTGCGAGCAATCGCTCGGCGCCCAAGCTTTTTGTGCGTTCGCCTTCGCTGTTTATTACGACAAGAAAATATGAAAAGGCAAACGCAGTCCTCGCATAACCCCAGTAACCCTGCGTGCAACTAGCACAAATCCAGCAACTCCCAAAAATCCAAAATCATCAAGGAGGTTTCCGAATCATGCGCGAAATTCACAGTCAGCTCATCCTGAAAGCCGCTGGCGACCACGCGGCCTATACCCTGACCGCCGAGGATGCCCTCAGCAACCATGCCAGTCTCTACGACTATCTCTGCTTTGCTGCGAGCCGTCCGATGCCTCGACACATTCGCCCGCAGCTCTCCAGTAGTCACAGTAGTCCCGACAGCCTCTGTGCCAAGCTCCTGCAGCTTAGCGCCGACCAGTCGGCGCCGAACCCGGTCAAGAAGTATCAGAAGTTGTTCACCGGCGGTATTATCAAGGACTGGCCTTTGACGGCGGTCGAAGTTCTACCCGGCGCCTGGCGTCTCTATCTGGTCAACCACACCGCCTATCGTCACTACCAGGCGGCCCTGAAGAAGCTCCGCCAGACGAACCCTGATTACCAGCGGAAGACCGACCAGGAAATCGCCGCAATCGAGCAACTCACCCCGTTCTATGAGATGCTGGTCTGCAGCGCCATGAACGACGAGCTCTCCGGTGAAAACATCATTACCGTCAATTTCGACGTCCCGCGTTATCAGTCCGCGGGCACCGATGTCTACACTCTGGGCTTCAGCGCCGACTGCATTACTATCGGCGAACCCGCCGGTCTCGGCCAGCGCTACCTGAAAATCATGAACGACGCCAACCCCCGCGAATACATCGCCGAAATCATCGAGATTCAGTAACTCTGCCCCGGAGTAGTTATCGCCAGTTTTTTCTTGTCAGACAACCGCCGAGCCTCGCGCCCGGCGGTTTCTGCTGTCTTGATCCCCAAAACTCCGCAGACTTATGCTATAATTATTCCATAACAAAGGAGTTTTTATGGCAGATTTCAATAAAATCCTCACCCCGGGCGACTACGAGAACGGCGAAATCAACGTCGTTGTCGAGATTCCGACCGGTTCGAACCACAAAATCGAATGGGATCGCAAGAACGCTTGCTTCATGCTCGACCGCATCGAGCCGATTGCTTTCGCAAAACCGACCAACTACGGCTTCATTCCACAGACCCTCGACGAAGACGGCGATGAGCTCGACGTTCTCTTGATTACTGACCAGCCTCTCACGACCGGCATCTATACCGTCGCTCGTGTCCTCGGCGTCATGAAATTCGTCGACGACGGCGAAGTTGATGATAAAATCATTGCCGTTCCAGCCGACGACCGCAATAACGGCGACCAGTACAAGACCCTCGAAGACTTGCCAAAGCGCCTCATCGAGCAGATCAATTTTCACTTCAACCACTACAAAGATCTCAAGAAACCTGGTACGACCGAAGTCAAGGAATTCGCTGGTCTCGACGAGGCGAAAAAGGTTATCAAAGATTCCATCGACCGCTGGAACAACCAATAGGCTGCGAACTAACGGTCTTCAGCTAGAACCAAAAAGTCACCCCGCAAATGGGCGACTTTTTGCCGCTATAAACCATAGAGTTTTGGAGATCGGGCACAGTAAAGTGCAGCGAACGGAGAAGCCGTTCTGCCGATTGTTGTTGTCGGACGGATTGATGTTGCTGGTGCCGTTGAACCTGAGGTCGTAGGCGTTGCTGGCGCTAGAGTTCGGGGTAGATGACCAGTAGAAGCCGTTGTCGCCGGCGACATTGAACAGGTTGCTGGTACTCTGATTGACGTTGCCGCCCCTTGAGGCGGTCGGCGCCACGAGAAGAACTGCCCAAAGCCGGACGACTGGATGCGGTTCGCGACACACGAACCAGAAGACGCTTATATTAACTTTCTCGCCGTAACGAAAAATATTTCTCTAGTCTGTACACTTTTCTAAAAAGTTCTCGAGAGGTCTTCGCGATCTCCAGAAAAGAACTTGGCGCGGCCGGAGTTCTCTCGAAGCGGCGCTTCGTATCTTATGGATTCTTATATCCACGATGTTATTATAACACTCTGCTCATGCTGCGGACAAAGACGAACTTATTCTTCCTCCATGAATGCGCCGCTCTGCCGTGACCAAAGATGGTGATATACTCCGTCTTCATTCGCGAGCAGGTCTTGATGTCGACCCTGCTCGACAATCTTGCCATTCTGTAAAACAACAATTCGGTCGAGACTCGCCACTGTCGAAAGCCGGTGCGCGATGACGATGCTCGTCCTCCCCGCCATTAACCGAGAAAGTGCATCCTGAATCAACGCCTCCGATTCCGAATCAAGCGCACTCGTCGCTTCGTCCAAGACTAGGATTGGCGCATCTTTCAGAATTGCCCGCGCAATCGCAATCCGCTGACGCTGTCCGCCCGAAAGTTTGATCCCACGCTCGCCGACCAGCGTATCATAGCCGTCCGGCAAATCCATAATAAACTCATCCGCATTCGCCAGCTCCGCCGCCCGCTTGATTTCCTCCGCTGTCGCGCCCGGCTTACCGTAAGTAATATTATCCGCAATCGAACGATGGAACAGGGAAGTTTCCTGCGGCACATACGCGATATTCTCGCGCAAGCTCTGTTGCGTCACTTCCCGAATATTCTGCCCCGACACATTCACCGCGCCCTTCTGAACATCCGCAAATCTGAGCAATAACTTCGTCAAGGTCGTCTTTCCCGATCCCGAAACCCCGACTAACCCCACCCGCTCGCCGTCATGAATCGTCAAATCAAAGTTCTCGAAAATCGGCGCCTTCGCGTCCGCGTGCTGAAAAGTAATATCATCAAAAGTCACTTCCGCCCGCTTCATCTCCAGCGGCCGCGCATCCGGCGCATCGACCACGTCGTCAACCGTGTCGAGAATCACCGTCATCTCGTGCGCATCGCCAAACACCCGGTTCATATTCTTAAAAATCGAGTTAATATTCCAAAGTTCGCCCATCACCCCGCTCGCGTAGTTCACAATCAAGACCAGCGTCGCCACCGAAATCCTAAACCACGCATTCCCGAACAGCAAGAACGCCAAAACCAGCGCCGTAATCCCAATCTGCACCAAGTTAAACACCAAATCCCGCCGAATCGTCGCCTTCATCAGCCGGTTGCTCGCGTCCGAAACTCTCCGCGAAAAAGTCGCAAACCTTTCCCGCTCATGATTTTCGCGTGCGTACGACTTCACCGACGTAATATTCGAAATCGAATCCGCCAACTGCCCGGTCTGCTTCGTATAAGCTTCGGCTTCCCCATCGTTCAGGTGCGCAATCTTGCCCATCGTCAGCCCCGACACAATCGAATAAATAATCGTAAACCCGACAATCCCGATCGCAAACCACGCCGCCTGATTCCAAAGCACAATCACCACGAAAATAATATAACAAAGCATCGGCCAAGCGTCCCAAATCAAAACATCCATCATTCGTTCGAACGCCCCGACAAACTTGTTCACCTGCGAAACCAGGGAACCGGAGAACCGATCACTATGGAACTGCATCGACTGTTCGGAAACTGTATTAAAACACAAATTCGCGAGGTCGTACATCGACAAAACCTCCATCTTCCAAGTCCAGTATAGCCGCAGCTCCTCCAGAACCATCTTGCTCACGGTATAACAAACTAGATACAAAATCACATCAATCGCTGCGCTCTGCAACAACTCATCAAGCGGCAATCCGAGCGAAACCTTCTCAATCAAATTCGCAAAAATCATCGCCGACAAAACTGCCCGCACAAACACGACAATCGGAGTCGCGATGAAAAATCCCAACGAATACCACTTATACTTGACAATCTCCTGCCAAAAATAATGTAGCGTGCGCTTTACGGTTGACTTTTTCTCTACTTTTTCTGCCATACCTATATATAATAACTTAAATTAAAGAGATATACAAGATTGGCAGAAAAGGTGCGCAACAATTTTCTTGAACATCCGGACCGCCACGAGGGAGGACAAGCACATGAGACCCGTGACGACGGGCTCGAGTGACGCGGTTCAAGAAAAATATATGCGCACCTTGCTTGCTAATTCTTACAACTCTTCAATCTTTACACGCACTTGCTCAGTCGTATCACGGTCGCGCACAGTAACCGTTCCGTCCTCAAGCGTATCGAAGTCAATCACCACGCACTTCGGCGTCCCGATTTCATCCTGCTTCTTATAGCGCTTCCCGATATTCCCAGAATCATCCCAAGTCACGAAAGTATGTTTCGCCTTCAAAGCCGCATAAACTTCCTGTGCCTTCGCGACCAATTCTGGCTTATTCTTCAAAAGTGGCGACACGCAGAACTTATACGGCGCCAAGCTTTCCGGTAACCGCAAAACCACCCGGTCCTCTTCCTCGCAGTACGCTGCCGTGAGGATCGCCAAGAATAACCGCTCGACCCCGATTGATGGCTCAATCACGTGCGGGATAAACGCTTCGCCAGTCACCTTATCTCGATATTCCATCGACTTCCCCGACTCACGCTGAATATTTGACAAATCAAAATCTGTCCGGTATGCCAAACCCATCAACTCTTCTTCGCCATTCGGATAGTCGAACATCATATCAATCGTCCGCTTCGAGTAATGCGCACGATCTTCCGCCGGCACGTCTAGCTCATGAATCATCTCTGCCGGCAGACCGATTACGTTCTCGAGGAAGTCATGCTGCTCTTTGCGCAACTTCTCAAACTGCTCCTCCCATTCCTCTGGCCGCACAAAATACTCAATCTCCATTTGACTACATTCGCGATCGCGCAGAATAAAGTCACGCGGCGAAATCTCGTTTCGGAACGCCTTCCCCTGCTGCGCAATCCCGAACGGCAAGTTCGGATAAATCGTATCGACGACATTCTTATAATTCGTGAAAATCCCTTGCGCAGTCTCCGGCCTGAGATACGCAATCGACGAATCGTCCATTACCGGACCGACATGAGTCTGGAACATCATATTAAACTTCTTAATCTCGTCCCAGTTTTTCTTCCCACAAGTCGGACACTTCACGTCCGCCTTCAAAAACTCTTCCGTCGAAATACTCTCAGTTGCCCCCTCGACCAACTTGTCCGCGCGAAAACGTCCATGACATTCCTTACATTCGACTAGCGGATCCGCAAAAGTCGCCACATGTCCCGACGCTTCCCAAGTTTTCGGATTCATAATAATCGCCGCATCCACCCCATACATATCATCGCGCTGATCAACCCAGAAGCTCCACCATGCGTTCATCATGTTTCGCTTCAACATCACGCCCAGCGGCCCAAAATCCCACGTCCCAGCCATACCGCCATAGACATCTGACCCCGGAAAAATAAATCCCGGCCGCTTACATAAACTTACAATATCTTCTAACTTACTCATATTAATATATATTATAGCATGCGCCGTGATATAATTAAGAAAATAGAGGTATTTTCTCGTTTGTCGAATGATTCGGCGGCGTATAGGAGGTTATTTTGTTTAGCGAAATCGAAAAAGAATATAAGAAAGGTCTTCAAGAACGCCGATTCTTCGCCTATTATTGGCCGCGCGCGATTTTTATTGCTGCGCTTGCGCTTGTTTGTGATTTAGCCTTTGGTTTTAACCGTTGGCTTGTTTACGGAATTATGGTTTTGTTCTTGATACTTTTTATTGCTATGTTTTTCCTGCGAGATTTTCGCTATGGCCTAGCGCACGTCGAGCCAGAAAAACTTCGCAAAACCGCTCGCAAGCATCATATGAAAGTCATTCTTGAAGCTGACGACGAAATCCGCATCAATAATCTCGTCGCGGACCTCCGTCGTCACAACCTTCGCACGAAGTCCGACCTCGAGCTCGCGATTAATTATTTTGAACGCAATCGCCCCGTTGCCTCGAAGCCAAATCTCCTCGAGTGGACGCTCTCGATTGCCGTAACACTTTCTTCAATCGTTCTCCTTGCCTATGACACCGAAACTGGCGTCATCAACGCCCAAAAATTCATCTCCGCCTTCGGCTCGACCATGACTATCGCCCTCGTCGTGCTGACGCCTGCCATCATCGCCAAGTTCATTTCCGCCCGTATCTCTGCCGCCCGCACTAAGGTCGACTCCTTCCTCACGGAAGACCTCGCCTTCATCTACGTCAACTACGCGCAGTATAAAGAGCAGCTGGAAAGGTAAAGCTTCTTGCCAAAACTTCAAAGATAGAGTATAATCTAAAACAGGTGTAACCCTTAAGTAAGGTTGCACCATGGTTCAAACTGTTAGGTCTCTATAATAATGTTATCTTAAATTATTAAGATATCTAGCACAGTAAAGGCGCTCCTCGGAGCGCTATAACTGTTTTCAGAAACGCTTAAGGTTGCCATCAAAATACATATATAGTATAATGTTTGCATAAATTAGAGAACGGAGACATAAGTGAAATATTCGTTAGGTTTGGATATTGGTACGACAAGTATTGGCTGGGCGGTTATTAACGAAGATAAAAAGCGTATTGAAGATGTGGGGGTTCGTATTTTTGAACGACCAGAGAATCCAAAAAACGGGGAATCCTTGGCTAAGCCTCGCCGCGATGCCCGTTCCGCCCGTCGCCGTTTGCGCCGTCGTCGTCAGCGCCTCGATTATTTAAAACAATTTTTTATCGAGCATAAGCTGCTCACCTCCGAAGATATACAGAACCTTCTTACTTACGACTCTGCGCATAGCCACAAAGACCCTTACGAATTACGAGCTAAGGCGATCCAACAAAAAGTCCCAAACGACGAACTCTTTATTGCGCTCTATCACATAGCTAAACGCCGCGGATATAAAAGTAACCGCAAGGTCGTTGAAGAAAAAGACAAAGAAAGTGGTCGCGTTCTTAAGGCAATCAAAGAAAATCAACCTCTCCTTGCCCAATATGATGGTTCGATTGCGCAAGCCTTACTTAATGATGAAAAGTTCTCCCAGCACAAGCGAAACAAACGTGACGATTACACGAATTCATTTATCCGCGCCGACTTCGAGCAAGAAATTACAACAATTCTCCACCGACAAGAATGGTCTAACCAAGATATCGAAGAGCTTTTGATGAAGAAAAATCGGGGGCTCTTCTATCAGCGCCCATTTATGACCGATGATCTTATCGAAAAAATGCGCGGCAAATGTCAGTTCGAGAAAGACGAGCCACGCGCTCCTCGAGCCAGCTATACTTTTGAACTATTTCGTTTGGCACAAGATTTAGCGCATCTCACTTATAACAATGGTCAAAAGCTCACTCCGGAGCAAATCGAACAATGTGTTGCGCAGGCCAAAAAACAAAAGACAATCTCGTACAAAACCATACGTAACCTTATTAGTCCGGATAAAAACGCCCACTTTGATTTCGACTATATTCGAGGCAAGAAAAAGACAGGTGAAGATCAAGAAAAGAACGCATTTTGTAATTTAAAGTTTTATCACGCTATCAAAGACGCCTATAAGAACCATCCGAACGAATGGATAAAACTCCAAGATAATATCGACCTCTTTGACCAAATTGGTGAAATCTTGACAAAAAACAAGGATGACGAAGCCCTTGAGTCGGAGCTCAATAAATTAAGCCTCCCGAATGATGTTATCAAAGAGTTCATGGCTTTATCTTTCTCTGGGTTTGGGCACCTATCTCTGAAGGCGTTGCGCAAAATCACTCCTCATCTTCTTGAAGGCATGACCTATGATCAAGCCGTCGAAGCGAGCTATCCAGGACAATTCGCACAAAAACTTTCTGGCGACAAGAGTGAACTCCCCCCGCTATCTGAAGACGAGCTTCATCAGCTCACCAACCCAGTTGTTAAACGAGCCATTTCACAAACTCGCAAAGTTGTTAACGCCATTATCAAGAAATATGGCTCGCCATATCAAATCAAAGTTGAAACCGCAACCGATCTCGCGAAAAACTTCCAAGATCGCAAGGAGATTATAAAACAACAGTTAGAAAATCAAGAGCGCAACGAAAAAGCTAAAAATGTACTTAAAGAGCTTGGTGTTGTCGACCCGAAAGGTCAGCAGATCATCAAATATAAACTACGCGAAGAACAGGCGGGCAAATGCGCTTATTGTGGCACGCCGCTCGATCTGAGTGATGACCGGCAGACTGAAGTCGACCACATCATTCCTTGGAGCCGCAGCGGGAATAACAGTCTTAGTAATAAAGTTATCGTCTGCTCGAACTGTAATCAAGAAAAAGCTGATCGCACGCCGTTTGAAAAATGGGGTCAAGACACGAGTCGCTGGAGGACTATTGAAGCGATTGCTAGAACCTTGCCGTTTGCCAAGCAAAAACGCATCTTATGTGAGGAATCGCCAAAAGAAGATTGGAGATCGCACGCTCTCAATGATACTAGATATATCTCAAAGTTTGTTTGTCAATATCTTAAGAAGAACTTGAAGTTTGCTGGCGATTCTGGTGGTGAACAAAGAGTCGTTGCGCCAAACGGACACATCACCTCTTATCTCCGCAAGATCTACGAAATTGGTGACAAAGACCGAGATACGAACAGCTGTCATCACGCTGTAGACGCTTGTATTATTGCGACAACATCACAAGAGCAAATCCGCAAGATTTCCTTATGGAACAAATATAAAGAGCTTGGCGCAAAAACTCACACGGTTCTTTATGTAGATGAAAATGGAGAGACCACGCAAGTCACAACGAAGGACTACGACAAGCTTCATGGTATATTAAAACCCTGGGAAGACTTTGATAGGGAAGTCCGCATCCGTACGGGGATGACTCATAATACTGGTGAGATTGAAAAACTTACCGATTTTCGTGACAAGTTTCGACAGTTCACGAGCTACGATGAAGATTTTCTCGAAAACATTCATCCACTGTTCGTTTCACGTATGCCAAAACGTAGCACAAAAGGTCAAGCGCACGAAGAAACTATCCGTAGCCCCAAAGTCACCGAAGACGGACGTCGCACGGTTCGCAAACGTCTGGACAAAGCTTTTGCTAAAAATTATCTTGATTGCCAAAAGAAGGGCAAACCAGGGGCTAGCTATCTTGAGATGTCAGTTCTTCCAGAAAGTGACCAGGTTTTATATCAGCAACTCAAGCAATTGCTTGAAGAAAAAGGCGAGAATGCTTTCGACGGACCAGTTTATAAAAACAACAAGACCACAGATAAAAACGGACGCCCGTTATCGCCCGTCTCAACTATTAAAGTCTATGAGAAAAAGCCCGATACCTCCGGCGTTTACTTAAATCATGACACTCAATTTGCTGATAATGGTAAAACAATCTGCCTTAATATCTATCGCCGTAAGATGCGTGATGGCAAATATAATTTTTTCGCCGCTCCGCTCTACGCACACAGCTTAGGAAAGAAAGCAATCCCTATTTTGCCAATGCCCAACGACGCAGAACTGCAAGATATAGCAGTAGACAAAATGATTTTTGCCAGCAAAGAAAATAGTTTTGAAAAAGTGGCCCAAGTTTTTCCTAATGATTACATCCAGATAAAATATCCTGGAAAAATCGTTGAAGGATACTACGTTAAATACGGCATCACGACAGGTCAACTAACCGTTATGTCACACAATGCCGCAGACAAAACTGGCACACTCCCGACATGTTGTTTAGGCAAAGCTGTAGATGTAAAAGTTATCCCAATCTCCGTTCTTGGCGATAACTATAAGTTCGAGTAGAGTATGGCGTGGCGAGTAGTTGCAATCGAAAAACCCGCAAAACTAAGTTTGCGTGACAATAAATTAGTCATCAAGCAGGATGAAGAAGTTGCTTTACCTCTTGAGGATATAGACAGCCTAATAATCGATAACCGAGAGGTGATTCTAACGGCTAATATCATTACAGCTTTAGCGCAATTCGACGTAAATACTTTAATCTGCGACGAAAAACACTTGCCATCTACTATTATCCTCCCTCACGGCAAAGCAGCACGCAGCTCAAAAAACGCTAGAACGCAGCTTGGCATTTCCGAACCACTTCGCAAACAGCTATGGCGTAAAAATATTATACATAAGATCAGTAACCAAGCCGATGTTCTGGGAAAATATAATTATATAGACGCCGCCACGCGACTTAGAAAACTTGCCTCAACCGTGAGGTCTGGCGACGTTGCTAATAACGAAGGAGTGGCCGCGCGAATTTATTTTGATGCTCTGCTTGGCGATGCGACTCGTAGGGAGCCGATGTGGTATAATTCCGCACTAAACTACGCGTATGCTATTGTTCGTGGTTCGATTGCGCGCTCGGTAGCGTCGCGCGGGCTAATCACGGAGCTAGGCATTAACCACCATTCTGAATTGAATCAGTATAATCTTGTTGATGATCTGATCGAAAGCTTTAGGCCGCTAGTTGATGACTATGTTTTGTCGAAAGTTGCCGTGTCTCATCTTGGAGATAAATATGATTCAGCGCTTACAAAAGTAGACAGACACCTCCTTTTTGACGTATTAAACCAGTATGGTATAATGGTTGACAGAAGGTATACGATCAAACATCTCGCCGAAATGGTAGTGGGAAGTTTTCTGGATTCAATCTTGAAAGACAGTGTTGAGCCGTTCAATTTACCTCAGTTAATTAAATAACATAAAATCATGATACCGTATCATTTTATGCGCGCAATGGTAATTTTTGACCTCCCGGTCATTACAAAAAAAGAGCGAAAACTTGCTACGAGCTTTCGTAAGTTTTTGTTGGATGATGGTTTTGAAATGCTCCAATACTCAGTCTATACGCGCCTATGCCCGGATCGAGATAATGCTAATACTCATCTTGAAAGAATTAAAAAGATGGCCCCAAAAACTGGATCAATCAGGATGCTAATGCTTACGGAGCATCAATTTGCTAATATGAATGTCGTTTCCGGCGAGAAAACTATTCAAGAAATCAAAAACACTCCGCAGCAACTCGCGTTTTTCTAAGAATAAGCGCAAACTTAAAATCACCCCATAACAGGGGTGATTTTAAGAAGTATTTGGTATAATATTATACCATGATTCAAAATGTTAGGGGACTATAACCATGATGAAGGGCACAATGGCTATTGAC
>CANDYV010000015.1 GCA_947425085.1 uncultured Candidatus Saccharibacteria bacterium | reverse complement strand
CGGTACGAGAACGTGTCGATGGATTACCTCCTTTCTAGGGAGTTTGATGCGCAGTATGTAGCAATACATATTGTAGCTAGGTCGGTCGTGATTGTGATGATAAGCTTAGATCACAATGTAGCTCGCAAGAGACACGACAAAAGCTTTTGACTTTCGATGAAAATTGCACAACTAAGTTGTTAAGTGAAGAAAAACTGACCAATGGTCAGTTTTTTGATGGGTTAGAGGGGTGATAACTGGTGATAAATGGGGTATTTATATGGTATAATTATAGGAATGGATGAAGAGAATTTAGATAGAGGTTCTATGGAGAGCGGGGAAGACACGCGGAATCTGCAAGATGAGTATAAGGGGTTGCCGAATGAGGCGGTTTTTGAGGAGTTGGCGCGGAAGCGGAATGCGTTGGAAGTGGCGATTGAGAACGTGGAGCATGATTTTAATGCGGGGACAATCGTGCGAAGCGCGAATAATTTTAATGTGGCGAAGGTTCATATTATTGGACGGCGGAAATATAATCGGCGGGGAGCGATGTGTACGGACAAGTATTTGGAAGTAGTATATTGGCCGGATGTAGAAAGTTTTTATGCGGACCAGCGGGCACGTAACAGGGAAGTGGTGGCGATTGAGAATCATATGGAGCGGGTAAAACCACTGTCGCTTAAAAAATTTGTTCAGGAAACAACTTTGTTGTTCGGCTCGGAAGGGGGAGGTCTGACGAATGAGGCGATCGAGATGGCGGATGATGTGCGGGAGATTGAGAGTTTTGGATCGACGCGGTCGGTGAATGTCGGGGTGGCGGCGGGGATTGCGATGTATGAGTGGGCGCGACAGTGCGTTTTGAAGGCGGAGGAGTAGCTCGGTTAGGGGTGAGGTGGTTTATATGGTGCGATTCGGGGTGGTTATTTAATAAAAAATGTGTGCTCGGTCGAAGGAAAAGTGGTATAATTGGGGCAGCATGAGCAGAAAACGAAAAACAAAAAATCGAAAAAGGACTACAGAAAAGACGACGGAGCCGGAGATTGTAATTCGTGAAGTGGAGCTAGGCGGTAAGAAACCGGTCGTAGAGGAGAGTGTTCACGGGGGCGAAGAAGATGCTGATGTAGCCAGCGAGGTGGTTGTTGATGAGGAGATTTCTGAGGCGGTTGCCGGCGAAGAGGTTGATGAAGTTGTTGAAGAAGATGCTATCGAGGACGTGGCGGGCGCCGAAGGCGACGCTGAGGATGAAATAGTTAGGGAAGCTGATGATGACGAGGGGCGACGGCATGTAACGGGCGATGAAAAGGCTGGTGAGAGTGAGGAAAAGAGGCGGGGTGGTTGGTTGCATCGGGTGAATGTGTATTATCCGTGGCTGAAGTTTGTGGTGCTGGTGGCGATAGTGATTGGGGTTGGTTTCGGGGCTTTTGGAGTGGGGGAATTGGTCGGGAATGCGATCTGGGAGGCGACTGGCGGTGCGAGCGGGGATGAGGTGACGACGGATGAGCCGGAGGGGAAAGAGCCTGGGGAGGAAGTGCAAGAAAAGCCGGCAGAGGGAACGGACGAGGAGACTCCGGTGGAGCCAGAGGAAAAACCGGAAGAGAAGCCGGTCGAGCCGGAAAAGCCAGCAGCAACGACGAATCCGCCTGTGACGGTGCCGGTGACCGGGGAAAAGAAGTTGATTGCGTTGACGTTTGATGATGGTCCTTCGACGGCGACGACGGGGCGACTTTTGGATATTTTGAAGGCGAAGGGGGTGAAAGCGACGTTTTTCGTGGTGGGGTCGATGGCGAGCCGGGCGCCGGATCTTTTGAAGCGCGAGGAGGCGGAGGGACACGAGGTCGGAAGCCATAGTTCGTATCACCAAGATTTGTCAAAACTTTCGGCGGTGGACTTGCAGAGTGATGTGACGAATATGGATCAGATTTTTATGAATACTTTGGGGCGGAAAGTGGCGATTATGCGGCCGCCATATGGTGCGGTGAGCGATATAATGCGGGGGTATTTGGGAAAGCCGATGATTTATTGGTCGGTAGACCCGCAGGATTGGAAGTATAGGAACGCGGCGACGGTGCGAGCGAACGTGGTTGGGGCGGCGCACGACGGGGCGATTGTGCTAATGCATGATATTCACGCTTCGACGGTGGACGCGGTGGCGAATATTATTGATGATTTGAGGGCGCAAGGTTATGAGTTTTTGACGGTGTCGGAGTTGGCGGCGGCGCGGGGCGTGGGGCTGACAAGCGGGGTGGTGTATTATAATTTTAGGCCTTGATTTTTGGGGTTGTTGCGACGGGTTTGCAGTTTCTGGTTTTTAGTTTTGCGGGCGATTTTGCGTTTTTGGCTTGATTTTTCGGGCGAAGTGGGGTAAAATGAAGGGAATGGGGATATAGCTCAGCTGGTTAGAGCGCGTCACTGATAATGACGAGGTCTGTGGTTCAAGTCCACATATCCCCACCATTCGTTGTGTTAAAATCCGCCATCTTGGCAATTTTTCTCTCTTGCTCGCCGGTAAGGCGCGCTTCGTTCGAAGAAATTACCAATCTGACAAATTTTACCTACAACTCTAGATTGTGACCGTAGCGTCACATCTTAATATGTTATGGGGTAATAGCTCAGCTGATTAGAGCGCCGCCTTTGCAAGGCGGAGGTCCAGGGTTTGAATCCCTGTTACTCCACCAAGATAAGACTCCGTGCTTTTGGCAGGGAGTTTTATCTTGCTCGTTTTTTGTACTGGTTTTGGTTTTTGTGTGGTATAATGAGATTGTTCACATAATGTATCGTTAAGGCAAGTCGTTTTTGCTTCGACATATTTTTCATCAGGATAAATGGCGCCGTAAGGTACTGTGCCCTGGTGAAGAGATTTGCTAGATGCATTGTGTGAACACCCTTGCGGTGCCATTTTTGTATTGGGGGATGGCTCGCCTGGGTGTTCATACAATCAAAGGAGGGCATAATGCTAAGAGGTTATAAAAACTTTAATATTGCCGGGAGCGCAAGCGGTTTAGGCTTGTTACTGCTGGCGTTTTTGTTGGTAAATCCGCTGGTGGGGTTATCGGCAAGCGCGTTGGAGGGGTCGGAAGATGTTGGAGATAGTGGTGAGTCGGCGGCGCAGGCGGAGGTTTTGACCTCGACGGTGAGTTTTGCGTTCGGAGAGCCGGTCGGGGTGACGACGTTGACGCCGGTTTCCGAGAGTGGAGCTTCGGCGAGATATTCGGTGAAGGCGACGGTCGGAGTAGAAAATTCGGGCGGGTATATGGTCTATTTAGGCAGCAATAAGTCGGAGTTAACAGGGAAGAATAGCGGGGCAACTATTAACGGCGTTACAAGTTCGAGTAGTTATGAGAGTTTGCCGGTGAACTCATGGGGCTATAATGCGACGGAAGGCGAGACGGCGGGGACGAGTTTCTCGCGGATGCCGGAGAATGTGCGGGGAGTGGCGCTAGGAGGGAACGATGCGTCGAATATTAAGTCGGATAGTAAGACGTTTATGCTGAGTTTTGCGGCGCATATCGGGAACGATAAGCCGGCGGATACTTATGAGAATGAGGTGACGCTGAGCGTAGTGTCGAGTCCGTTGGAGATAACCGGATTGACGTCGCTAACTAATATGCAGGAGATGACGAGTGCGGTTTGTGAAGCGAGCGAGATTGGAGAAACAAAACAACTGATTGATGTGCGAGATGGCAAGAGCTATTGGGTGGCGAAGCTGAAGGACAACAATTGTTGGATGACGCAGAATTTGGATTTGGACCTCGGAACAGAGTGGCCGGATGCGAGCTTATCAGATTACGATGTTGCGAGTACGGAGTATAAGCCGATGAAGACGATTCCCGACGTAAAGGGAGGCAGTACTTCGGGTACGGGGACTTATTCATGGGATTTGGGTTCGTTTATTTCTATGAAGCCAGAGTTATCAACTGGGTGCGGTAATATTACGACCGGGCTTTCAAGTTGTACTAGCTATTTTTTGAATACTGGGAGTCGTACAGCGTCGAATGATGCTCAGTTTTATAACAATAATGAAGCTTCATATACTGCTACGGAATATGATGCGCATTATTTAGTGGGGAATTTGTATCAATGGAATGCGGCGACGGCGGGGAGTGGGAATATTATGAATGCGATTGCGCCGAGCAGTATTTGTCCGAAGAACTGGAAATTACCTGATGGAAATAGCTCTAGCGATGGGAGTTTTGCGTATCTATTAAATCGGAGTAGTGCTACAAAGGTTGAGATGTTGGCTGTCGCGCCATTTTATTTTGTGCGGAGTGGCTTAGTAAATAAAGCTAATAGCAGGATGGAGTATGCGGGATCAGATGGGTATTACTGGTCTTCTACTGCGGGAAATGCGACCCAAGTTTATCGTATGAAAATGGGGGTTGTTGGGACGAATGCGGATCCTAATTTTGCGGAAAATCGCTATGTTGCACTTTCGGTGCGGTGCGTAGCTAGATAAGTTTTAGATTTTTCTCCGCTCCGGCCTCCGCAACCGCCAAATGTTAGCAGTTTGTTGATATAGCACATATTTATTCCTTTTTTACAATTGATATCAAAACTTGTTCAGGCCTGCCCAACGGGTTTGAAGCGGATTTGGCGGGGCGGCGGCTGGGGCGGAGAATTATAAAAATACGGTCTTTTGGCGGCCGTATTTCTTGCTTTTGGCGTGTTTGGCGGCGGTTTTGATGCTTTGCGAGGGAATCGGGGCGTGGATTTTGGGTCTAGGAGGCATTTTAAGGCGGTTTCCGGCGCGGTTTTAAGCATAAACGTATTCGGATGGCTGTTTGGACTTGGAGTGGCTGTTTTGGGCTTCTGTGGGGCTTAAAACAGCAAAATAAAGGCGGGGTGGAAGGGATTTTGGTCGAGAAATAAGGAACGGGCGAGGAATAGATCGGAAAATGGCCAACAAAAAAGAACCGCCGAGAGGGTAGGTTCGGCCGTCCTATTTTGTAATAGTTACCGAGCGTGAACTCGGTGACTTTTGGGTTTCGGGCTACCTCGCAGTGGCTAGCTCGAAACATTTGGCTTCGGCTTTCGAGTGGTAGCTCGATAGCCGAAGTTGTCTCTATTTTATATCATGATATGAATATTGTCAATAGGCGTTTTCCACATTTGGTGGAAAAGTGGCAAGCGAGAATGGAATTGACGGACTTTTTGAAAGGTGGTTTGACTAGGGTTGACGAGAAAGGATGAAAGTGGCGGGGTAGGGAAGAGTGATTTTCGGGATTATAACATAATTTCTATGAAAAAACTATTGACAAAACGGAAGCGGTATGCTAAAATGGTTGTAACATCCGAAAGAAGGGTGGGTTTTAGTAAGTATTTGGTGGGCAGAAAAAGGAGAAAATTATGTCAGGAACGAAGGCTGGCGGCTTGAAAGCTGCTCAGACGAATCGTGAAAAGTATGGCAAAGAGTTTTACTCTCAGATCGGCCGCAAAGGTGGTCAGAACGGTCATACTGGCGGTTTTGCCGCTAATCCGGCTTTGGCTCGGATTGCTGGGGCAAAAGGCGGTCGCATTTCGCGCCGTGGCCCAGCGAAGAAAACCGACGCTTAGGCGCAAATGTTTAGCCTGTTGAGAGGGCTAGCGTAACTAAAAGTAATATATCTGCTTGGCATTCATGCCTGGCAATGAAATGAGAAAATCGGCCTCTGTTAGTTCAGGGGTCGATTTTTGTGGGTGCTGGAGGGAATGTGCGCGGAGGCGGTTTAGGGGATTGGATTAGATGGATCCGCGAACCGAACAAGGGAAGTTGAAAAACCCGAACTGACGGTCACGAGAAACCCGAACATGGGGCGAGCGGGAGGTTTGGAATCGGTTATGCTCGCAATATGGGGGCGGGTTTGGTATGATTAAAGTTAGGATGGAGGTGAATAAAAAAGTGGGCGTGGGTGCGCAAAAAAATGGTGCGGCGGCGCGGGCTGAACACCCGAACGAGCTGGCGGCGGGCGTTCGGGGAGACGAGGCGCGGGCTGTTGGCAAGACGGCTGAACAAGTTTTTGATGAAGCAGCTGGAGGCGAGGCGCTGGTGGCAAGGTTGGAGGCGGACTATCCGGAGCTGCGGTTCAGGGCTGGTAAAAGATTTATGTTTAGGCCGCCGAGGACGGTGGTTTATGCAGGGTTTTTGGAGGGTCGAAGAGGCGTTGATGAGGCTTTTGATGAGGAGCGGAGGGAGTTGGAATGGGGGTTACAACTGCTACATGAGGTCGGGCATGCGCTGTCGGGACATCGGGATTTTCGGACAGATCCGGAGCGGATCAGGATGGAGCGGGAGGCGTGGGAGCGGGCGCGGGAGCTGGCGGAGCGGTATCGAGCGGCGGGCTGTGATATATATTATGATGAGGATTTCGTCGAGGCGGCGCTGGATACTTATCGGGACTGGCTACACCGGAGGTCGGCGTGCCCGGAGTGCGGGCTGACGCGGTATCAGACGGTGGATGGGCGGTGGCATTGCCCAGGGTGCGAAGGGTTTTAAGTTCGGTTTTGGGCGATTTGTTCGGGTTATGGAAGGCGGTTTTGAGGGTATCAAAAACAGACCGCTGGGAGAAATGGATTTGCTCAAAAACTAGCCGCTGCTCGTGAAAGTTTGATTCAAAAACTGACCGCATTGGAGAGTGTTTTGCTCAAAAACAGACTTTTGAAGCGGGTTTACATAAGTAGTATATCATGCTTATAGTTAAAAGTAAAGATTTACATACTAAATTGGACTTGCGCGGCGAAGAAAACGTGTGTTATAATGAGGAAAATGGCTGAAAAGCCGTAAAGGAAGGTCTATAAGAGAGGTCATATTTCATATGTCAAAACAAATACGACGGAAATATAAGCTAGTTATTGTGTTGGCGGCGATTGTGGTGGCGGGGCTGGCGCTGATTCGGCCGCTCGCGTGGCGGTCGATGGCGGCGGATTTGAGCCATATGGCGGTGGACTTTGATGAGTTGGTGAGGGATGACGACCAGTTTATATATCTCTCGGATGTGGATCCGGTGCGGGCGAATGTGGGGTATGGGACGTTTTTGAGGGACCAGGCAAGCGACGGGTCGAAGATTAGCTTGAAACATGACGGCGGGACAGCGGTGTTCGATAAGGGGCTGTGGGCGCATGCGAGCTCGAATTTGTATTATGATTTGGAAGCGATTGGGGCGCGTGAGAAGGGATATGATTATTTCACGGCGTATGTGGGGCTAAATACGACGAGTACGGCGGGGAACGGGGTGCGGTTCTGGGTGTATGGGTCGAATGAAGAGAGCGTGGCGCAGGGGCAATGTTTGACGGGGTCGCAGTATTGGGATGTTCTGTATAATGCTGAAAATGAGGTGATGCTACCAGGGCAAGAAGCGGATTATGTGCGGATTGATGTGAGCGAGTATCGGTTTATACGGTTGCAGGTGGATGCGAACGGGAGCAATGGGCAGGATCACTCGGTGTGGGCGGATGCGAAAATGGCGAAGGAGGAGTATGAACCGTATGTGGTGGATACTCTGGAGGAGATTGATGCGGAGCTGAAGAAGATTGACCTCAATGTGTCGGAGAGCGACGAGCATGAATTGATGGTGCTGCGGCGGGATTTGATGAAGAATGTGGGGCAATATACTATGACGCAGTTTATTTTGGAGAGCGCGGAGAACCGGGAGACGCTAGAGTGGCTGTATAATAATCTGGATGTGCTTAGGATGTATACGACGGGCGGGAAGCCGTCGGGGACTTATTTGCAGTCGTTGAAAGTTTTGAATGAACTGTATCAGGAGTTTAAGAATACGGATTTGAAAGATAATCAGCCGATGTTTGAGTATCCGGGGCGGAAGCGGAAGGAATTGTATCAGAGGATGATTATTGCGTTGTCGCTGACGCATTCGCAACAGGTGCGGTTCTGGATTCGGGATACTGGGGCGATTGCGGGGAGCGCGGATAGTCCGAACATTTCGCGGCCGCTGGATCGGTATTGGGTGTACAAACGGATGTATCTGGTTGAGGGGAAGTTGAACCGGAAGGTGTTTGAGAATCTTGAGGTTGAGGAGATGCGGTATGTGATGGCGACGGAAACGGGGGACGATGAAATTGAGTGGATGCGGGATTGGTTGCCGACGGTGAATAAGGGCGCTTACACTTATCCGCCATTGCCGTATGTGAGCATCGGTAATCATTATTGGTATGCACAGAACTATCCGACGGATCCGGCGGAGCAACAAGTGTTGATTGATAAGTATAAGTTGCAGGGGTCGGCGTATGACGGGAGCGGGGACAAAACGATTTCTGGGAATTATTTGATTGGGTTTGAGGCGAATGCGCCACATCTTTGGATGATTCATCATTACGGCGGGGTATGTTGGCAGATTTCTAACTTCGGCCAGAACATGCAGGCGGCGTATGGGCTACCGAGTACGACGGTGGGCCAGCCGGGGCATGTGGCGTATATGAATTATAGCCAGAATGTGGACGGGGTCGGGCAATGGGCGCTGACGAACGATGTGAGCGGCTGGGCGATGACGAACTTCACGGGTTATACGAACATTCAGACCTATCATCAGGTGCGACAGCTGAATAACTGGGGCGCAACTGGGTCGACGTATGGGCTGATGAACGGGAAGCGGTATGCGTATCAGGGGAGTTATATCCCGATGGCGCAGGCGGCGTTGAATCAGTTTGATAAGTATGAGGATTCGCAGATTTTAGTGCGGACGGCGGATATTTATGGCGATGATTTGGTGAAGCAGGCGCAAATTTATGAGCAGGCACTCGAGAAGCTCGATATGAACTTTGATGCTTGGTATGGGCTGATTGCGAATTATGTTGCGCAGGCGAAAACTGGGGCGATTAACGGAAATACGAATATTTATGAGGAATGGTTTGCGCTTGCGAAGAAGCTGGCGGAGAATATGAAGCGGTATCCGGTGCCGGTTTATGACCTGCTTAGGACGATTATTGCGCAGATTCCGACGAACGAGCAAGAGGCGGCGGGGTATAATATAGCGACAGAGATGATTTTGACGGAGACGTTGGAATGGGCGGCGAATACGAGCGCGAGCGAGATCAATACGGGTTATTATTTGCAGGGAAGTTTGACGAATTTGATGGGGAAGTATCTGCTGGGTCGATTGGACAATCAGGTGGCGACGTTCTCGTTTGATGGTGATGAGGACACGGCGGGGTGGCTCAAGCTGGGATCGAAGTATATTGCGAGTAGCGCGGCGTGGGAATATAGCTTGGACGGAGGAAAAACTTGGACGGTCGGGGCGGACGGTAATGGTTGGATTACCGAGAAGGGGATTAAACTGACTGATGAAGAGATTGCGCAGATTGGAGTTGATACGGATATTAAGGTGCATGTTCAGGGTGTGCCGCGGGAGGGGAATATTTATACGATTGATATTACACAAGCGACGGTGCCGTCGACGCTGTATGGGAATGACCTTGAGAATCGCGTAGTCGGAGTCGATATGACGATGGAGTGGCGCGAGGTGACGACGGATGAGAATGGCGAGCGCCATGAAGGCGAGTGGGTGTCGTATAAAGAGTCGTCGCCGCAGAGGATTGGGAATGTGACGATTCAGGTGCGGGTCGGCGCGACAGGGACGCGGCTACCGAGCGAGGCGTCGCAGGATTTCGTGTTCACGCCGAATACGGATGAGGAATATAGGAAGTATGTGGCGGTGTCGCACTTGTCAATTGCGGGGGTTTCGAGCCAGGCGACAGGAGGAAACCAAAACGGGAATGCGATTTATGCGATTGACGGAAATATTAACACGCGGTGGCATTCGGCTTGGAATGCAAGCGATAGGGAACGGTGGATTGCAATTAAGTTTGATCATAAGGTGGATCTTTCGGCGATTGAATACGTTCCGGCGGCAGGCGGGAATGGACGGATTTTGCAGGCGGATTTCTATGTGACGGCTTCAGATAAGCCATATAATGAGTTGACGACGGAAGATTTCGTGTTGGCGGGACAGATTTCGAATAACTGCGATGCGTCAGAAGTGATTTGCCAGTCGGCATGGCCGAATGTCGATAACTCGGCGGTGCGGAACTTCGAGTTTGCGACGAAGAACGAGGACGGCGAGTGGGAGTATCAGCCGGTGAAGAATGTGACTTATCTAGTGATTAAGGGGCGACAGACGACGGCGGCGACGGGGAGTTTCATTGCGGCGAAGATGTTTAACTTCTATGAAGATCGGACAAATAAGACGGAACCGACGGCGAGCGTGGCTTATAGCACGATGACGCCAACGAACGGTGATGTGATTGCGCGGTTGGTGAATCCGAGTACGGAAATTGAGGTGACTTCGACGACGAATACTGGAGATCCATATACTTATCGGTTTACGGAGAACGGTGAATTTACGTTTACTTTTAGGGATAGTAATGGGGAAGTCGGGCAAGCGATTGCTAAGGTAGACTGGATTAGTCGGGCGATTGCGGCGCCGGAAGTGGTATTTACCTGTGTGAACGATAGCGGGGCAGAAAATGTGGAAGAAGTGGATTGCGGCGGGTCGCGCAAAGTAAATCGGAGCGTGAGTGCGAAGCTGGTCTTCCCGGAAGGGTCGCAGATTAAGATTTTGAATAATGGTTTCCAGGTTGAAGATGGCGACGATTATGAAGCGGTGGCGCCAAATCCGGATGCTGGCGGAATGGGCGGCGTCGAAAGTGGTACTTCTTTAGAGGGGGATGAGATGAGCGGAGATAAAGATAGCTTGGATCCGTTTACTTATCTATTCATGCGCAATGGTGAGTTTACTTTTGAGTATGAGGACGCAGCGGGGAACCGAGGTAGCACGACGGTGATTGTGCATTGGATCGATAAAGCGGCGCCGAAGGTGGAGATTGAGTATAGCCCGCGCGAAGTGACGGACGGGGAAGTGGTGGCGCGGCTGGTGAAGGTGGACCGCGAGCCGGATTTGATTGAGGATAACCCGGATCCGGATACGCCGGAGATTGATGATGATACTCTGAACGATTTGCTTGGGGAAGGTTATGGCGGGGATGACGACGATGAGATGTATGATGAGAATGGTTATCAGTATGGTGAGGAACCGATCGTGACGAATAATGGTGGGTCGAACGAATATCGGTTCACGGAGAACGGGGAGTTTGTCTTCGAGTATCGCGATGAGGCGGGGAACCGGGCGACGGCGGTAGCGACGGTGGATTGGATTAAGAAGTCGGAGCAACCAGACAACCCAGAACAGCCAGATGTGCCAGATCCAGACAAGCCAGAGCAGCCAGACACTCCTGATAACCCAGAGGTGCCGAATTGGCCGGAAGAGCCGGATATTTCGGATTATCCAGAGAACCCGAATCGACCGAACGTGCCGGGGCAGACGGGTGGAAACCAAGCTGGCGGGTCGCAGACTGGGAATAGTGGTTGGACTGGCGGGGTTAGTAGCGGAACTGGGGCTGGTGATAGAACGGAAGTTGCGGATAATAATTCTGGGTCGACGAGCGGAAGCTCTTCTTCGGGA
The DNA here is from genome assembly GCA_947425085.1 of uncultured Candidatus Saccharibacteria bacterium. Classification (GTDB taxonomy): domain Bacteria; phylum Patescibacteriota; class Saccharimonadia; order Saccharimonadales; family Saccharimonadaceae; genus Nanosyncoccus. Next base: position 5,136 of record CANDYV010000015.1, on the reverse strand, counting down.
ACGGGCGGTAGCTTGACGGTCGAGGCGGTGGGTTTGCCGGAGGGAACGAAGGTGCAGAATAGACCGTTGATTCTGAATCAGGCGCAAAAGAATCAGTTCGGAGCGAATAGTGAGCTTTACAAGCTAGAGTTTGTGACGGAGAACGGGGAAATTTCGGAAGAGCGACCGACGGAAGTGACGATTACGGTTAAGGCTGGGAAAAAGCTAGAGGCGGTTTATATCGTGAAAGAAGACGGAACGACGGAAAAAGTAGAGTTTGAACGGGTAGATGATACGCATATCGTGATTAAGAATCCGGTGCCGGGAGATTATCTGTTTGACTATGAGGATGAACCGAAGAAGACCGATGCTGACGAAGCGCAGAAGGAGGATAAAGATTCGACGGCGGATAGACCCTGGTATACGCGACCGGCTTGGTGGGTGTTGGGAGGAATTATGGTGGTTGTCGTGGCTGGGACTGGGGCGGCGATGGTGAATAACCGGCGACGTTAGATATAGACAGAGGCGGAAAAGTTTGATATAATTATAAGTAGATTTTGGGCTCGTTCAAGAGTACTGAAACTGCGAGAAACTACTTTTAGATAAGTTATGAGACTTTTTTGGAAGTTTTCAGAGTTGTTTATAAGTTGTTTGCGAATAAGTTAGCATAAGTTTTGTATTCTCGCGGGTTTGAGTGGGTGCTTGAACGGGCCTGAAGAAAGGATTATATAATTATATGGCAAATGCCAAATTAACAATGGATGAACTGCTGGAAGGTGCCGAGGGCATCAAGCGGGCAGTTGTGGGGGAGACGGTGGCCGGACGCGTCTTGTCAATGCGCAAGCACGAGATTTTGATTGATCTCGGTGCGCGCGGTGTCGGTGTGGTACCTCGTCGCGAGGTTTCGTTCGCACGGAACTTGAACGTCGGGGACGAAGTGACCGCTTCGGTGATTGAGGCGGAAATGGGAGATGGTAGCATTCTTCTGTCGCTTCGCAAGGCCGCGAAAGAGAAGGGTTGGGATGAAATCCAGGCTCGTCTTGATGGCGCTGAAGTGATTGAGGTGACTCCATTCGACGCGAATCGTGGTGGTCTCTTGGCTGAATACGAAGGGATTCGCGGTTTCTTGCCGGTTTCTCAGCTTTCGGCGGAACACTATCCGCGGGTTGGCTCGGCAGACAAAGATGAAATCTTGCAGCGTTTGAATTCATTGGTCGGCAAGCCGATGAAAGTGCGCATTTTGGATGCGAACCGCAAAGATAATAAGTTGATTTTCTCCGAGAAGGAAGCCGTCAAGGATGGTCTTGCAGAGCGTTTTGCTGAGCTTCATGTCGGCGACGTTGTGAAAGGCGTGGTGACTGGCGTGGTGGACTTCGGTGCGTTCGTGAACGTCGACGGAGTTGAAGGTTTGATTCACATTTCCGAGATTTCTTGGGAGCGTGTGAATAACCCATCTGATTACGTGAAGGTTGGCGAGACGGTCGATGCGAAGATTATCGCGATCGACAAGGAGCGCTTGTCACTTTCGATGAAGCAACTGACGGAAGATCCGTGGCTTTCTGAGGTGGAGAATTTGAAGCGCGGCGACGAAGTCGAGGGTACGATTACTCGGATTACGCCGTTTGGTGCTTTCGTACAGATTTCTCCAGCGGTTGAAGCTTTGGTGCATGTTTCTGAACTTGGGAACGGCAACGATGTCGATCCTGAAAAGGTCTTCACGCTGAACGAACGCAAGAATTTCAAGATTCTTGACATTGACAAAGACGGTCGCAAGATTTCACTTACGATCGTAAAATAACGGGGCTTGGTTGGGTTTGGGTTAGTTTGACTAGCCCAAATCTAGTCGGTCTCAGCGGCAGTTACGGTGCCATCCTGGCAGTCGCGCGGAAATCGCCCTTTCGGGGGCGATTTCTTGTGGTTTGTTTGTCATTTATTTTGGCTTTTGGTGGGTTATTCGAAGTATTTTTCGAGCTCTTCGTCGGAGATGTCGTCCTCGTAATCGTCGTAGGCTTTTGACTTGGCGGAGGATTTTTTCGGGGTGGATTTGGTGGATTTGGTGGATTTGAGGGTTGCGGGGGTGGGGATTTTGGCGACGGGTGAGGCGGTTTCTGCGGCGGAGGATGCGGAAGCGGTGTCGGTGCTGCGGGTGGATTTTTTGCGTTTAGGAGTGGCGTCGAGGTCGTCGGGGGACTTTTTCTGGCGTGTTTTGTAGGTTGCCGGAGTGTCACTCGCGGTTTTCTTGCGGCGGCCACGAGGGAGGGGCTTCATGGTGCTGGTTTCGTAGATGACGCGGGAGAACTCGTCGATGACGCGGGTGCGGGTGATTTTCGTCGGTTCGCGGAGGTAGACGAAGGGGATGCGGGCGGATTTGAAGAATTTGGCCATGTCTTCGGGGCTGGCGCCAGGGGTTTTGTCGGGTTTTTTGGACTTTTCGTCTTCGAGTTTGACGGCGCAGACGGGGCGAAGGGTGCGTTGGTTACAGAGGACGAAGTCGACGGTTTTATCTTTAATGAAGTTGTAGGCGGCACGGCGATCTTGGAGGCCGACTTTGTGGCTCAAGAGGGAAGAAAGGGCGACGCCAGGGATGACGTAAAAACGCTGGCCGAAGAGGTCGTTCAAGAGTTGGAAGCAGGCTTTTTCGGCGCCGACCATGAGGTGTTTGCGGGGGCGATAACGGCAGCGTTCTAGCTCGTCGCGGGCGCGGCGCCGGATGCTGACGCCGGCAAGAACGGAGACCAAAAAGAGGGACAACGTCGCGAGCACGGCGACGGTGATGAAAATCTTGTCGGGGCTGAGGTATTCTTCGATGAAGGCTTCCATGATGATTATTGTTTTTTGCGGCTAAGTTTGTTGATTAGGGTTATTTAACTTTGCTTGCGATTATGCTTATTTAACTAAAAAGTGGAGCATTGACGCTCCACTAGATAGTAGTATTTTAGCATGAAAGGGGATTTTTGACAAGTTATTGAGGGGATTTTTGAGGTTTTCTTTAGGTTTTTGGTTGATTTTTGAGAAAATGTGGTATAATGGGAATTACTGGCGGCTGATCGTGGTGCGATTGGTGCGCTGGGGCTGGCGAGCGCTTTTGCGGTCGTTAGCGGTTTAATATTCCCGGGTAGCTCAATGGTGGAGCAAGAAGCTGTTAACTTCGAGGTTGCCGGTTCGAGCCCGGCCCCGGGAGCCATGGTTTTTGATGGATTTGGAATAGCTCCGTGAGGGGCTGTTTTTGCTGTGAGATGAGGTGGTTATTGGGATGGGGTGGCAAAATGCTTGTGATTTTGACAACGGGGGTTGACTTTTTCTGGGGGGGGGTATAATTGAGAACATCGTGGAGGTATTTTGGTGATGCTTTTCACGTTTATATATATTGGTATCAGGCGCAAAGGAGGCGCAGGATATATAATCGTACCTGTTCTCGCGAGAGAACGCCTAGTCTGAGAATCTCATAGCAATCGGATTCTTAGGCGTAAGCACATTACAAATTAGGAGGAATTCAACATGCGGAAAAACCCCAGATTGCTGCAGAAAACCCTGGCCATTTTCCTGTCTTTTGTGCTGGCGATGTCGTGCATGGGCACGGCGCTGGCCGCTGAGGCGGATGGCAACACTGGCAACACTCCGACGCTGACTGCTGCGGAGAAAGAAGAGCAGACGCTGACGGCGCAGGCTCTGGCGGCGACGAGCCAGTATCTCCGGTTGTCCGTGACACGGATGAACCTGAAGGCAGGTGAGACTTACACCGTGAACGTGGTTCCTGCCGCTCTGGCCAAGATGTTCGGCTGGACGATCGGCGAGGTGACCACCTCCAACGGCAAGATCCTGGAGGTCGTCGAGACCAACCAGGAAACGATGACCGTGACGTTTAAGGCGCTGGTGAGCGGCCGGGCCGTGTCGCTGAAGGTGCAGCTGGTCAACCAGCGGTTGGCCGAGATGGTCGAGCAGAACCCGGACCTCGCCAAATATGAGAAATCGGCGAGCAAGACGATGATGACCTACGTGACGACCAACAATACTGCGACTAAGGTACTGGCGGGCGTTGGCGTGAAGGAGACATCTTCGAGTTCCGGCGGCGGATCCCACAGCTCTGGCGGGTCGAGCAGCTCTGGTGGCAATACGGGGACTACCACTACCCCGTCCACCCCCGGCGGCGGCGTGACTGACCCTGCGGACCCCGACAAGCCCGGTACAACTGATTCCGATAAGCCTGGTGGCAATGAGCCTGGAGGAACTACTCCCGGCGGCGACCCCAGCAAGCCTGGCACCACGCCCGGTGGTGATGAGGGCGACGACAATCCTCCGGCCGAGGAGCCTGTGACTGCGGAAGCAACTGTCGATGTGACGGCTTCCAGTAACAACGGCGTGACTTCGGCCGCTGTCAAAGGCGATGTTCTGGCGAATGCTATCACTGAGGCCCTGGAGGGCTTGGGCGATGGTGATGAGGCTGCGAAGGTGAACGTGACTATTGATTTGGGCGTGGCCCAGAACGATGGCGATGCGTTGAAGCTGACGCTGGACGCTGATGCTGTGAAAGCGCTGGAGGCGGCTGGCCTGGTTACCGATGAGGACACCGGAGAGACGACCGGCGATAGCATTGGCGCGACCGTGACCGTGAAACTGGGCGACCAGGAAGTGGTCCTGCCTCTGGAGGCAATTCAGGAGGCGGCTAAGCAGGTTGCCGTCGATGGCAACGGCGACGTGGCGCTGGTGGTGAAACCCGTTGATGCGGAGGCCGTGAAAGAGGCTCTGCCGACGGACGACGGCAAGGATGGCGCTATTGTTGACGAGAGCGGCAATGCTGTTGACCTGGAGAAAGCCGTGTTCGTCGATGTGACGCTGGAGATTGATGGCAGCGAGGCTACGATTGATGGTCTGACAGAGAAGATTCAGATCACGGTGGCAGCCCCCGAGGCGGCTGACGGTTCCGGCAGTGCTGGTCATGTCAATGTCTACTTCGTCAAGGAAACCAACGACAACGGCGAGGCCAAGACTGAGCTGAGTCTGGTGGCTGAGAATGTTGAGGTTGGTGCCGACGGTAAGGCAACCTTCGAGACTTCGCACCTGACACAATTTGTTGTGGTCGAGAGTGAAGGGAAGGGTGAAGTGACTGATCCTGTGACTCCGCCCGAAGGCGGTGGCGACGGTGAGGGTGAAGACCCC
>CANDYV010000014.1 GCA_947425085.1 uncultured Candidatus Saccharibacteria bacterium | reverse complement strand
CGAATCCAAACGTCTCCCCCATTACCGCAAACACCGAGTCATTAATCGACTCCGGCAAATACCCCGTCGCCTGCACGCTATTCCCAATCCCGACCCCGAACAGTCCGCCCGTCCCGATCGCAATCATCGCGTTCTCAATATGATACGTATCGCTCGAGTCCTCGCTGTTGAAAGTCAGAAGCCGCTCAATTCGGTGCGGCGAACTTATAATCGCCACCACTCCGCACGCTCCAATCACCCCCAGCGTCGCCAAGAAGTATTGTATCTTCACCCCGCTCATAAACAACATCGCCAGAATAATCGCCATCAAGCTCACGCCCGTCCCCAAGTCCTTCTGCACTACCACCACGAAAAACAGCGACAGCCCGCTCACCACCGTAAACGGAACCCAAAAATCCAAGCTCGAAAGCTTCCCTTCCTTTTTTCGCTCCGCCATCAATCCCGCAAGATATAATACCAACCCAATCTTCAAAACTTCCGCCGGCTGGAAGCTTAAACTCTCGATCTCAAACCACCGACAAGCCCCTAGCTCACACTTCGCCAAGCCGCTTCCAATCATCGCCAAAAACGCCAACAGTGCCGACAACCCAAGCCCCCCGAACATCACTACTTTTGAAAACTTCCGCATAAACTGATATGGCAGTTTAAACGCGATAATCAACACAATCAGCGACAAAATCACATTTATCGCCTGCCGAATCACAAAATAATTCTCACTATAATTCGACCCATAAGTCGCGTTCAACACGTTCACCCGCATCGGCCCAATTGCATAAATCACAATCAACCCAATCCCCAGCAAAACCACCGTCAGCGCCCCAATCGCCCGATCGCTCTTATGCCTCCGCATTTACCGTCTCCTCAATGTTATTCGCTCCCCGCGAAACATCTTTCGTCACCCCGCCTTGCACCGCCAGAAATACCCCAATAATCGCAAACACCCCCGCATTCACCCAAAACCGCATCACAATTTTCGCCTCCCCCCAACCTTTCGCCTCCAGATGATGATGTATCGGCGCCGAAATCAACAACTTTTTATGAAAAACTTTCTTCCAAAAAATCTGTATCAGCGACGACCCCGCCTCCACCACAAACACAATTCCGATAATTGGCAGCAGAAAGAACGAATTCGTCATCATCGCCACCACCCCCAGCCCCGCACCAATCGCAAATGACCCCGTATCCCCCATCATAAACCTCGCCGGTGGCACATTAAACCAAATATACGACAGCAGCCATCCCACCACCGTCAAGCAAAACCCCGCCAGCATCCACTGTCCCTGGAACAGCGCAATCACCGCATACGCCCCGTACGCCATCACCGAAAGCCCTCCCGCCAGTCCATCCAGCCCGTCCGAAATATTCACCGCATTCGACGTCGCCACCACCGCAAACGCAAAGATCAAAATCATCCCAATCGTCCCCACTTCCCAAATCCCCACAAACGGAATCTCAATCCCCGTCCACCCCAGCTTCACCGCAAACCACCACCCCATCAAAAGTCCTAGCGCCGTAATCATCGCAAATTTCACCGGCGCCCTAAGCCCCGCCGCGCCGCGTCCGTCCCCAAACACGTTGATCACATCATCAATAAACCCAACAATACTTCCCCCGAGAAACCCAACCAGCGGCAGCCACGTCTGCTCCCGGTTCATATTACAAATCGTCGTCACCAAAGCCACCGCCACCACCCCAACCATCCCCGCCATCGTCGGGAAATGCCGCTGAAACTTCTTCGCGTGCAACTTCGTCATCACCGGTAACTTTTCCCCGGTCAAAGTCTCTTTTTTCTGCTTCTTCCAAAAGTGATACTTATACGCAAAAAAAGTATAAATCGGTGTCAAAAAAGTCGCCAAGAAAAACGCCGACAGCGCCAGAAGTAATCCGTAAAAAGCCTCATTATTCAGTGTATCTGCCATAATATATACTATATATTATATCACAGATTATGACAGATACTGCACGAAAGAACTTTTGCTAAACTCTTTCAAGGTGAAGCCAGCAGGGCAGTAATCAGATATGTTTTATACGATGAGTGGAGATTTTGGTTTTTGTAAGGAGATCCGGAGTTACGACGAGGACGAGCGTGACGACCCCGCAACGGCGGGCGTCGTCAACGCGCTCCGAACGAAGACCAAAATCTCCACTCATCAGAAATACCTATTCATTGATTACTGCCCTGCTGGTTTCACCCGTAAATAATCCTGCACATAATTCTTAATCGCCGTGAATGTCGGCAACGCATGATTCTGCCCATCCGCGAGCTTATTTTCCTCCCAAATTCTCACCATAATCACATACTCCGGCAACTCCCCCTCCGTGCCGCCCGCCCCCACATAAGTCGCCCAGGTCTCGTCGAACGAATAAACGCCATCCTTAATCACCTGCGCCGTCCCCGTCTTCCCGCCGACATAAAACCCTTCCGGGTCCGTCCCGTTCGCCCGCCACGCGCGCCGCGTCCCATACATCAGTTCCCGCACCATCTCGCTCGTCTTCGCCGACACCGTCTGCCGCACCGGCTCCGGATCTTCATTCTTCACAAATTCCCCGTTCACCATCTTCCCCGCCACCACCGTCGGCGTATAATAATACCCGCCGTTCACGACCGACGCAATCGCCGCCGCGACCTGTATCATCGTTGTCTGCATATTCTGCCCGAACGTCATGTTCGCATATGTCGACGCCACCCCATATTCCACCTCATCCGGCGACAAAACCAGTCCCGCCGATTCAATCAGCTCAATCCCTGTCGCCTGCCCCAGTCCAAAGTGATTGTAATAATAATCATACAACCGTTCCTCACCCTGCCGCGTGATTTCCGTCTCGCTCCCACCCAGCCATCTCAACACCTGCGTCGACGCCGTGTTCAAAGAATAGTTAAACGCCATCTGAATCGTCTGCTGCCCGAGCAAAAACGATTCCTGGCTCGCATTCCGAATCGGCCAACCATCCACCGTCGTTTCCCCATAATTCGTCCACATCGTCTCCGGTGTAATCAGCCCATACTCCATCCCCGTCGCGAACGTAAAAGTCTTACACACGCTCGCCGGCTCGAACGCCTCCTCGACCACATGATTAATATACGCCGCCGCGCTCGTCACATTCCCATAATTCGCCGGATCATACCCCGGATAATCCGCCATCGCCATCACCCGCCCCGAATTCGGATCCAAAACCACCGCGCTCACATTCGCAAACCCCAGCTCCTTCGACTTCTGCTCCAGAATCTTCTCAATATTATATTGCATATTCCGGTCAATCGTCAGCACCACGTCTTCCCCGTCCACCGCCGGAGTTTTAATGTTATCATTCCCAATCGACAGCGCCACATTGTTAATATCTTTCACCGTCCGAAGTAGCCCGTCCTTCCCCGACAAAATCTCATTCAACGCCCCCTCAACCCCATACTGCCCAATCCCGTCCGCATTCACGAACCCGAGCAACGTCGACGCCAAAGTCCCCTCCGGATATACCCGCTTCGTGCTCGCCTGAAGCCACACCCCTGCAAGCCCCGCCTCCGCAACCTGCTCCGCCGCTCTCCGCTCAACATTCTTCCCCACAATATAATACCGCCGCGACTTATCCGCAAAAACATCGCCCCACTCCGCGACCCGCTTATCCCCCAAAATCCCCGTCAGCTTCGCCTCCGCTTCCGCCTGATCCGTCACCATTGGGTCCACAATCACCGTATACACCGTCGCGTTCATCACCACCGCCACCGGCTCATCCCCATCCAACATATAAATCTCCCCTCGCTCCGCCTTCAGAACATTCTGCAAAGTCTGCTGCGCCGCCGCCTTCTCCACCCACTCATCATGTTGCACGATCTGAATAAAAAACAGTCGCACCAGAATCACCCCCATCACCGCCAGCAACCCCAACCTCAGCAACTTATTTCTGTTCATGCTTATATTATAGCATAACTTCCCCATCCCCGTATTATTCCTCCTCGATTTATTATATAACGAGTGATATAATATCAAGTGTTATACTTCCCACCTCTACCGCATTTTTCACCTTTTCCGCCCAAAAATCCCTCCACAATCAAGCCACTTATGCTATAATAAAACCAAGATGAAGGTCATCTTAGGTGCTCGTATTTGCGGAGTCTCGCAATACGAATCATCCCCACCGATGAAAACCGCCAGCGTAGCGCATCGGAGAAATACTCACCGAACAACACCCAGGCTCGGGTGCGGGAAGAATCTTAGCAACTGCCACGCACAGGCTAAGAGGACGCAGGGGGGACCAAGCAAACCTCTCTCCAAAGAGGTTTGTCTTTTTTAATCTCGACTTATTTCTCCTACTAATTAACGCCATAAAATTGCCGTTTCAATATCTTCAACAACCCTCCTCTCACCATTCGTAGAGTATCACTATCTATTTCATCTACCACTTCCTCCAGACATTTCACATCAATCGTCCGCAATTGATCAAACAACAAATATTCAACTTTCCCATTCACTACAATTTCCCGATAATTTGCGCCTTTCTTCTTTTGCGAAGTAATCGGTATAACCAAAACCTGAGTTTTGTTCAACATCGCCAGTAATAAAACCGGCCGCGTAAACCTCTCACCCTTCCCATCTTCGCCTGAGCCAATATTTACACCTAAATTCGCCCAGTATATCACCCCGCTTTTATAAAACTCCGCTCTTTCTCTCCTCTCCACCATTTCCGCCACCTTCGCCCATCCCGCAAAATCTTTCCGATAACTTCCCATGCTCCCCAGCGTAGCATATTTTACTAACTTTTACCAAGCACAAGCATCATCCTCCCAGCCATTTTCAAGCGCCTTCAAAAATCCGTCATTATACCACAAACCGCTTAAAACTTACAAGCACAAGCACAAAAAATGGCGACACTCCTGCCGCCATTTCCAAAACACTTTTCCGAAAAACATTCCAGAAAACGCAAAAACGAAGAAAAACACAAAAACGCAAGAACCCTAAATCTCCGACACCGCCAATCCCCAAATCCCCGCAGACTTCCTACTCCGCGTACCCCCCAACCGTCGCGTCCGACATGCTCGCCGCGACCGTGCTGTTCTCTGACGCTGCAATCGAAGTCAGCCGCGCCTTCTCGACCGCGAGATCTTCTTTCTTCGCTTGCAGATCCGAAATCTCACTTTCAATTTCCGAAAGTTGATAATCATAGTTCGTCGCCTGCGTTCCCTGTGCAACATAAATCAGCCCCACAATCAAAACCAACAGCCCCACAATCGCCGCATTCGAAATCGAACCCAAAGTCTTCGGCGTGTGCCGCACCGTATTATAATTCCTGGACCAGCCGTTCGCGCCCATCGCCTGCCGCGTCATATTCGACGCCGCCAAAGACGCCGACCGAGACGCCGCCCGTCGCGATGTATAAGTCTGTTGTTTCATCGCCTACCCCCACGAACTTCGGCAAATCCGCACGCCCCGAAGCTCCTATATCCCCCGCCGTTCCCGGCCAATTTTATTTGTTTCATTTTTCCTCGCATTTTTATTTTTGTATAATTTCATCACAACTTACGCCCGCAAGCCGTCACTTATCAACATAAGTCACAACTCGCGACCGTAAATCAATTCTTAGACCGAGGAGTTTGCACGACAGAGCCATAAGTAATCGCGCACTCCCCGGGAAGGTCATGTATTTGGAAACACTCCGGTTTTTAACTCTATAAAACCATTTTCCGTAGTCAGGTCATCCTGGCCATTTTTGGTGAGCCCTTCGGCCCATGTCGCGAGATGTTCACGCTGTCAGATACCTCCTCCGCGCCCATCGCCTAAACGCCGTAGCGCGTCAGATTCCGCCTGAACATCCCGTGGATTTCGAAACGTCATTTTGCTAAAGAACATTTCATCTAAAACCAACCCGCCAGCGGCAAAATGCAACTTTCTAGATGCGTTGGGATAGCCGAAACCATCCCAACGCTCACCGCAGGCAATGCTCTTTCGAGCCAGAAACGGCTACCGCAGGCAATGTAGATTGATTTGTATCGCAGACCGGACGAACCAGCCCGCGATATTTTATGGTGGCGGAGCCAACCCAGACCAAGACCTCAGCCAAAGCATCCGTCGAGCCCTAGATCGACCCGCCCATGAATAACTAGCAAATGCTAATTATTTACCGAAGTTAACCTTAACCTTCTGTGCACGAGAACGGTTGCTGGTTACAATAATTTGACGTGGCATAATTTTGCCTCCTTTTTGTTATTTTGTTTTTATTTTTATCAATTCCAAGCCCGCCGAAACACTAGCCTCTCGCCGCCGCCTTCAAGTAAGTTTCCACACTCTACAGTCTAACAGCAGCTCGAAGTTTCGCGCTCCTCGCTCTTGGGTTGATAAACAACTCCTCATTTTCCGCAACCACCGGTTTCCGTGTCAGCACCTTCAAGAATGATTCCTCGCCATGCGCCGAAGCTTCCTTCAGGTAATCCTTCACTAGCCGATCCTCGAGACTATGAAAAGTAATCATCGCGACTCGCCCGCCCGGCTTCAAAATCCGTGGCAATAGTGGCAAAGTCCGCTCGATCTCTCCTAGCTCGTCATTCACGGCTATCCGAATCGCCTGGAAGATCCGCGTCGCCGGATGCACCTTTCCGTGTCGCCCAAACTTCGCCAACGCTTCGCCCAGTTGCTTCGTCGACGTCCACGGCCTCCCGTGCACAATCGTCCGAGCCACCAGCTTCGCAAAGCCCGGTTTTTCCTCGCCATATTTCTCCAGAATCTCCGCCAGATCTGCCTCGCGCCATTTATTCACGATCCGATCCGCAGTCAAATCCTGGGTCTGGTCCATCCTCATATCGAGCGGCCCATCCTTCGCGAAAGAAAACCCTCTTTCTGCCCTATCCAGTTGCGGAGAAGACACTCCAAAATCCATCAATATCATATCATAGGCGTTTCCACACTCAATTTCCTGTAGCACCGCATTATAAAAGTCTAAGTTCACGATTCTCAACGGGTGACTCGCAAATTTCTCCCGTAGAATCTTCACCGCGTTCTCGTCTCGATCGACCAGCGTCGCTCCCTTATAATTCTGTGTTACATCCAAAATCTCGCTCGCGTGTCCCGCATATCCCGCCGTCAGGTCAAGATAACTCTCGCCTTCCTTCGGCTGCAAAACCCCGAGCACCTCTGATAATAATACAGGTTTATGAAGTTCTTCCATGTTATAATTATACACTACGCGTTCGACTTTCGCCACTTCCGCGCGCCTCCCGGCAAAAGCCGTTCAGCTACATAATCATAACTTTTACTTTTGTTTGAAACCGTTCAACTAGAAATTTCCGCGTTTTTGTGTTTTTCGTTTCTTTTTGTTTGAGTTATACACTTAATCTACTACAATTTCGGCCTGCCGAAGCAAACCACGCATTGTAGCCGTTGAGAGACTTATTGTGTATATGTTGAGTGGTTGGTCCACATTGAAAATGTCGACCGATAGAGTTAATTGGGAGGTGTTTGTTGGATGTGCGTATTGGTTTCGGTTTCGCGTATCCTAAACGCGCGCAAAAACTCCTAGTTGGCCGGTTTCAAACTTTGTTAATCTACTTACCTTCTTTAGATAACGATTTTGTGGTTGTTTTCGCCCGCAGTAAGTGTTTATTTCGAATCTTCAGTTTTCCTGAATTGTTTATTTTCGTTTTATTTCACTTGTTTGTGTGGGTGTTCGTCCACTGATTTAAGTTTAACCGACTTTTTCCAAAAACACAAGCCCATTTTCCAAACTTTTTTCAACATCCCCTTCCCACTTTTCCACAGCCCGCGCTTATTTTCCCTATTCCAACAGATACCAAACTTTTCCACACTCCCCGCTCCCGCCATGTGGAAAACCGCCACCAACCGAACAGCAGAAGGCGCCCTCCTTCGAGGACGCCTCTGGCAAAAAACATAAGATCAGTCCATCTCACTGAGCAGCTCCAGACTCTCCCAGAGCTCTTCCGGAATACCCCTCAGCTTCATCATTTCCCGGTTTACCAGCTCGTCATCGTTCAAAACGACGTTCAGTTTCACCTGCGGAATCACCGGCTTCCGGCTCATGCCATTATGACCATCGATGATCAACCCCACCTCATGCTCGCAGTCATAATATGCGTTCACGCACAGTCCCAGCAGCTCCTTCGCGCCCGCAAAGCCATCCATCTCCGGCTCCGGTCGCGTCGTGCTGACGTCAATCACTCTCGCCATGAGGTTTACCAGCTCGCAGTTCTCCGAACGCACTTGATCGTTGCCGATCTCGCCCGGCTTTAACGTGCATTGCGCCGGCTCTGTCCAGGCCTGTCTGAACGGACCGTCGCCCACGGCGACATACTTCTGGACGGAAACACTCACCGTCTCCCGCCTCCGAATCGCGTTCGCCCAAGTGGCCACATCCGGCACCTCAGTCATCACATACAGTCTGTCAAACAATTTCTTCACGCACCTTTCTCAATTTTTGCTCACAAGGAAACTATTGCCGAATTATATAAGATTTTCGACAATCCAAACGCAGGTGGTATCTTTCAACCCCTTACTCCTCCATTCTAGCACACATTTCATTTTTTGTCAAGCATGGGCTCAAAAGCCCTCAAAACTGCCGCCGACAGAGGTCATTCTCGCCCTTCCCCGCCACCATTCGCCAAAACCCGAACATCACCACCTCCACCCGAACAAACTTCCATTTTCCCGAACATTCCCCGCCAAACCCGAACACTCATGTCAAAATCCGAACATTCCTCTTCCCATTCCCTCCCAAATATTTTATAACTCCAATTTTTCTCATGCTATAGATCTTGCAGCACTATCATAAACATTTCTTAATCAACCCCTTCCCTTTTCTCCCCTCTTACGCTATAATGATACAAAATGAGGAGGTAATATATGGACAATTCCGACAATTCAGTCGATCAGAACACCGCGGCCGCTGCCGCCGAACAAACCGAGCAAACTTCGCCAGCCACAGACGAAGCCCAGACTAACGCCGACATTCTCGCCGCCCAAGCCGCTCAAACCCAGGCCGAATCCGCCGAGGCTGAAGCCACCGAACCTAACAACGCCGATGACGACGAGCCCGTCGACCTCTCCCAGGGCGCCAACACCACCGACGCCGCCCGCACCGATGACGACGATATGGACGACCGCGAATATCGCCGCGCCGAAGATTCCTTCGATGTTTTTCATTGGGCGAACGAAGTCGACGAAGTGAAAAACAACGTCTCCGTCGAGCTTTTCCTCTTCAACAAAAACTACACCCCCTTCCGTGTCCGCTATTCCGATGCTCTCACCGCCTCCGTTAAAGCAATGTTCATGCAAGAAGCCACCGGCTTCATCATCAAAGAAGCTGACAAAGGCCTCGAGTGCCGTGAATACGAAAAATCCGACGGCGAAGATAAAGTCATCTACCGCACGAAACTCAGCAACGTCGGCCGCGCCGAGACCCTCATCCACCTCATCGAACACGAATATCGCAACATCGACTCCTATACCGACCACGTCGACGAGTTCAAAAAGGTGAAAGGCATCCTCGCGAAGTTCTCCTACCCTGGCAACGACGGCGAAACAAAAGTCTTCTACATCGCGAAAGCCATCTCTCCCAGCTCCGCTCTCAAAGGCGGCACTTCATGGGAGCTGAATGGTGAGAGCTTCGAACCCTTCTCCGCCGAAGTCGCCCTCAAGATGCCCGACGATAACCAAGTCGCTATCATCGACGGCACTATCGTCATTTTCAACCAATCAAAGTTCGAGAACCTCTTCCAATACGATTACAAATCCCAGGTCATTGCCGACTCCAAGGCCAAGGAAATCACCGACAAATACAAACTTTCCTTCGCCGAAGGTCTCACCCTCAATTCCCTCCTCCAAGACCGCAAGCCCCTCGTGAAGAAGCTCCAATCTCTCGACATCGCCGCCGAAATGCCCCAAGACAAACTCATCGACTACGCCGACGAAATGCAACTCGAACTCATGACCGACGACGACGGTTCAATCATCATCATGGACGACAAAGACCTCACCATGTTCGTCAACCTCCTCTCCGAAGACTACTTCGTCTCCCCAGTCAACGGCCGCCGCTACGAGATCAAGTCCAAGAAACTCCTCTCCGACCCCGAAGGCGAACCGCCCCGAGGATAGTGAACGAAAAAATAGAAATGCCCCGTCACCGGGGCATTTTTCTCTAACTTAAACAACCGCCAGCAGCCTACCCAGCCGCCGGCAACAAAAACTGCTGCATCTCGCCATTAAGAATCTGGAAATACGCCTGCATCGTAAAGGCCTTCTGTCCCAGCATCGAAAGAATCGTAAACAAATCCGTCCTGAGCGCTTCGACTGATTCATTCTCGTCCATCTCCGCCTCAATCTTCAAAAACGGCCCTTGCACGCCTTCAACTTCATCCAAATAAATCACCGTCCGGTTGTCGAGCCAAACTTCCCGCCGTTGCCGACTCACTTCCGCCGCCTTCCGAAACCCCAGCTGGTGAATCATCCCTGTCGCTTCAGTGTAATCCCCGACCCGCGTAAAATTCACATAATCCACCCCGCTATCCTCGATGTGCCGCTTCAGATACATAAAATATTCCGCCGGCTGCTCAGTCGTCCGCACTTCCGTCCGCATCACCAACCGCGGATAATTCATATTCGGCCGCCACTCGCTCGGCAGGTATACCCGCTCGTGCTGCCAAATCACCGGAGACATCTCCATACCAATCCCCGCAATCTGCCGCTCAAATGCCCCGCGGTCCAAGAGCTGACTCTTCACAATCAACTTTTTCATAAGCCTATTATATCATGTCTCCCGCGAAAACCCAACCCAACCAACCCCAACCCAGCCAACAAGTCACAACCCCACACTATCCACAAAACCTCTACCTCGCCACCCAACACCACTAGCTCAACCGCCTAACTAAATCTACAAATCGCGCTTCATTCGTTTCACAATCAAAACCGCACCCGCTGCCGCCGCGAACACGACCGCCCCGCCCAAAACTAAACCCATTCCCCGCGCCGCGTTCGAAGCTCTCTCTTCATCGCTCGCGCCAGTCTTCGGCACTTCCGCCACATCCCCAGAAGTTAAATCACTCGAAGCCACAACCTGAGTCGCCGTCGGCTTCTTTACTTGTGCAGTCGCTAAATTCACCAGCGCCACCTCAGCCTTCATTTCAGCCACGTCCGCCTCAACCTTACTGGCCTCAACAGTCTCAACCGCCAACTCCTTCATCACCTTCGGTTCCGGCACCGTCGTCGAAATCACTTCCTTATTAGAACTTGCCGACGCCACGGTTGCAGGTTTACTCACATTTCCCGCCCCGCCAGCATTCGCACCGCTCACGGACGCAGCGGTCGAAGAACCAGCTTGAGCAGCCGAAGAAGCAGAAGATGAAACTTTCCGATCCACCCCCGCCGTCATCCTCAAACCTCGCGCGCCTTCCTCCAGCGCCGCAATCAACTCTTTCGCCTGCGCCGCCGTAAGCCGTTCAACATTAATCGTCTGCGCCTGCTGCACCCATCCCTGCAAATAAGTCCGCATCGCCGCCACCTCTTTCGCGTTCGCAACCGTTCCAGCCGCCCCGCCCGCCGTCGCGTCCAGAGCCGCCTCCGCCTGCTTGACCGCCACCGCAACTTTTTCCAAAACACTCGAAGCGCTAGCCGCAACTGCCTCACTTTCGACAGACACCGCCGCAACCGGCACCGCCCCCAAACTCAATCCCATAATCATCGCGCCCAGCGCCAATACATGCAGCGTCTTTTTCACTTCGTGTCTCCCAACATTTAAGTATTTTTACCTCTAACCCCATTCTAGCAAAGAAAACTCCCCCGGTCAACGACAAGCATTATAGCAGAACACCCATAACTTCCGGTCAACGACAAGCGCAATAGACCCTACTTCATCTTCCGCGCCAATTTCTTGCTCGCAAACTGCCCGTTGCTAAGCAGAATTGCCAGAACCGCCGACAGCAAAATCACCGCTACCATCACCCAAATCATCCAGTTCCACCCGACCAGCCAAATCTTCCCTGGTTCTACACCAAAACCCATCCAAAAAACTTGACTAATCGCTTCGCCATTCACCGCGCCGAGCAACAACGCCATACCCAGCCCCACTGCCAAAGAAAACGCTACCGTCATCAAACTCAAAATCAAAAGATAACTCAAATACACCAGTCGCACCTGCCCTCTTGTCGCACCCATCGCATGATAAAGCGCAATAATCTTCATATCTTTTCCAATCAACCGCGCATACGTACTTACTGCGATTATCAACGCAATCACCGCCAGAACCGCCGCTGTTATTCCAAACACCAACCAAACTAGCTGAAAGTTATCATAAGTTGTTAGCGGATCAGAAATCGCCGACATCGTCAAATATTTATATCCGTCTTTACAATGACCAAACGCTCGATCCAAGTCCAAACAATAATTCGCCTCATCCCTATAATAATTATACGCCACCTTGAGGTCCGGAAACTCCGCAAACACCAACCCCATCTCTGACACATCCGCTTCAGAAACCGCATCCACTCCAGATCCCTCGCTCACTTCCGCGGTCCCGATCATAAAGTTCTGGCTCGTCCCCGTCACAATCTGACCAAAAATCATATTTAACGGATTTCCGCTCTGCTCAACGCTCGACAACGACAAATCGCCCGTGTATACGCCTCCCGGCAAAATCCCCACAACCCGACTTCCATTATCCCCGGCCATAGCTTCCTCAAAAATCGTTTGCACCGCCTCCACTCGTCGCTCGACCCCCGCGTCCCATCCTGGAAGCTGAACACCTCTCATCTTCGCCACAGTCGACAAAGGAATCGCCAACCCTTCTCCTTCAAATTCAAAAACGTTCTTTTCCAACCGATAGAACATTCCGCCCTCGTCCGAAATCATCGTAGCCGAAATCGCTTCCCCTCCGTACCGCTCAATATTCCGCCGTATCTCCGCAACTTCCTTCGCCATATCGCACTCCTCCCCGCAGAACTTCGTATCAACATTGCTCATCACTAGCACCTTCCCTCCGGTCGGCGCCAGCATTTTTCCTAGAGCCGCATTTTCCAAACCTTGCAAGAAAAACGCTCCCGCCATCAACACGCTAAACAATAGCCCTACAATAGCCACCACTGTCAGCGCCCGTTTCTTATGTGCCTTTACGCCCGCAACCCCCAACCGCAAACAATCCAAAACCCGCATCACAACCTCCTCTCACCGAGCACTTTAATCCTCTTTTAGTTTCTTCGCAATGTACTTCGCCGAGAATCGCCGCCGCGTAAAGAGCAGAGAAATCGGCGCCACCAGCATAATAATCACCAGAATCAACCAAAACATTTTATTAAACAAGAATAACGTCACTTTTGGCAAATAGCTCAACTTATAAAACTCTTGTAACCGCACCGCCAACGCCCCAGCACTCGTTACTGCCATAATCGCAATAAATATAAACGCAATCACAAATCCCGCCACAATCGCAAGCAAGCACAACTCTACTAAATACAAGAAATAAATCAAATAAATATTCCCGGTGCTCGCACCCATCGCTCGATAAAGCGCCACCGTCGCCGCATCGCTATCAATCAGATGCGCAAAAGTCATAATAGCAACAATCGCCGCCACAACAAGTAGCAAAATCTCCACCGCAATCAACAAAGCCCGCTGTGTATTAAATGACCCTGCCACCGCCAAAGTTGTCCCGAATAAATCCTGCGCATGATATTTATAATTCGTATACAGCTTCACACCTAGCGCTTCGTCCTCTGGACTAGCATACGCCACCGCCTGATATGGATCGCTAAACTTTGCTACCATTGTTTTATATGTCAACTCTTTTTCATACCACCCCTGCCCTCCCGTCAGGTATTCCTTCAGCTGGCCTTCAATATATGGCAAAACTTTCCCCGACCCATCGTCAATAATCCAAAATGTATCGTTCGTCGCACCCGGCAACTGCCCTAAAATCAAATTCAACGGGTTCGCCCCCGACAAAGTTGGCTTACCTTCCTCCGTACCCGGAATCTCCCCTACCCGATACAACGTTGACTCTAACCGCTTCACTAGATCTTCATTATCAATCGTCGACAAGAATCCTTCCGGCATCAAAACCGGCACCATCCCCTCCGGCACCTCCGACAAATCTTCCGTGATAAAATCTTCGACCACCGATTTTTCAATCACTTTATACGTATACTCCATCTGATACGACCAATAATACCCGGCCACTTCCCCACCATATTCGCTCACTCGCTCGCGCAGTTTTACGTCATCTGCTTCGTTCAAAACCGGCACCAAACTCACTCCCGACACCTCCTCCGGCTCAAAAATCGAACCATGGTAGTCGTCATCATCGCCATTCTTATTTCCGGTATATATTGTCCAGGCATAAACCTCCCCGCCCGTCTGCCCCGCCGAAGCCGCAATCGTCGTCTCTTCAATCCCTGACGCAATAAAATTAAACCCCATCACCACCCCAAACAACACAGAAATCGTCAAAATAATAATCGCACTCCGCTTTTTATGCTGTGCAATATTGCTCCAGCTAAGTCGTAGTGCATCAGAAAACTTCAAACCCATCCTACTTCTCCACGCCTTCTCTAGCCTCACCAGCATTCGCCATGCTCACCCTCCCGTCTTTAATCCCGACAATCTGCGTCGCATATTTCTCCACCATCGGGTCGTGGCTCGCCACAATCATCGTCGCCCCAGTTTCCTGCTGGATCTTCTTCAGCATCTCAATCACATTCCGCGCATTTTCCGGGTCAAGGTTGTTCGTCGGCTCATCCGCGAGGATAATCTCCGGGTTCATAAACATCGCCCTCGCCGCGCAAGCTCGCTCTGCCTGTCCGCCAGAAATCTCCGCCGGTAAACTCTCCAGCACGTCAGCAATCCCAAGCATTTCCGCGAGTTCCTTCGCTCTTACCTCACGCTCTTTCTTCGCCATCCCCGCGAATATCCCCATTAGCGCAATGTTCTCCGCCACTGTCAATTGCGGTTGCAAATAAAACCCCTGGAATATAAACCCAATCTTATGCCGATAAAAATCTGCCCGCGCTTTACCTTTGAGTTTACTCACGTCTTGCCCGTCAATCAGCACTTGCCCGCTCGTCATCGGCTCAATCCCGCCAATAATACTAAGCAGCGTCGACTTCCCCGACCCGCTCACCCCGCGCAGCATCGTAAAACTCCCCGTCGGAATCTCTAAATTAATATCGAAAAGTACCGGTTTCTTGCCATACTTTTTGTTAAGATTTTGAAGTTTAATCGTCATAACCCCATTGTATCATATATTTAATATAACACATGAAAAATCTCCAAAATCCAAAATCTTATATCCTCTCCCCTTTTCTCGCCCGGTTCGCCCACTCGTCCGCCAGCTCGTTCATCTCCGTCCCCGCGTGCCCCCGCACCCAGACAAACTCCACCGGGTTCTCCTGTGCCAGCTGATACAGCCGCTTCACAATGTCGAGGTTCTTAATCTCCCCCGTCTTTTTCTTCCACCCCTTCGCCGCCCACCCCGGCGCCCACTTCGTCACCACGTTGATCCAAAACTCCGAATCGCTATGAATCTCCAACTCCTCCCCAGCCGCATATTCAATCGCCGCAATCATCGCCAACCCCTCCATCCGAATATTCGTCGAGTTCTTCTCACCCCCCAGCGCCACCGGCTTCCCATTCTCCAAAACCGCAAATCCCCCCGGCCCCGGGTTCGGGCTTGCGCTCCCATCCGTCCACAAAACTTTCATCTTACCTCCTGAATCTTACCATAAATATCATACCAACTATACACCCTCTCCGCCCCTGCAATCACCAAATCCCGGTTATACGGCTGGTCAAAAATCATCACCCGCGTCTTGCCTTCCATTCCTAACAAATATTCCGGCAAATCATCAATCATCACCTCCACCCCGTTCTCCGCACAAAAAGTCCCCTTGTCGTTCGGTGCCGGCCGCCCGAGGTCGAACGCAATCTCATCATACAAAATCCCGTTCTCCTCCAGCCATAACTTCGTCGTCTCCTCCCAAGTCGGCCGCGGCATCTCCGGCACCAGCGGGTCATGATTATTCCGCCCCGTGATAATCCAAATCTCATGCCCCTCCTCTTTCAGCTTCCGAATCACCTCCGCCGCATAAGTCTGCGCCGGCCACCGATACATCTGCTCAATCCCATACTTCTGCCAAAACTCATCCCGCGTTTCCCGGTCCCACTCATAAATCTTGCTCAAATGATGCTCACCCAAGTTCGTCAGTCGCCCCTTCCCCGTCTCTGCACAAAACTTCGTCCCGCACTCAATCACAAACTCCTGCCGATAATTCAGCACCCCGTCAATATCCACGCCAATCCGCATCTTACCTCCTCAATTCCATTATCCTATTCCCAAGACATCCGCAACCGCTTCTGATTCCTAGCGCAATCCGACAAATATAAGTTAATCAATGTCTGATATGGCACACCCGAAGTCGCCGCCTGACGTTTGAAAAAATCAATCGTATTGCTGTCCACATTAATTGTTATTTGTTTTTTCAAATGTTTCGCATATGGATTTTTTCGCGCCCCTTCAAAATCATACTCTTTTTTCATTTTTCTCCTCTCGCTACATATACTTCCATCTCTCTGCGCGTAGCTCTTCTCGCCGAGATGATACGAATGACCGTTTCCGCCTTCCGATAGCAATGACAAACCACCAACACTCTTGCTTTCTGGCTCACACCTAGCAAAACAAAACGCGCTTCCTCCTGAGAATGTTCTGGATCATCAATCAACAAAGCCGCTTCATCATAAAAAACCGAACTAGCCTCTTCAAATGAAACGCCATGCTTCCCTAAATTAATGCTGTTCTTCACAGCGTTCCATTCGAACTTCAGGTTGTCCATAATTATATTATAATTATTTAATAATTGTTGTCAATGCCAAGCTACACTAGCTCTCAATAACCTCATCCACAATCCCGTATTCG
>CANDYV010000013.1 GCA_947425085.1 uncultured Candidatus Saccharibacteria bacterium | reverse complement strand
CATGATGATCTTCCTTTCTTTTCAGCAAAATTTGGGTGGAATGAAGAATAAGCGTAGCGGATTGGGAATGTGCGAAGGCTCCCCCGCTACCTATATATTACCATTGTAGCACACTTTTGCTAAAAAGTCAAGCATTTTGAGTGAAGTAGAGGTATTTTTTCAAGGGCTATGGCATTAAAAATGGGGAGCAGCGCGGTGCTGCTCCCCTATATAAATAGCACTTTAGCGACGGCCGAGTGGGAGAGGTCGGCGGGTCGCGTGTTGGCTAAAAATAAATCAAGTCCGCGGAAAACGCGGAGAGCTCGACCAGTTCGAGGCTGGAAGCGGGTTGTGCGAGAGGCGGCGGATCGACAGAGACGGAATCGGACGTGATGTTTGCGGAGAGCGAAACGGCGGCGGGAGCGGAAAAATTGTTGGGCGTGGAAGTGTCGGTGGGCGGTTGGCTGCCTTCGGCGGGGTCGTATTTGCGGTAGGGATACATGTAATCGGACTGGAGCAGGTCTTCGTCGTAGACGCTGCTGAGGCGCTCGGTGTCGCCGATGATGGAGACGAGGGCGCTCGCGGCAGGGTCAGAGAGACGGCTTATGCGCTGCTCGCTGAGGGGTTGGGCGTTGTCGGGAAAATCGGCGGTGGTGAGACTGAAGTAGAACAGGTGGTGGTCGTAGAACTGGCCATAGCCGTTTTGG
The DNA here is from genome assembly GCA_947425085.1 of uncultured Candidatus Saccharibacteria bacterium. Taxonomy (GTDB): domain Bacteria; phylum Patescibacteriota; class Saccharimonadia; order Saccharimonadales; family Saccharimonadaceae; genus Nanosyncoccus. Next base: position 17,214 of record CANDYV010000013.1, on the reverse strand, counting down.
GTGAGGTAGAGGGCAGCGGAATCGTCGGGATTATCAGACTCAGAGATGAGGCTGGAGCAGTCGGAAATATATTTAAGCTCGCCGTAGTAGACGAGGTAGAGGTCAGGGGCGATCTGTTCGGTGGCTTCGATGCGCACCGAGCCGAGCGAGCCGTCGTCGGGGATGTAGCTGCTATAAACGGCGGAGATTTCGCCCTGGAAGGGGGAGTTTTCGGTGCGGCAACTGAGGTCGAGCGTGAAAAAGTAGTTTTCACCTTCCTCGAGCGGAGAGAGGACGTAGAGCCAATGCTCCGGGATGTCCTCGAAATCGTCGACCAGGTATTCGGCCGGCTGGTTGTCGTAGAGGGTGCCGCGGTAGATTTCGATCGGGCAGGAGATGTAGATGCGGGTAGCGTCGTCGGTTTCGGCGGTGGTAGTCGCGGGCGCAGGTGGGGTAGCGTCGGGGGTGTTTATGGTCGTAGTCGTGAGGTTGAGGGTTTTCGCGGCGGTCGGCTGCGGGGCGGGGTCGGCAAGGTATTGGGTGTTGATGACGGCGTGGGTGCTTGCGGTCTTGTGGGCGGGCGGGTCGTTCTCGATGGTGTTTTCGATGGCGTAGGCGGGGCTGGAGAGGTAGCTGACGACGAAAGTGGCAAGCATGAACATCATCAGGGCAAACAGGACGGTCGGAGCGCGGAAGGGACGGGCGGTGGAGCTGGCGGTGCAGGTAGGATAGACGTAGACGGGTTGGATGTGGCGGCGGCTGCCGGTATAGGCGGCGCGGCGGGACGGGGTCGGGTACTTCATGGGGGTTCCTCCTTCGTTTTCTTTTATTTTTAGCTTGTGCTATTTGATGGTAAGGTGCATGGTTGCGACGCAAAACAACGTTTATCGCCGGATTATACGTGGCGATTATGCCGTAGTGTTGCGTAGTGGCGCAACGCAAAAATGTAGTTTAATTCCCTCCCAATCAAAACAACTTTACTATTATAGCATAATCGGAACGCGGGAATAGGCTTGACTTTTAGAGAATGATGGCAAAAAACTGAGCCTCCATGCGGAGGCTCAGTCGATGAAGCAACTTGCTAACAGAGATAAACTTAGGCGAGCTCGACGGTAGCGCCAGCTTCTTCCAAGGTTTTCTTCATGGTTTCAGCGTCAGCTTTGGCGACCTTTTCTTTGACGGTGGCAGGAGCGCCATCGACGATAGCCTTAGCTTCACCGAGGCCGAGGCCGGTGATTTCCTTCACAGCCTTGATGACGGCGATTTTCTGAGCGCCGGCGTCTTTCAAGACGACGTCGAATTCAGATTTGCCTTCGTCGGCGGCAGCGCCGCCTTCGGCAGGAGCAGCAGCAACGGCGACTGCAGCAGCAGCCGGCTCGATGCCGTATTCATCTTTGAGAACGTTTTTGAGTTCGTTGACCTCGAGGATGGTCATGTTGACCAACTGTTCGGCCAATGCTTTGATATCTGTAGCCATAATAGTTTCCTTATCTTATAGGTTAAGGGTTAATAATCTAGATGCCCGGTTTAGACTCGCGGGCGGAGCAGCGATTGCTGATTGGCTGCGTCGGGCGTTGGCCAGACGCAGAGCGGTCGATAGCTTATTTTTTCGCGGCTTCGAGACCGGAAATGATCCCGGAAAGACCACCAGAGATGCCGGAAACGGTATCGTTGATGGGCGAAAGAAGCTGAGCGACGACCTGAGCGATGAGCTCGTTCTTCGACGGCATTTTGGCGAGAGTGTTGATCTCGGCCTGGTCGAGGGATTTGCCGGTGTCGTTGAAGCCACCAGCCAGCTCAAGCGCAGGGTGAGTTTTGGCGAATTCGGCCAAAACTTTCGCCGGAGCGACCTCGTCGCTGTCGGAAATCGCGTAGACCAACTGGCCGGTCAATCCGGTCGTGTCGGTGTCTTTGTAGAGAGCGATTTCGTTCATCGCGACGCGCACGAGACGGTTCTTGACGACCTTGATTTTGACGCCGGCTTCGCGGGCGGCCTTGCGGAGCTCTTGGAGCTCAGCGACGGTCAAACCCTGGTAGCGGGCGTAGGCGGTCAATTTCGCGTCAGAAAGGAGCGCGGTCAAATCAGCAACCAAAGTATCTTTTTTCGCTTTTGAAATTGCCATAAAAGTTCCTTGGTTAAGTTTTGTATTGTGCGGCTTCGCTATTGTCGAGCTTGGGCTCGGTTTCACGCAGCGCACATAAAAGTTCCGCTAGCAAGTTGTTAATGTTTCGTTACCCTTGAAGACCCCTAGAGATATTTCCTCGGTAGCATGATTAAGAGATTGTGTGGGTCTGTGTGAAATTGTTGTAATTTTTACAACAATTTGTAGTTCCCCAGCGAACTCCGCCACTGTCTTTAGAATAACTACTTCTATTGTAGCACAGGTGAGGAGAAAAATCAAGCCCCAGACCGTTATGATTCGGGACTTTTGGCGAGGCTAATTGGAACTTTTGGGGATTTTGCCGGTTTCTTGGAGCCAGCGGACGGTGTCGGTGATGGTTTCGGAGATGGGGCGGGAGCGATAGTCGAGTTCGCGGTCGGCTTTGGCATGGGAGAAGTTGGCGTTGCTCTCTAGGGTGTAGAGGGAGTATTTAGTGTAGAGGGGCGGCTGCTTTTTGAGGTTGTAGTAGATTTCGGAGAGCGGGGCGGTGAGTTTGGCAAGCCAGAGCGGGAGAAAAGTCGTGATAGGTTTCCTGCCGGCGGCTTTGGCGACGAGCTGGAGGAGTTCTGGGACGGAGACATAGTGACCGGAAAGAATGTAGCATTCGCCAGGTTTTCCTTTTTCGCAGGCGGCGAGGATGCCGTTCGTGACGTCGCGAACGTCGACAAAATCGTACCCGCCCTTTACGCCGGCGCGGAGGCGGCCAGTAGCGGCGTCGATGATGAGCTGGGTGAGGTGGCTGGTTTTGAAATCGTAAGGGCCGATAATGCCAGAAGGGTGGACGATACAGGCGTCGAGTCCGCGGTTTTGGACGGCTTCGAGGACGTAGCGGGCGGCTTCGGCTTTGGATTTGGCGTATTCGCCGACGACTTTGCTGGGGTCGAAATCGCGGATTTCGGTGATTTCGGCGTTATTTGGGAGCTCTGGTAGAGCGTGGACGCTGTTGACGTAGACGAGGTTTGCTCCGAGCTCGAGAGTTTTTTCGACGATGTTTTTCGTGCCGAGAACGTTGACTTGATAGACGGCGGGGTTGGGCTTTGATTTGATGTAGACGATGGCGGCGCAGTGGATGACGTAGATTTCGCCGCTCTCTGGAATATCGAAGAGTGGGTCGAGGGTCTCGGGCTTAGTGACGTCGCCGGCGAAGATTTGGCAATTCAGTCCGGCGAGAGCGTCAGCATGGTTTGGCGAAGAAACGAGGGCGCGGATCTCTGCGGATGGCTCGGTGCGGTTGAGCTCGTGGACGATGTTGTTGCCGAGAAAACCGTTGGCGCCGGTGATGATGTAGGTTTTTGACATGATGTTGCCTCCTGTTGGTTGTTGCCTTCCGTTGGTATAACTATAGCACAAGTTGAATGGAAGTTGTTGAAAGTTTGCTATAAGTCAGCAGAAGTCCAGAGGTAATGAGTTTTTTGACGCATTTCGTTGGCGACTGTGGGGGCAAATTTTGAGACGGCGGGATGTAAAATATCTTCGAATTGCTCATATTCGGTGCGGAAGTGTTCAGGGCTATGGATGTAGTAACGGTCTCGGTCGGCGTCGGGGCGATGTTTGATAATTCCCCTCTCGTCGTGCGGGCCGTAGGCGAAGTAATGGGCGGCAGTTTCGGGGTAACCAAGCAGGCGGCCGATTCCGTAAGTGAGTTTTTGGTCTTTAGGATTATCGGGACACCAGCCAAGTGCGAGCGACGCGTGGAGAGTTTTCTGAAGTTCTTTGGCGGTATCTAGATTGCGACTGATGAAGAAGTCGTAGAATTTTTCTTCAGGTGGGAGTTCTTTCAAGGGTAGTTCTTCGATGATGTGGCAGAGATGGAGGTTGGCGAGGATGTTTTGAAAGGCTTGGAGCTGGTCGTCGGTTAGAGTGAGATGACGCATGGTGGCGGGCTTGAGATTGATGGCGGCGCCGATGATTTCGGTGATAGCCTGAAGCGTTCCTTCGGTGTGCTCGGGGTCGCCTCGTAAAAAGAAGTCCACCAAAGGGCGGACTTCTTCTGGGGTTAGCTTGTCGAGTTCCGGGACATTCATGAGGATTTCGACAAACCTAACAGAATTAGTTATACAAGTTTTCGACGGCGATGGATGGACCCTGGGAAGTCGTAACGTAGATGGACTTCACGAAGCTGCCTTTCAGGGAGGCTGGGCGGTGGCTCTTCAAGCTGTCGAAGAAGGTTTCGGCGTTCTCGAGGAGTTTCGCCTGGTCGAAGCTGGTCTTGCCGAGGCCGATGTGGATGATGGCCTGTTTGTCGACGCGATATTCGACTTTACCGGCTTTAGATTCCTTGACGGCTTTCTCGATGTCGGCGGTCACGGTGCCGGCTTTCGGGTTCGGCATGAGACCTTTCGGGCCGAGGAGACGGGCGTATTTACCGAGTTTCGGCATGTAGGCCGGGGTGGAAATCAAGACGTCGAAGTCGATTTCGCCCTTGTCGAGACGCTTCAAGAACTCTTCGTCTTCAGCGATGTCGGCGCCGGCAGCAGCAGCCTTCTTGGCTTCGTCAAGCGGAGCGAAGACGGCGACGCGGACGGATTTACCGTTGCCGTGTGGCAAAACGACGGTCGCGCGGATGTTTTGGTCGGCTTGGCGCGGGTCGACTCCGAGGCGGACGTGCGCTTCGACGGTGGCGTCAAATTTCGACGGGTTGGTCTTGGTGGCAAGCTCGAGGGCTTCTTTCAAAGTGTAGAGTTTTTTCTCGATTTGCTTTGCGGCGGCCTGGTATTTCTTGCCGCGGCGCTCGATTTTTGGACGAGTGACTGGAGCGGCGCCTTTTGGTTTGTCGCCAGCTTCTTCGAGAGCTTTGGTCTCGGCTTTGCGAGCCTGACGTTCTTCTTCGGCTTTGACTTCCTCGATGTGCTTTTTGGATTTTTTGCCGGATTTGGCGAATTTCTCTTCGGCTTCTTCGGCGTTGTTCAAGGTTTCTTCGATTTCAGCACCAAGAGTGGCGCCTTCGATTTCCTCAGCCACGGTCTCGGCAGCTGGCAAGGTGTCTTTGATTTCTTCAGACATGATAATCCTTTCGGTGGTGTTAGCGAGGCGCGCGGAGTATGCGCAAACCTCTCCCAACATTGATTTATATTAGTTTTATTGTATCAAAGAATGACGAAATTGTCAAGAGGCGACTTCTCTAAGGCGGCGAAAAGCCCCCAATCCGAAGATTGAGGGCTTTCCAGAGGTGATTACTTCAAGATGCGATTGGTGTCGCCGACGTAAGTGCCGCGGAGGCTCGCGTCGAAGAGCGGGCTTTCGCCGATGCGCTCGATGTCGTCATCGGTGAGCTCGTCGCTCAAGGCCAAGATGTCGCCCACGATGGGCAGGCTGGTCAGGACGGGATTCTGAGTGGGTGGAGTGTTGGTGGGTTGGGTGTTGCAGCCATTGGCTTCGCAGTCGTGCTTGCGGTGCGGATTGATGGCTTCGTCGTAGGTGCCGTCAGCGCGGAACTCCAACATCTTCTCGAGGATGATATGGGTGGCGGTGCGGTCGGCGGGCGAATTCTCGTAGTCGATTTTGTTGCCGATGAGGTTCAGCAAATCGTTCAGGTAGTAATCGTAGTTTGCTTCCATCTCGGCCAAAATCCATTCGTAGTCGAGATATTCATCGGGGTCATGGGGCTTTTCGGTGGCCCAGTCGGATACACGATCGAGGTCGTATTGGTAGCCATCGCTTTGGAGCTCTACGCAGAGCGAGTTGATAGCGACGGCGACCTTGGCGTAAGCGCGGTTGCGCGAGAAGAAACGCTTGGCTTCGGTGTAGTTCATGGGCTCGGCGTTCTGGTCGAGCCAGGTGCCTTTATAGTCCATGAGGATCGGCAAACGTTCTTCGTGCGGATTGGGGTCCTCGGGTTCGGCAGGGCCGGGCTGGTCCTCATTGCTCTTGTCGTCATTGTGGTCATCAAGACCGATGACGGACAGGGGCCGGCTGTCGGTAGCGGCGCAGTTCGGGCAGCCGCAGGTGCAACCGTCGAGCAACGACATGCCGACGTGAAGCCCCTCGAAATAACCGGCCGAGTTGGCGATTTCTCCCGAGGAGTAGATGGCGTCGGCGACCTGTTGCCTCTTGGCTTCTTGGCTGGCCTCTTGGTTGATGCTATAGCCGATAGCGTGGACACAGAAGCCGGCGGCAAATGCCAAGATCAGGGACAGAGCGAGGAATTTTTTCTGGATTTTCATGGGGATACCCTCCAAGTTTTTATTTCCGTTCTCGGTCGGCACGTTTTAGAGTGACTCTCGAGCGCGGATATGGCATCTAGCCTCAAAAACCAACCAATGTAATCACATCTGGTAAGGTTCTTGAGGTCTAGATTAGACCTTATACTTCCATTGTATCACACATAAGCATTTTTGTCAAGATAGGTTATGCTTATTGTGGGGTTTGGCAAATGATATGATTATTAAAAACCTGGATTGGCTTATGTAAATGGACCGGGCTGAGCCGGTCCATTAGGGGGGTTAATTCTGGCGGAGGAAGGCGAGGAGTTCGGGGTTTTCCATGAGGTGGGATTCTTCGATTTGCTCTTGGTCGCGGACGGGGAGGAAGATGGTGAGTTTCGCGACGTCTTTGTTGCAATGTGGGCAATGATAGAGGTAGGCGCCGCAGGCGTAACAGCCGGTCGGGATGTCGGATTTTTTGTCGACTCTGATGAGGTGTTGGACGTAATAGTTCGGATCCTCGATGGATTGGTAGTGACCGACCATCATGGTCGGGAGGGCGTAGAGCTGCTTTTTGGTCAGGGTCATGGCGCTAGTGCAGGCGGAGCACCAGTCGTCGTGAAACAGGGCTTGGACTTTGCGAAGGAGGCTCATGCGGGGTTATTTGCTGGATTTGTCGGATTTTTTATCGGCTTTGGCGGCGTCGGAGGTTTTGTCGGATTTCGCGGATTTTTCGGCGGAGCTGCCCTTTGCGAGGGAGTTTTTCTTGGCTTCTTCGATGTTTTTGACCATGAGGTCGGCTTTAGAAATACCGGTCAAGATGCGTTTGTCGTCCATGCGCCAGCGCTGATTCGACATGAAGGTATTGACGCGGACGTCGATTTTTTGGTCGATGGTGAAGATGAAGCTGACGCGGCTGCTGCCTTCCATGAAACCGGCGCCACCACGACCGTCATCGGTCCAGGCGCGGCTGATGCGGGAGGCGGGGAGGATGTAGTTTTGGAACGGGTTCCAGAAGAAGACGACGCCCATCATGCCCTTCTCGACGTCGAGAACGACAGTCTGGCCGCGGCCGTAGAAGGTTTGGTTGCGGCGGTAGCCTTCGGCTTCGAAGCGCTTTTCGAGCTCTTTAGTCTTTTGCTTGAAGATGAGTGAGCCGCCAAAAATCCACCAGACGACTGCGGCGATGGTCGGGACCATAGTGGTCAAAACTGCGCCGGTGCCGCCGTCGCGGAAGCAGAAATAGCACAGGGTGTAGCCGAGCGCGCAGATGATAGCAGGGATAAAAATGTATCCGAGCAAGTATAAAATGTTGATTTTTTGGATTTTCTCCATATTTCCTCCTGATTATGTTTATTCCCAATCGGATTTTGGCGCGTGCTGCTTCTTAGTGAAGAAGGCCGGGAAAAGTCCGATTTTCGATCCTATAAAATGTAGTATAGCGAAGACGGCGACAGTCGTCAAGATTTGAAGGCCGAGGGCAAAATCGTCGATGTAATATTCGGGGCTTTCGATGGCGCCAGCGCCGACCATGTCGATATAAACGTCGTGGCGGGAGAGGGGTTCTTTGTATTCGATTTGGCTGAGGAAGGTTTCGCTGTCTTCGAGGTTGGCTTCGACGAGCTGGCCGATGGGGAGAATGGTGTCGCCGGTGTAATAGCTGTCGCTCTCGTTAACTTTGGTGACGTTTTCGGTGTTAATGCGGGCGGCGATGATTTCGCCGGAGGGGAGGGTGAGGGCATGGAGGGGCATACCGTTGTAGTAGCCGCTGCCGCGATTGCGGTATTCGATGCCGGGGGAGATGACGGTGAAAGTATCGTGAGTTTCGAGATCTTTGATGCTCTCGGCGCGGAAGGTTTCGGCGGTGGCGGGGCCGCCGATTTCGCCGCTTGCGACGACGTGATCGGCTTTATAGTCTTCGTAGCTGGCGGTGCGAACAGATTTTGCGAGAGCTTCGACGCCGCAGCCGGCTAGGAAGCCGAGTGCAAGGCAGATCCAAATGTCGAAACGGAGATGGTAATAGCGGGCCATAATTCCTTTCTGCTTTAGTGCGATGTTTTTGAGCTTTGGTTTAGGCTTAGGTTTTGGGTTTTTGGGGTTTTGGGCTTTTGGCTTTTTGGCAAGAAAAGAACTCCCCATGACTAGGGAGTTCTTCGGTGAAAGTTAGTCTTCTACGACTACGCCCATAGAGCGGGCGGTGCCGGCGATGACCTTGACGGCACCGTCGAGGTCGATGGCGTTCAACTGGCCCATCTTGACCTTGGCGATTTCTTCGAGGTCGGCGCGGGAGATTTTCCCGACCTTCTCGAGGTTTGGCTTGCCGGAGCCTTTTTCGATTTTGATTTTTTCACGAATCAAATCATCGACAGGCTGACCGAGGCAGGTCCAGTCAAAAGTCCGATCATCGTAAACTTTGATGTGGACGATGACGTTTTTGCCGTTAAATTCTTTGGTTTTCTCGTTGAATGGGTTGATGAAATCCATCATGTTAAGACCCCATTGACCGAGGGTAGAACCGACTGGAGGTCCGGCCGTAGCCTTGCCGCCAGGAATGCGCAACTTGAGGTTGCCGATTACTTGCTTTGCCATAATTTTCCCTTTTCTCGGGTGAAGCTCCCGAGCCGATTATTAATAATCGTGCGTAACGTATCTATTTTAGCGCAAAAGGCGAGGATTGTCAATTGCGGTTTGGTTGCGTAATGGAATGGAAATTGGGGTGAGTATTGACTTTTTCGATGAAGTGTGCTACAATGGAAATATGGGGAATAATTCCCTAGTATTTGACATGCCTAGTTAGTTTCCTCTCGGGGAGCTTGGGCGGCGTTGAGATTGTGGTGGGTTCAACGCTGTCCGAGCGGACGGTGGGCCTGGCAAAGGGTCAGGACCGGTCTTATGCTTTGGGTGAATGCTCGGAGCGCCTGAAAAGGAGGAAAATATGTTTGGCAATGCAAGAAAAGAAGATGTCCAAAGTGTGGAAAGTTTGGTCAGAAGCGTCGACTCCCATGTGAGCGATGTGCGCTCTCGGCTTGGATCGCAGATTGGCGACGTGAGCCACCAGCTGAATCAGCTGTGCGATGCGCTGCTGCCGAAGGTGGAAGAGCCGGAGTCGCAGGTTCCGATGCGCACAATGCGCCGCGAGGAGGCCAAAAATTTCTACGGGGGGGGGGGGTTATACTTAATTGTGTGGAGACAATCACCAGTTTTATGCTGCTGATGCCTCTGCCGGGCGATGAGAACGCGCGCGTGCGGTTCGTGGTGCCGAAGAGCGTCCCCTGCGACGTGAACGGCGAGCCGGTGAACATGCTGCGGTTTCAGGAGTTCCCGGAGCTGGTTGAAGGTTCCGGAATGTACCGCTTTGAGTGCAGCCCCACCTTCCTTTTTGGCAGCTACTGGGTCGGTGCCGACGGCGTGCACTATTTCCGGCCGGAAGATCCGCATACGGCGAAGCACGTGTTTGTGCGACTGCCGGGGACGGCGGCCCTGACGGAGGAATCTGCCGCGGCGAGCGCCGAAACGGCGACTGAGAACGCGATTGACGACCAGAATGGCGCTGAGTTGGCGACCGAGACCAAGACGGCCTCTGGGGCTGCCGGCGAGGCGACAGCGTCTGAAGCGGCGCTGCGCGACTACGTCGAGAAGCAGGCAATCTACCGTCCGAATCCGGCGCGGCTGGGCCACTTCGTGATGAACCTGATCTACAACGAGGTCGAGTTCAACGATATGGTTGACCTGGGCTACCATCTGGAGGACTTCCAGGAGTTCTGCGCAACGCAGCTCCGGGACCTGCGCGAGCGCTGCTACACGCGGTGGGTGAGCTACTACGGCGGCGCGATGCCGAAGGTGGAGTAAACACCATGATTGCGGTAGGTCGCTGAAGCTCCCTGTGATACGGCGTTTTCTGGTTTGTGAGCATTTCGCACGTTCCAACAATTAACTAGGCAGAGGCCCTCGAGCTACGGTTCGGGGGCTTTGCCGTGGGAGAAAAGTGTGGTAAAATTAGGGCATTGAGGGCGACCTATTGTTGTAAACAGTAGGCTAAGCCCTCTTTTTGTTGCTAAATGACAGGAGCCGCCCTTTCGGGCGGCTCGAGGCTGGGTTAGATTTTGCGCATGGTAATCTCGTCGAAGTTGGGTTCGTAGGTCGGGGCGACGATGCGGTCGGGGTCGGCGGTGCAGAGGAGCTGCTCAAGAGCGCAGATGGCCTGCCAGGCACACCATTTGTCCTCCGGGCCGGTGGCGCCGCTGACGGCGACATAGACACGGAGCCAGGGCTGTTCGCCCTCGGCCAGCTGGTCGTCGGCGATGATGCCATGTTCATCCTCGGGAGGATAGAGATCGAAGCACACAGCTCCGCGTCCGCTGACGCGACCGTCGGTCTCGCACTCTTTCGGCATGTCGTCGGAGTAGCGGCCGTAGCCGTGGACCATGGCGTAGGCGCATCCCTCCAGCTTCAGCATGGCGTAGCCGGCACAGGCGACTTCGCGGCGCTCGGGGTCGCCGCGCCAACCAGCGGAGCGGGTTTTCGGGCCGCCGGGGACGACGCTGTAGATCAGGTCGACGTCGACGTTCGGGTCGTTATCGACGCTGCCGACATTGTATCCGCCGAGCCAGCGGGCGATGGACGGGGATTTGCCGATATAGCGGAGGGCGATAGCACCCTCGTCGAAGTCGGCGATTTGGCTGGCGGCGTAGCGGATGGTCTGGATGATGGTGTCGTTGAACTCTTGGAAATCAAACTGCATGCGAGGCATAATTGATGCCTCCTTTCTAAGATGTAGGGCGATTCGACTAAATGATAGACGTTTTAGCAAAAACTAACCAATTAGAAAAGAACGCCCCCGTATCCTTCTATTGTAGCACAGATAATGATTTTTGTCAAGAGAGGGGTGGATTTTGGGAGGGTGGAGTGGTAAAATTAAGTTAAAATAAATGGAGGAAAACGATGAAAGATACAAAGAAAACGGTAGCGCTGGTGATTGCGGTGGTGGCGATTGTGCTGCTCGGGGTGCTAGGGGTGGTGGCGCTGAACGAGGGGAATTCGGAGCAGAAAGTCGACGATACGGCGAAGGAAGAGGCGCCGAAGGGTAAGTGTGAGATTGACGAGTGTATGGCGCTGCTCACGCCGGAGATGACCGTCGCGGAGGCGAATGAGGTGATTGGTTTCGAGGGCGAGAAGGATGAGACGGGGGAGAAATATACCTGGCAGCTGACGTCGAAATCGAAGATCGCAATCGAATATAAGGAGAAGCTCGGGACAATTACGGCGAGCTACAATAAAGATGAGATTAAGGATATTGCGGTGAAGATGTCGGTCGGGTATGAGTTGCAGAATTTGCTGCGGGACGGGACATCTTATACTTATAAGGAGACGGTCGAGAAGTTCGGCGGGGTCGAGGGGCATCTCGCGACGAAGGCACCGACGTTCGAGCGGTATATTTGGGTAAATAATGACGGGATTACTTTTGGCGCGACGTTTTCGGATAGCATCGACGGGAAGACTTCGATCATCTCGATTCGATAAGGTAGACACGAAAAAGCCACCTCTTTTCTGAGGCGGCTTTTTCGTAGGCTGTTATTGGAGCTTTTTGACCTGGAGAGCGTCAAGCTCGACAGGAGTTTCGCGGCCAAACATGGAAACCATGACTTTGATCTTCCCTTTTTGGGAGTCGATTTCGGCGACGGCGCCTTCGAAGCCCTTGAACGGACCGTCGATAATGGAGATGACTTCGCCCATTTCGTAGTTGATGTTGTATTTTGGATCTTCAACGCCCATGCGTTTCTTGATTTTTTGGATTTCTTTCTCGGAAACTGGGGTCGGCTGGGTGCCGTTGCCGATGAAGCCGGTCACGCCGGGGGTGTTGCGGACGATGTACCAGGTTTCGTCGGAGAGGCACATCTCGATCAGGACGTAGCCCTGGAAGATTTTGCGGTCGACGACTTTGCGCTTGCCGTTTTTGATTTCGATGCTTTTTTCTTTCGGGACGATGGCGTCGAAGATTTTGCCGTCGAGTTCGTGGGCGTCAATGCGTTCCTTGAGGCCGCTGGCGACCTTGTCTTCGTAGCCGCTGTAGGTGCTGATTGCGTACCACGCGCGGGTGTCATCATAACGGTTTACTGCCATAATTTTTCTCCTTTTGATTATTTAAGTGTGATTTTGCGCTAGATTAGACGCTCGGCTCGGGCGTTTGGCGCGTGGTTATTTGATAATAAGGCCGAAAAGCCAAGTGAAGAAGCTGTCCAAGAGGACGATGAAGACCATGAAAGCGATACAGTAGGCAAGGACGGCGCCGGTCATTTTCCAGGTGGCTTTGCGGTTTGGCCAGCGGACGCGGCGGATTTCGCGCCAAGAGTCGCGAATGTAGCGACCGAGGGCGACGAAGGGGCGCGCGAGAATAAAGACTTCTTTCAGAGGTTTTTCCTCGCTGGATTTTTTAGCCTTTTTCGCATTTTTGGCATTTTTGGCGGCGGATTTCGCGGCTTTTTGGTCGAGTTTGGCCGGTTTTTGGCTGGTTTTGGCTGGTTTTTGATCAGATTTTGCGGTTTCGACGGGGGCTTTGGCTTCTGCGGAAGGTTTGGCGGTGATTTTGGTGATGTGTTTGTTCTTTTCCTTGTTTTCCGAGCCAGCGGCACGCCCGAGGGCGGCTTTGGCGGCGGATTTGGTGGACTTGTGCGACATGGTTTCCTTTCTCTATCGTCTGGCGAGGCTTCTTAAGTAGAGCGGCGCGGGTTGTTGCGACTAATGGCTTTGCGTCGGCTCTAACAAAAAAAGTCTGATACCAGACTTGTCAATAGTATTGTAGCATAGATTGTCAACATTAGCAATAGCCAATGTTGCTGGCGGGTGTCGTCTCGGGAGAAAAACCGCCGCTTCTTTGGGAAGCGACGGTTTCGCATTGCTGGGGTGGCTCGTCGGTGGAGTGCCCGCTTGATTAGGAGTGGTATTGCTCGCGGTAGGCGCGGAAATTGGTCAGGATGTAGGCCAGGAAGAGGATGGCGAAAAGCCCCTCAACTCTCCAGAAGACGGCTTTGATGATTCCGGCCGCCGAGACGCAGAAGAAGCAGGTGAGATAGGTCGCCATATAGAAGAGGGAGCGGGCGCTGGAATTGAGGTGCGGACGCTGCGGAATGACGGCGGCGATTTCGGGGAGGTCGATGCTGTGGAGGGCGGTTCTGGCGAGATCCAGGGCGGCTTCGACTTTTAGCCGCTCGAAGAATTGCGGGAGAGTGAGGGGTTCAGGCCAAGCGTCGACGATGCCGAGGAAGATGTCGTTGACACCCTCGATACAGCCGGCGATGACATTGTGTAGGACGACGTAGCCGATGGGCGCGATGATGAGGAGGGAGATGAGTATGAGCGGGAAATTGGCGGGGTTCCGGACGTCGGCGATGAAGTCCAATAGGCGGAAAACCAGGCTGGAGGCGTAGACCGTGGCGAGGATGAGGTTCATCCAGGCGACGATGCGCGCGATGCGGCTGCGGAGAGGCGGACGGTCGGTGATGACGATGGTGCCAACAGGTGGATTGTTCAGGAACTGGTCGATCTGCGGGCGGTCTTCGCTGCTGTTATTGTTATTTTCGCTGTCGGGGGGGGGTATAACTGGTCTGGACTTGGTTGGTCCGGGGCGTTTCGGGGGTTTCGGCGACTGGGGCGAAGTGTTGGGCTGGGCGCTATGAAGCGTGCCGTTCAGCTTGAAGCCGCCGGCGCCGAAGGGATTAGGCTGGTTCACGAAAATACCTCCTTGTTCTCTGTTGCTGTGCTCGCCTCTGTTTTGGTAAGTGATGACCTTTTGACAGGGGTGAAGCTAGCAATGCGATGGTAATGATGCGTGGCTCGGGCGAGATTTGAGCCAAAAAGATGCCCTATCTTTCTATTGTAGCACAGATGGGTGATTTTGTCAAGATATGGTTATGGTTTTAGGGCTGGGGTTTGGAAAGGACTGGCGATAAGCGGATTGAAATACGGGAGATTGAGGACTTCTTCGACGGATTTGCCCATTTTTTGTTCGATTTTGGCTTTCAGTTTGTAGATTTCTTCGAGGCGGTGGGCGGTATGCTCGGAGGAGCCGTAGCGGATGATGACGTCGATGAGGCGACCTTCGAGCGGGAGGACTTTGTCGTTGCAATAGAGATCGCAGAGCGCGGCGAGGTCTTCGTAGAGGGTGTTTTCGTGGTTTTTGATGTAGTCTTGAAGGAACTCGTCGGCGGGGCGGAAGCCGGAAATCATTTCATATTCGCGGCTGGTGAAGGAGTGGGTGAGGCAGACGCTGCAGAATTCGTCGGCGTAGCCGTGATCCTTGAGGTAGCGGTAGCCGGTGATAGGGTGGTTGAGGAAGGGGCCGAGGCCTTTTCCGATATCGTGGAGGTAGCCGAGGGCGCGGGCGTGATCGGGGTCGGTGAGATTGGAGGATTGATGATTGGCGATTTGGTTCTCGCGGATGGCGGCGGCGAGTCTGCCGGCGCAGTCGCCAACGAGGATGGAGTGGTGAATCCAAGTGTCATGATGGCCATATTTGGCGGCTTCGCCACGGAGAGATTCGAGGAGGGCGAGAGCTTCTTGGCTGGTGAAGGATTTTTGGTTGATTTGGGATGCTGCGCTAGGAGTTTTATGGACGTTTTCGACGGATTTCATGGTTTTATTGTAGCAAAAATGTTGGATTTTAGGAAGTTTGTGGTATAATGAGAGGAGCGAGAGCCTTTTGGCTTGCCGCGGCTAATCATTGGGGATTCGCCAAGTGGTAAGGCAGTGGGTTCTGGTCCCACCATTCGGGGGTTCGAATCCCTCATCCCCAGCCAGAGAAATAGCTCCACCTTCGGGTGGAGTTATTTCTCTGTGGTGGGTTAGATAGGTATTGGAGGGTAATTGGTTCGTTATCGAGCGAAGCGAGATTGACTTTCCCTCATCCCCAGCCAGAGCAAGAGTCCGAGCCGGAAGGTTCGGGATTTTGCTATGTCGGGTCGCATGGTCTTTTGTGAAAAGTATGTTATAATAGGAGTGTCTTAAGTTATTCAGAAGCAAGATAAAACCGGAGAGTTTTGTCTCAATATACCGTATATAGGGCATCGAGCCGGACAAGTATATTGTGACTTGCCTCTGAAGAACGACTTAAGACACCGTTTGCTCGGTGTCCTATTTCGTTTAAGGCAAGTACTAACTATAAAAAGGAGGCCTTATGCCAAAAATTATTAGTATTAACGGTGCGAAAGTGAAGCTCGGCGACGAAAGTGGAAAAGTGACAACGGTGCCGATTGCGGCGTTGACTTTTGCTGGTCCGAAGGTTGGTGATCAAGTTGAAGTATTTAAGGACGGTAGTGATGTGATTGTGAATAGGGCAAAGGCTCAGGGCGTTGCGATGCCGAAGGTGGGGGTTAACAAGAAAATCTTGGCGATTGGCGGCGGGGTGATTGCGGCAATAGCGGTGATTGTGGCAGCGATTTATTTCGTGCCACGATGGTTGGATAAGGATTTGGGGACGGCGAGCTCGTATCCAGCATATTATGCGAATTTGAAGGAAGAAAAGGAGGCATTTTCGAGGGCGCTTCAGGCCTGTAATAAGGCGGCAGCTGCGAAGTTGAAGTCGAATGGGGTGACGACGGAATATGAGTGGGATGATTTGGACACTATTCGTAAGGGGATTGATTCAGATGATGACGTTAATTATATTTATCTGTGGGATGTTAATCCGACGGGCGGCGATACGGATTATAAATCTTACGGGAAGCGCGATTATGATTGCCGGACGAACATTGAGGGGACGAATGTGCTGAGCGTCAGTATTACTTGGAGCAGCAAGGACTAGCTAAGTTTGTTGGCGTCGCAATTCTGTTGATTACTTGTTAGGCTGACGAAGTTACTTGTTAGGCTGACGAAGACTAAAAGAAGGCTCCGGCCGGATGGCGGGAGCCTTTTGTTGGGGAGCGCGTGTGAGGTGCTAAGGAAAATAGGGAGATTGATTGTGCTGGGTGGTCGGTTTAGCCTTCGGCCTCATCTTCGTCTTCGCGGATGGTGATGAGGTAGTCGACGCCTTCGGCAGTCGGCGGGTCGCTGGTGACAGCGCGGTGGACGCGGTAGCTATCCTCGTGGCTGTAGGCGAATTTACCTTTGACGTAGACGACGATGACGCTTTTGGCGCCGGCGTCATACATGGCCTTGACCTGGCGGTGCCGCTCGGAGTGAGCCGCAGAGATGTGGGCGGTCAGCATCGTGAGAACGTTGTGGCCGTCGGTGAAGGCTGCGCGGTAGGCGTTGTCGTGGTGGGTCGAAGTCCGGCTGACGTAGAGGCGGACGGCATTGATCTGGTCGGCGAGCTGGTGGGCGATTTCCTCTTTGAAACTGCCTTCGGTGCCGACGACGAGGATGCCGAGGGGCCGGGGTATCTCCGTGGTGATTTTCTGGAAGATGCGCTCAGGGGTGCTTACCCGTCTAATCTCCCATATGCTTTTGATGGTGTTCTGGTCCATACAAAACCCTCCCGAAATGTAGATTTTGGGTACTATTTTTCTATTGTAGCACAGATGAGTGATTTTGTCAAGATGTTAAAAGCCCTGCGCGTGGTTTGCGCAGGGCTTTGGCTACTCTGGAGGCGGATGGACTTCTTGTTGTGCGGGGATTTTGAGCCGCGGCTTATAGCGGAGACTTAGCCGAGGAGGGCTTTGACCATTGCGACCATGTCGGGTGCATCGGCGTCATCGTTGACCTTATCGAGGGGCGGGATGCGCTTCAAGCCGTGTTTGCGGACGAGGGCGCCGGTCGTGATGGCGGCCTCTTTCAGGCTACCGAAAACCGAATGTGCGGCGCCGAATTGGGTCTCCCAGCTCCAATAGAACAGCTGTTCAAGCATCAAGTTGTAATGCTTGTCCAGGAAGGAGTCGGGATGAACGTCGGCGTCGGCATACTTTTCCTCGAAGGTCGTCAGCGGGTCAGCCCAGAGGACG
>CANDYV010000012.1 GCA_947425085.1 uncultured Candidatus Saccharibacteria bacterium | reverse complement strand
GGTGTTGAGGGGTTGTGGTTTGCGCGAGGTTAGCTGTTAGGTCGGGGGCAGGTTTGAGCGGGGATGCGGCGGGTTTGGAGAGGTCGTAGTGGGGGGTGTGTTCGGGGAGATGAGCGGACCTCTTCAGGGCTTCAAACTGACGGTAGTAGTCGAAACGGGGGCCGTAGATGGTGGATTCGAGCTCATCGAAGGCGTGGAGGTATTTATTATATCCAGCAGGGGTGGATTCGGGGTGAATATCTTCGAGGAACTTTTCGCGGAACTCGGCGAAGCCGACGGGGGTGCGGTAGTCGGGTTGGCCTTTTTTGTGGAGGCTCATGAGAGCGCGAAGATCTTTGGCGCCGACTTGTTGCCAGTTTTGCTCGTTGTAGCCGCAGGCGATAGCGAGGATTTGGACGGCACGGCGGTTTTTCGCGATGAGGGAGAAAATGCGGTCAACGTCGAGGTCGGGGTTGTCGAAGGGGGCGGGGATGTCGCGGAAGAAGGTTTCGAGCTCGGAGTGGCTGATTTTGTTTTTCTCGAGGAGATCGAGGAAGGCTTGCCGCTGCTCGGGGGTGATTTCGATGAGGTTCGTGGTGATGAAGACTTGGGGGTTGTGGCCGCCGGTGAAGTAGGCGATGATTTGGGCTTGCTGTTGCTGGGAGACGATGACGGGGTTGTCGGCGAGGCTGGCGGCGGGGACAGGATCAGGGGTCGCTGGGGCGGTGGTCGGCGAGGCGGGGACGTTTTGGAATTCGTCGAGATTTTTGGCAAGCGTGGAAGAAAGTTTGTTTAGCATAAGTATATTATAGCATGAAAAGGCGGGTGCTAGTTGTTGCGATTTTGCCACATGCTAGCGATGGGAGGGATGAAGATGAATAATAAGAGGATGATGGCTTGAGGGGCGAAAGTTGCGCAATTGCCTATGCTGGCTGAGGATATAATGAGCAGAAGGGTAGAAATAACACAGATAATAATGCCTATTAGTGAGCTGCCATTGAGCCAGCCGATGCGGCGAGCTAATGGGTATGGTGAAGATTTTATGCGAATAAGTGCTATGATGTCTAGAACTAGTGAAATGAAAAGCATCCAAATACCGGAAAAAGTAAGTAAGGCCCAGAGCAGGCCGATGCCTGTAGTATTAGCGCACGTATCGGCGGTATTGCCACAGTATCTTTGACATTGTAACCAGAGACCAGGACCGTAGCTTGCAAAGAAGACGGCTGAGATAATATAACCGACGATCGAGATGATTTTTGTGACGGTATGTCCTGATGTTTGTGGAGATTTGATGGGGTTCATGTATATTATTATAAAGTAAAACTGGGGATTATGACAGATTTAGGTTATGCCAAGTTGAAAATTGTAATTGTACTCGGTGAGGAGGTATTGATGTGGGACGATAATCGCGGTCTTGCCGTTTTTAGGGTTTTCTATTTGGGGAATTTGGTATTCTTCTGTTGATGCGGCATGGGAAAGTAATTTACTGATTTATTGGAGCTTGTTGGCGATAGTTGGCATATTTTTAATCTATGTGGTCGCGAAGTATTTCAGCTTGAATCGGCGATAATTGTGAGTTGGTTTAGGGTTAGATAGGAAGTGTTTTTTGAAAGTTCCTTTCGCTAGGCGTTAACTTGGAAGATGCCCGACAGGATAGTCAATCTCGCTGCGCTCGATAACGAACCAGTCGCTGACGCGACCCGGTTCGTATCTTATGGCATAGAATAGAAAATACTCCATCGAAAGATGGAGTATTTTCTATGGTACACCCGACAGGATTCGAACCTACGACCTTTGGCTCCGCAAGCCAACGCTCTATCCAGCTGAGCTACGGGTGCAAGTGTGGATATTTTCGCGCGATTTTTGCAATCGGCACTACCGACATCCACCTGACAATGAAAATGAGCATTGCGTAAACGCAACAAGTTCATTATAGCATACTTTTCGGACTTTTGAAAGAGGGAAATTGGGTTTAAGTAAAGTTCCGTTAGGTTAAGGAAGAGGGATTCAAACCTGCGACCAATTTGCTTTGATAGATATACCAACAAAAGCCGAGAAGGGACGTCGGATCGGGTTTATTATAGCGTAAGCGGAATAATTTGTAAAGAGTTTTTGGGGATTTTGGGTTGTTTGTCGAGTTTTTGTGCTACAATAGGGGTATGGAAAATACTGCGAAACTTTCTGGAGGTAAGAAGCGGTTCCGTCTTGAGCGCGCGAAGGTGAAGCTGTTGGCCTCTTATTATGGGCACCCGGCGCGAGATTTGAAGTTGATTTGTGTGACTGGGTCGACAGGGAAGTCGACGGTGGCGCACTTTGTGCATGAGATTTTGAGGGCGGCGAGTCAGCCGGCGGCGATTTTGGCGTCGGATCAGGCGATTAAGGCGACGGTTTTGCATAAGTTTTTGAATGATGCGTGGAAGGCAAAGGTGACGTATGCGGTGATTACGGCGCCGGCGGCGGCGCTTGGGGCGGAGACGTTCTATGGGTTGCCGATTTATGCGGCGGCGATGACGGATTTTGTGCCGTCGGGGTTGACGGATGCGGATTTGAATTCATACCTTGAGGAGAAAGAGACGCTGTTCCGGATGGATCCGGAGGTGGTGGTTTTGAATCGCGATGATGCGCATTATCCAGATTTTGCGCAGTTTAGAGGAAAGACGGAGACGCTGACTTATGGGGCGTCGTCGGATTCGGATGTGAAAATTGAGGGGTCGAAATTGTATCGGAAGGGAACAGAAGCGCAGCTTGGCTTCGGGGGGCGAGATTTCACGGTGGCGAGTTTCCTCGCGGGGGAGCCGACGGTGTCGTATATGGCGTGTGCGGCGGCGATTGCGACGGCGTTGAACATTGCGCCGGCGACGATTGCGGAGGGGATTGCGAATTACGAGGTGAAGGGGTAAAGAGTGGGGGATTTTGATTATTTGGGGGCGGGGGAGGTGTATCTTGATGCGGCGTGTCAGAGTCTTCGACCGAGGCCGGTGGTGGAGGCGATGGAACGGTATTATTTTGAGCATAATTCGTGCGGGGAGCGAGTGAAGTATAAGTGGGGCGTGGAGACGGATGAGTTGGTCGAGGGGGCGCGGAAGAAAGTTTTGAAGCTGTTGAAGCTGCCTTCGAAGGACTACTTTGTGTCGTTTACGCTGAACACGACTTATGGGGTGAATTTGTTGCTGAATTCGATTGATCCGAAGTTTGTGGAGAAGGTGGTGACGAGCGAAATTGAGCACAATTCGCCGTTTCTTGCGACGATGAACGTGGCGGAGAGATTGGGGGTGCCGCGGGTGGTTTTGAAACGTTTCCCGGATGGTGGGTTGATGTATGAGGGGGAAGATTTTAAGGGGGCGGTGGTGGTTGTGAACTGTGCGGCGAACTTTGACGGGCGGAGGCTTACGAACTTGAAGGAAGTCGTGAAGCGGGTGCATAAGGACGGGGGAATTGTGATTATTGACGCGGCGCAGGCGATGGCGCATTATTACGAGATGCTGGAAAAAACAGAGGCGGACGCGATTTGTTTCTCGGCGCATAAGATGTATGCGGCGTCGCTGGGGGTGATGGTGGTGCGGAGGGATTTGATCCCGAAGTTGCGGTTGAGTTTTGTGGGCGGGGGAATGGTGGATGATGTGTTTGAGGATCGGTATATTCTCAGCGCGACGGGAAATAAAGACCATGCGCATACGATTTTTGAGGCGGGGTTACAGGCGTGGGGTGAGATTATTAGTCTCGGGGCGGCGATTGATTGGCTTTCGAAGCGGACGAAGGAAGATAAGAAGCGGCTCGCGGCGTGTACGGAGGAGCTGGATGGATTTCTGAGGTCGCGGGAGAAGGTGAAGATGGTGGGGGCGATTGAGAATGGGGTTGTGGTGGAGAGGCATGAAGCGAATCCGACGATGAGCTTCTATGTCGAGGGGGTGGATTCGCATTTGCTCGGGGCGGCGCTCGGGAAAGAGGGGATTATGGCGCGGACGGGGTATTTCTGCGCACATTATTATCTGGATAAGGTGTTGGGGTTGCCGCCGCTTGTGAGGTTTTCCTTGAGCTATGCGACGCGAGAGGAGGATATCGAGAGGGTGAAGAAGGTGATGGGGAAGATATAATATATATGGAGAAGTTAACGACGGCGGGGCTGAAGTGGATGATGCTGACGGGGGTGGCGGTGGTGATTGGACTGGTCGGGGCGTGGTTGATGTGGGAGTTTAATCTGGGGCCGTTTGCGGGGAGTAATGACGGGTCGACGCTGGTGCGGTATTATACGGGGGAGGATTTTGGACTAACGAGGGTGCTTTCGGAGACGGATTTTGATGGGGACGGGGTGGATGATTATACGGAGTTGCTGAATGGAGCGCGGAAGGATATAGAGAATCACCCACGGTATGACGGGTCGTATGTGGATGGGGGATTTCCGCCGGACGATGTTGGGGTGTGTACGGATGTGATTTGGCGGGCGTTTCGGGAGGCGGGGTATAACTTGCGCGAGATGGTGGATGCGGATATTGCGGCGAGGCCGGAGGCGTATCCGTGGATTACGGAGCGGGATAAGAATATTGATTTTCGGCGGGTGAATGTGCTCGCGGTGTTTTTTGCGGAATATGCGGAGGAGCTGACGACGGACACTTCGGAGATTGCGGAGTGGCAACCGGGAGATATTATTATTGCGGAGAATGGGAACCATATCGGGATGGTGTCGGATCGGCGGAACGCGGAGGGGCGGGCGTATATTATACATAATGGCGGGCAGCCGAATCTGGAAGAGGATTATATGAAGAGGGTGACGCCGGAGAAGCATTTTAGGTTTAAGGGGGAGATTGCTAAAGGGGTGAGATTTTAGAGTTTTTAGCATAAGGGGATTGACTTTTGAAGGGTTGTGTGCTACAATGGAGGTATAAGGGGTATTGCTGTGCGTTGTGTGCGTGGCGATGCCTAGAAAGTGTCGCGGTGGGCGGCAAAAAGTCGCAAAGGCGACAGGTAAAAATAAACATTATATATTATGAACGATCAAAGTAAGCAAGGTGATGCGGCAAATCCAGATAAGGCAGTAGCGGACGCGAAGGCGGCGATAGCGCAGGCTGGGGGGAGTGTGGCGGCGCAGGGGGATTTTGTGCGGAAAATTGTGGAGAAAATCAAGGCGTCGGAGAATATTTTGATTGCTTTGTCGAAGAATCCGTCGGTGGACGAGATTGCGGCGGCGATTGGGCTGTCGCTGTTTCTCGATGGGATGCAGAAGCATACGACGGCGATTTATTCGGGGCGGACGCCGGATGCGCTGGCGTTTCTTAGGCCGGATGCGACGTTTGAGACGAATACGGCGAGTTTGCAGGATTTTATCATTGCGCTGAATAAGGATAAGGCGGATCATCTCCGGTATAAACTGGATGGGGATTTCGTGAAGGTGTTTATTACGCCATACAGGACCTCGATTACGGAGGACGATTTGACGTTTTCGCAGGGGGATTATAATGTGGATTTCGTGATTGCGCTGAATGTGAAGTCGGCGGGGGATCTCGACGAGGCGCTGGCGGAGCATGGGCGGATTATGCATGATGCGGCGACGGTGGATATTACGACGGGGACTGGGGGGCGGTTCGGGGAGATTGAATGGAGCAATCCGGCGGCGAGTTCGGTGTGCGAGATGGTGACGGAGCTGATTTTTGCGCTACAGGGCGGGTCGGACAAGCTGGATTCGGAGATTGCGACGGCGCTTTTGACGGGGATTGTCGCGGCGACGGATAGATTTTCTAATAACCGAACAAATCCGGATACGCTGACGTTGGCGTCGAAGTTGATGACGATGGGGGCGGATCAGCAGCTGATTACGGCGAACGTGGCGGGGAATGAAATTATACAAAATCAGCCGGAGGGGGAGCTGAGCGCGACGGAGATTGCGGCGCGGGCGGCGGCGGACGCGGGGGCTTTTGTCGATGCGCCGACGGTCGGGGTGGCGATGGGGGGAGTCGGGGTGGCTTATGGCGGTCCTGCTGGTTCTGCGGCCGGGGCTTCGTCGGGAATGCCGTCTGGGATGTCTTCCGGAGTGTCGTCAGGAGTGCCGGATGTTTCTGGGCAGAGTTTGGTCGGATATCAGGACAGGGGTGACGGCTTGACGGCGGCGGAGATTGCGGCGCGGGCGGGGATTACGAATCCGACGCCGAGTATGCCGATTGATGCGGCGGGGACTGTGGTGGCTCCGGTGTTGCCGAAGGTGGCGGATGATGTTAATGGCGTTGGAGCTGCGGGGGGTGTTGGTTCTGTTGCGCCGGCGATTGGACCGGCGAGGGGGACGGTCGGAGGCGCGGTTAGCGATCCGAGTGTGATGACTTTGCCGGGATTGAATGGTCCTGGGGTTTCTGGTCCGGCGGTTGTGACTGAGGCGAAAGAGATGGCGACGGCGGAGCCGACGCGGGCGAGTGCGCCTGCGGTGGGCGTGAAGATGCAGCCGCCAGCGCCGAGCCAAGAACCGGCGGTGGATTATGGGCAGATGATGGAGCAGGCTTTGGCGGATCCAACAGGGGCGCCGGTCGTGAAACCGGTGTTGCCGCCGTTGGTGGGGAGCGATGGGGTTGCCGGGGGTGCGGCTTTGACTTCGGCTGGAACTAGTAATGGTTCGGCGGGGGCTTTTGGAATGATGATGACGGATGTTAATAATGGTGCGGCTGGGGGCTCGACGGGAAGTTCTGCGAGCGGTGCGACTAACGGTCCGGCGGGGAATCCGGCAGCTGCTGGGGCACCGGCGGAGTTGCCTGGGGAACCGGTGGCGAATCCGTTTAGTATGACTTTGCCGCCACCACCTGCGCCGACGGTGGGGCCGGATATGATGCCGCCAGCGATGCCTGGGGCCTCGGCTGGGACTCTGGCTGGGGTGAAGTAGTTTTGTCAAGTGGCGTTGGGGCGGAGTGTCGTGGCTGTCAAGTGGTGTTATGATGGGGATTGTGATATAATTTTGACATGAATGATGAGATTTTGCTAGTTGACAAGCCAGAGGGAATAAGTTCTTTTGGCGTGGTGGCGCGAGTGCGACGGAAGTTGTCGGAAGAGGCGGGGACGGTGAGCGTGAAGGGGAAAGATGGGGTGGTGCGAGAGAAGCGGCAGAAGGTGAAGGTCGGGCATACGGGGACGCTGGATCCGTTTGCGACTGGTTTGTTGGTTTTGTTGATTGGGAAGGGGACGAAACGAGCAAATGAGTTTTTGAAGCTGGACAAGAAGTATATTGCGACGGTGCGGCTGGGGGCCACGTCGACGACAGGGGATCCGGAGGGGGAGGTGACGGTTTTGGTGGATTCTTCGCGGGTTTCTGAGGATGACGAGAGCGGTGTTCGGGATGTTCGGGTGCCGTCGCGGGCGGATGTGGAAAAGGCTGTGGAAAAGTTCGTGGGAGAAACCGAACAAAAGGTGCCGAGTTATTCGGCGGTGAAAATTAACGGGGAGCGAGCGTATAAATTGGCGCGGGCGGGGAAAGAGGTGGAGATGCCGACGCGAAAGGTGAGGATTGACGAAATTGAGATTTTGGATTATAAATGGCCAGATTTGACCATACGATGTCAAGTGTCGAGCGGGACGTATATTCGGGCGCTGGGGGAGGATATTGGAAAAGAATTGGGGGTCGGAGGCTACTTGACGGCGCTCAGACGGACGCAGGTGGGGGAGTGGCGGATTGAGGGGGCGAAGAGGCTAGGGGAACTGGGGATTGGGGACTAGCAAGGGGTGTGGTGCGTGGAAATGTGGATTTTGGGCTTGTACTAGGTTTTTGTGTGGTATAATAGATATGTCTAAATCTACAATTTATATTAGTCGATATTTTTATGTCGCTTAGTGCTATGAGTGCGAAATACGGCACCGTAGCCAAATTACGCTCATACGCTAAGTACGACTAATTTGTAGGTTTAGACACCCGCTGCGGTGTCGTTTTTGTTGGCGAGGTTTGGGCGTTTGAGCCGAGACGGCTTGCGGAAGGCGATGAAGCGTGGGGTGTCTAATACCTAAAAGGAGGGCTGTGATGCGAAAAAGCCAAGATATAAAAGTTAAAGTGTTAGAGAAAGTCGGTGCGGCTAGTTGTTTAAGTTTGTTGCTGCTAGCTTTTCTTCTGTTAGCTCCAGTTGGTTGTTCTGCGTATGCCTTTGACAGTGCGCCAGATACTGGGGTGTCCGGTTCTAATGCTGTTGATATTTCTTTTACGCCATCTTCTGGTTCGGCGTCGTTGACGCCAACAACTTCAGCGGGAGTTTAAGCGAAAGTCAATATTTCTGCAAACATTAAAATTGCGAGCACGGGTGGCTATACGATTTATGTTGGAGGAAAGAACGCGGCGTTGACTGGGAATAAGACAGGGCAGACGATTGCTGCAATGAGTGGAAGTAAGACTTTTGCTAATCTTGATACGAATACTTGGGGTTTTGCTTATGCCGAGGGTTCTTCGGTTCCTGATACGGCAACTTATTCTGCTTTGCCGCAAGGTCAAGGTAAAAGCCTAGCTAGTGCAAATGGCAATCAAAATAATGTCAATAAAACTTATGCGTTGAGTTTTGCGACGAAAATTGGAAATGATAAGCCGGCAGATACGTATTCTAATCAGGTGACGTTGAGTGTAATTAGCAGCCCGTTACAGGTTTCGCTTAGTGATATTTCAACGATGCAGGAAATGACGGCGAATCATTGTTCTGGTACGGTCGAAGGTTTTAGTAAACAGCTTAAGGATACCCGTGATGGAAAATATTATTGGGTTTCCAGACTTAAGGATGGAAAATGTTGGATGACGCAGAACTTGGATCTTGACCTCTCGACTTCAAGGATTTTAACGTCTGCGGATAGTGACGTAGCGGCAAGCTGGACCTCAAATCGTGCTACGGCTACAGTTGCGTCTAGCGCAACAACATCGACTTCCATAGAACCGTATTCTTGGGACCTGGGTGATTATCGGATTCTTTATCCTGACCAGGCGGATAATTGTGGGTCAGGGAAAAGTGATGCTGGACAATGTCCGGGGCAGTTTTCTAGCTATGTGACGCCTACCACTAATAATGGAAGTGAGGATGCACATTATATTTTGGGCAATCATTATAATTGGCTTGCAGCGACGGCGGGGTCTGGTGAGCAGGCGACTTCCGAGGCGACTGGTTCGATATGCCCAAAAGGATGGAGGCTGCCTGGGAGAGAATATTTTGAAGGGCTGTTGAGTGCGTATTCGTTTATCGATACAGATTGGGGGAGTGTAGCTCAGATGACGAATGCGCCGCTATATTTCGTGAGAGGTGGTGAGGTTAGAAGTTCAAGCTTATTTGCTAATGCTGGGTATAGCGGAACGTATTGGACGCCTGAAGGGAATATTGTTGACACGGGTTATGCTTCGTATCTTGAAGTGAGTGGAAATGGCCGGCTCTTTGTGAATAGTGACTACTTTTATTATGGGCGTTCGGTGCGGTGTGTGGCGCGATAGGATGGCGCTGGGTAGCGAGTTTTATGCTGCGTGGTGGATTGAACTTGTAATTGTTTTACTAGTTCGGTGGGAAAATAACGGGGGCGAAATGATGGATTGTTTCTGGTAATAAAACATTTTGCCTCTGCTCGTTTTCTCCGCCCTGGCCTCCGCAACCGCCAAAGAAGTTTCCATGATAGTTTTGTCGATATAGCACATACTTATTCCTTTTTTACAATTTTCGATATCGAAGAACTTATAAGTTCACCCAACGGACTTAACATATTTGGCGGGGCGGCGGCTGGAGCGGAGAATATGTGGCTAAGCGGGAGGGGAATGGAATATAGCAGGAGCGTTTTAGCTTCTGCTATATTTTGTAAATGGCTGTGCTTGTAAGTTTTGAACGAAGTGTGGTATAATGGCGGATTTTTAGAGGGGAAGTTAGACAAGGGGGGAAAGTTGTAGAAAATATCGTGCTTATGCTTGGTAAAAGTTGGTGAAGTATGGTAGGTTGGGGATACGGGCAAAAGTAGACCGCATGGTTGAAGTAAGTTTAACAAGGGAGAAGGGAGGATAGAATTATGGTAATACGATTTTCTATAAAGCGTATGAAAGTTTGGATCAATTTGTTCCAAATTAGAATTACTTTCGTCAAGAAGAAACGAAAGTAATTACACAATTAGCTAATTCCATTCTAACATCACAGGACGACAAAATCAAGGTCGAAATTGCCCGTTTTGGACTGAGGATGAGAAAGTGGGAAAATAGGGGTTGTCGAGGGGAGGAATGTGTGCTATAATTGGGGACATATGATTACTAGAGAGAAAAAAGCCGAGGCGATGGCGAAGCTCGCCCGCAGTAAGAATGATGTGGGTTCTCCTGAGGTGCAGGTGTCGGTTTTGACTGAGCGGATCAAGGAAGTGACCGAGCACGTCAAGAACAACAAGCACGATTTCATGGCGAAGTGCGGGTTGATGCAGATGGTTGGGCAACGCAAGAAGTTGCTGAAGTATCTCGAGAAGACTGATTTCGAGACTTATAAGAAGACTATCGCTGAACTTGGTTTGCGCAAATAGCTTCGGGCGGGACTGGTGGCTCGTAGATTTGCGAGTTGCGGTTTGTAGCCGAAGTGGCAAAAGGCTCCCGAGGAGGGAGTTTTTTGGCGTTTTGGAGGGAGGCTTGGCGGTGCTTGGTTGAGTTGAGGTGAAAAAAGTCTTTGGGCGGTGAGGAGGTGATATAATGGAAGCATGAGCGAAATACCTGAAATGAAACCGGAAAATATAAAGAATGTAGAGAATGGCGGGGCAGCAGGGTGGGATAGCGTCGGGGAAGTGGATTTTGCAGGGGATAAGATGGAGACGAAAAAGAAGGCCGGGGAAATTGCGGGGGAAAATGGTAATGCTGGGGTAGGCGGGGAGGTTGTGGAGAATGATGAAGCGGTCGGGGAGGGGAGTGAGAGTATTGAGGGGAAAGTGGCAAGGCTTAGGGGGTGGATTGATTTGGAAGCAATTGCTGGGGCGGAAGATCCGGAGGGTTTGGCGGCGGTAGAGCAAGAAAGTGCGGTGCGGGCGGGGCGAATCGAAGAGTGCAAGGTTTTGCTGGCGGAAGGTGATGGAAAGTATAAAAGGAATGAGGAGAGGATGGCGGCACTGTCGGGGGAGATGGCGGCGGCGAAGGGGAAATTACGCGAGTTTGAATGGAAGGAAAAGCGAGGGTTGTTGAGTGGGGTGAAGCGGGCGATGGGGATTGGAACAAAGAGGCGAGCCGAACTTACGGAGGCGGCGGAAGAGCTAGAGGCGGAGCGGCAGGAGCTATATCAGGAACAGCTGAAGATTGAAGATGAACGGCGGGAACTAGAAGAGAGGATTGCCGGAACGGATGTTGAGGAGCCTAAGCAGGAATTTCTGGAAAAATTTGAGACACCGTTGATGCCAGAAGAGAAGAAGGAGGGGTTGGATTTTGAAGCGCTGGCGGAACTTTCGACGGAGGAATATCTGGAACTATGGCGGAGGTTGAATCCGTTTTTCTTAACACATGTGACGCGACAGGGGATTCGGGATCATAATGCAATGGTTTATCATTCAGCAGGGATGGGAGAGTTTCAAGAGGGAATGACGGAGATTCTTGCGGACGGGAAAATGTTAAGGACGCCGGCGGAAGTGCATTATGGGTTAGGACAGGAAGTGACAGAGGAGGGCGTCGCGGGGGCGCTGGACAAGATGCTGGCAGGGAAGAGAATTGACATCGAAGAGATGCGGGGGAAAGGTATGAGCGACAAGGCGATTGTGAATTCGATTGTCGAGGGGTTGCCGGTGAATTCGACGATTGCGGCGGCGGAGCCGTGGACGGATAAACAGGCGGTTCATTTCGCGCAGATGACGGCGTTGGATGAATATTATGGTGGGGAAACTGGGAATGAGGCGATGTTTGTGTTCCCGACGGATGTGATTGCGTCGCAGTGTAGGTTTGGCGGGCATACGCGAGATGGGCTGACGACGGCGCAAGTCGATCAGGAGCGGAAATGGAATGATATGTTCGTTTGGCCGGAGGGGAAAGAAATTACGATTGACGCGGGGTTAACGTTTTTGCCGAAGTCGACGATGGTAGATCTGGAGACTGGGTCGAAATATGCGACGGAAGTGGTTGAGCACGATGGACATGAGGTCAGAGTGCCGATAATTGATGAAGAGGCGGTGGGGAAGTTCGCGGAATGGGTGTCGAATTTGGACGAGGCGGCGGGAGAGAATTATGATGAAGATACGTTGATGGAACAGGGGAAAGCGGCGGGAGTGCCGGAGAGGATGTTGCGGGAGGTGTTGGATCCGTTGGAAGATTTTCAATACCGGTTGCCGGAGTTCCTTAAGGGTGGGGATCTTAGTAAAGATATGTGGCTTATTCCGCCGGAGGAGCTGGAGAAGATGACGCCGGAGGAACGGCGGAGGAGGTCGGTCGAGCAATATCTAGAGGGGTATACATCGAGGTATAAGTTGGCGGAGGATGCGATTCCGGCGGAGGAATATTGGGAGGGGTATTTCCGGGAGCATCCCGAGCAGAAGCCGGCACATATTATATATTATGATGGCGATCCGAGCGAAGCGATTTTGGGGACGCTGAAGACGGCGGGGGTTCTGGAGGAGACGCGGCAGCCGTATGGGAATGTGTATGATGAATGGCAGAGAGTTACGGGGCGAGGAGATAGCCATGAACGAGATGGGGATTGGTTAGGGTTTGAAGAAAATCATGTTAAAGATCCTGGGGAGGACGAGAAGATGCAGGGGGAACACGATAAGTTTAATGAAATTGCGCGGAAGTTGGTGGCGGAGCATTACGGGTTGGCGGCGTAGGGGCTGAGGTTCGTGAGTGGGGCTGGGGGTTTGGTTTGGGATTTTTAGGACTCTGGGGATGGGAAAACCGCCCTTCCGGAGGGAAGAGCGGTTTAAGAATGTGCGTTTGCGGGGAGAAATGTTGACAGATGCTCGGCGGAGCGAGCGGAGACGATTGACAGAATAACCGAAAGTCCGCAGAAAATGATTAGGTCAGTTCGGATTCTGGGGGGGGGTCGCAGTTTTAGCGGATTTACCCTCTTCAATGACCCGGATGACGGTGGTGCTGTTGATGCTGCAACTGGCGGTCGTGCTCTTGAGGAGCTGCTTAGCTTCAGCGAGATAGCTCTCTACGAAGAAGGCCGTCGTGCTGGCGATGTCATCAAGCGTCATCTTGTGGTCGAGACTGCCGTCGTGACGAGTCCAGACCGGCTCAAAAGCGGTGTCGATGATGAACCTGAGGACGAGATCGCAAGTTGTGGGGTCCTGCGCGATTGTGTAGATAAAACTTAATCTACAGAAGCGGTTTTCGTAGGGCTTTTTGCTCTTGCGCTTTTTGTCGCGGTCGTTTTTGCTGCCACGATTGCCATGGAGCATGAGGTGTTTATAGTCATGGAGGAGGACGATGAGGGGATGGGTGACGATTTCCTCGGTGGTCAGCTTCGTAGTGAAGCCTTTGATGAGAATCTTCTCGTACTTGTGATGCGGAAAATCGCCGTGAATAGCGATGCGCGGATCAATATCCTCTTCCTTGGCCAGGACGGCTTCAATCGAGAGGTCCTTGAGGTTGACAGGAACGTGTTGCGCGGTCGGCGCTTTTTGGCTGTTTTGACCGGTTTGGTCGGTTGCGGCGCGTTGATTTTCCTGGGTAACTGGGGTTTCGGGCATGATATTCTCTCCTTTGCAAATTGGGATGTGCGAACGGGGGTGGATTTCTGATTTGACTTCTGTATGTTGCGTTGTTGTCGTCAAAAACAGACCCCGTAATTCTATTATAGCACACTTTGGTCAAAAAAGCAAGAGTATTTTGGGGATTGGCGGGGATTTGGCGGGATTGTGTGATATAATAGGGGTAGTATTTTAATATTGGGAGGACGGCAGATATGGCTTTTCAAGGGTTTGAGACTTTTGGTCGCGAGACTCGGAGTTTGCGGGTTGGAAGTTGGCGCGGCTTGTGGGCTTGAGGCTTGAAGGGTGATATCTGAGGTTTTCCCGAGAAAGGTTTTATGGAAATTATCAATCCAAGTGGTAAACAAACTTTGTCAGTGTCGATGGAACTTTTGGGACGGAAGCTGACGTTGGAGGTGAATCGGGTCGGGTTTCGGTCGACGTCGTCGGTGTTGGTGACTTATGGAGATACGGTTGTCCTCGGGTCGGTCGTGGTTGGCAAGAAGCCGGTGGTGCAGGATTTCTTCCCGCTGTCGGTGGATTATGAAGAGAAGTTCTATGCGGCGGGGAAGATTAACGGGTCGAAGTTTATTAAGCGGGAGGGGAAACCGGCGGATGAGGCGATTCTGGTCGGGCGGTTAATTGATCGGCCGATTCGACCGCTGTTTCCGAAGGGGTATCGGCAGGAAGTGCAGGTCGTGACGACGGTGCTTTCGATGGATCCGAGCTTCCGGCCGGATGTGGTGGCGATGTTGGCGGCTTCGACGGCTTTGATGCTGTCGGGAACGCCGTTCGATGGGCCGATTGCGGGGCTTCGGATTGGGCGGATTAACGGGGAATTCAAAGCGTTTTTGTCGCCGGAAGAGCGTGAGAAGTCGACGCTGGACCTCGTCGTGGCTTGTAAAGACGGTAAGGTGATGATGGTCGAGGCTGGCGCGGATGAAGTGCCGGAGGCGATGATTGTCGAGGCGATGCATTGGGCGGTGAAAAATGTACAGCCGATGTTGGACTTGCAGAGAGAGTTGGCTTCAAAGTGCGAGATTCGGGAGCAGGAATATGAACTTATTTTGCCGGATGAGGATGTTCAGAAAGTTGTCGATGCGTGGGCAGGGGAGCATTTCGGGGATAAGATTCGGGGGAATGTGATTGAGCGGCAGGAGACGATTGAGGCGCTGAAAGCGGAGATGCATGCGGAGTTGGCGCTGAAACTTGGGGAGGGGGAGAATGATGAAGAGAAGATCGAGGATTATAATGAGCGGTTGTTGCCGGAGTATGATCAGGCGTTTGATCTCGCAGTGCATCACGAGGTGCGGCGGGGGATTATTGAGGACGGGGTGCGGCCGGACGGGCGGAAGCTCGATGAAGTCAGGCCGTTGTCGTCGCAGGTGGGGATTTTGCCGCGGACGCACGGGTCTTCGCTGTTTACGCGCGGGCTGACGCAGGCTCTGAACGTGGTGACGCTGGCGCCGTTGTCGTTTGCGCAGATCGTGGATACGATGGAGGTGACAGACGGGAAGCGGCGATACATGCATCATTATAATGCGCCGTCTTACACGGTCGGGGAACCGGGGCGGATTGGAGCGCCGGGGCGTCGCGAAGTCGGGCATGGTTATCTTGCGGAGCGGGCGCTACTGCCGATGTTGCCGAGCGAGGAAGATTTCCCATACGCGATTCGGAGCGTGACAGAGATTATGTCACAGAACGGGTCGACTTCGATGGCGGCGACTTGTTCGAGCTGTATGGCTTTGATGGATGCGGGCGTGCCTTTGAAGCGGCCGGTGTCTGGGGTGGCGATGGGCTTGATGATGGACGGGGAAACGCCGTATGTTTTGACTGATTTGATGGATGCGGAAGATTTCGCGGGGGATATGGACTTCAAGGTGACGGGAACGACCGAGGGGGTGACGGCGCTGCAGATGGATATGAAGGTACATGGGTTGCCGGTGGAGATTCTGGAGAAGGCGATTGAACAGTCGCACGCGGGGAGGATGCATATTCTGGAACATATGTTGTCGGTGATTGCAGAGCCGCGAAAGGAGATTTCTCAATACGCGCCGCGGGTGGAGAAGTTGATGATTAATCCGGACAAGATCGGGACGGTGATCGGGAAAGGCGGGGAGACGATCAATAAGATTACCGGCGAAACTGGGGCGATGGTGGATATTGATGATTCGGGGCTGATTACGGTCGCGGGGGCGAACGAGGCGATTGATAAGGCAGTCGAATGGATTAAATCGCTAGTCGAGGAGCCGGAAGTAGGGAAGGTTTACGAGGGGACGGTGGTGACGATTAAGGGTTTCGGGGCGTTCGTGAATATTTTGCCGGGGGTGGACGGGATGTTGCACATTTCGCAGATTTCGGATAAGCGGGTGGCGAATGTGACAGATGTGTTGAAGATGGGGCAAAAGGTCAAGGTGAAGCTGACGGCGATTGATGATAAGGGGCGGTTGAGTTTGACGATGAAAGGGGTGGAACAGTAAGTTGTGATACAATAGATATATGGCAAAAGCGAGGTCAACAAAATCAGGACGGGGGGCGAAAGGAAAATCGACGCGGGGGCGGAAGAAGGCAGCGCCGGCGCATGAACTGCCGGGGGGATTCTGGCGGCAGATTGTGGCGATACTTTTGGCACTAGTTGCGGTATTCCTTGTGCTGACTTGGATGGGGGACGGGGGAGATTTGTTGAACTCGGTGGACGGGTTTTTGAATTCGGCGATTGGGAATGCGAAGTATTTGGTGCCGGTTTTGTTGATTTGGATGGCGTGGAAGATTTTCCGGACGGAGAATAATCGGTTGGCGCCGGTGGTTTGGATTGCGTCGATTTTGATGATTTTCTGGGCGGCAGGAGCGTGCGGATTGTCGTCGGTCGGGGCGGCGAACCCGAATGGGGGCGTGGTCGGGGAGTGGCTAAACCAGTTTATTATTCAGCTTTTGAACCCGAGCGCGGCTATTATTATATATATTATATTGATTTTTGTGACGGCGGCGTTTATCTTACAGATGAATCCGGTGCAGATGGTGCAGAAGGTGGCGGATTTGTTCCGGACGAAAGAAGTGGAAGAGAAGCCGGTGAAGGCGAAGCGCGAAAAGGTTGTTGCGACGAGGAGTGCGAAGAAGAAAGATGCGCTGGAAGCGGCGGAAGCCCAGGAAGATGTTGAGATTGAGGTGCATGGCGATAAAGAAGAGCCAAAGTTGAAGCCGCAGCCGAAGTTTTCGATGTTTGCGAAACTAGGGAAGAAGAAGCCGGCGGAAGAAAAAACGGAAGTTGAGGTGGCCGTGGCAACGGAGGTCGTGGCGGAGAAGGCGGGGAACTCGGATCGAGCGTTGGTCGCGGTGACAGATTTGGAATGGAAATTGCCCCCGGTTAACTTGCTGGAAAAGAAGCAGGCGGCGGCGGATTCGGGCGATGTGCAACAGACGGCGAAGATTATTAAGAATACACTGGCGGAATTTGGGATTGATGTAGAGATGGAGGGGGCGAACGTTGGGCCGAGGGTGACGCAATATACGATGCGGCCGCCTTCTGGGGTGAACTTGTCGAAGATTCTGGCGCGCGATAAGGAGCTGGCGCTGAATTTGGCGGTGGATAAGGTGAGGATTGAGGCGCCGATTCCGGGGACACGATCGGTGGGTGTCGAGTTGCCGAACGCGAAATCGGCGGACGTGCGGCTTAGAGGGGTGATTGAGAGTCCGGAATGGAAGAAAGCGACGGACCCGCTGACGTTTGCGGTGGGGAAGGATATTTCCGGTAAGGCGGTGGTGGCGAACCTGGCGAAGATGCCACACCTTCTGATTGCGGGGACGACTGGTTCGGGTAAGTCGGTGATGACGAATTCGTTGATCTCCTCGCTTTTGTATCGGAATTCGCCGAGTGATATGAAGTTGATTATTGTCGACCCGAAGCAAGTGGAAATGGCACAGTATGAAGATATTCCGCATCTTTTAACGCCGATTATTACGTCGGTGGAGAAGGCGCTGTCGGCGCTGAAGTGGGCGGTGAATGAGATGGAAAAACGCTATACGATTATGGCGGAAGAAAAAGTGAAGAATATTGTCGACTACAACGCGAAGATGGCGAAAGAGGCGGCTGCGGCGGAGAAGGCTTCGGCTGCGGCTTCGGCGAAGAAATCTGGTGCGGAAGAAGGAAAGACGGAAGCGGCCGCGAAAGCGAAGAATGTGAAAGTTGAGGGGGTCACGGATGAGGCGACGGCTGCGGAAGTGGTCGAGGATGTGAAGACGGCTGAGCAACAGGGTGAGCGGATGCCGTATATTGTGATTTTGATTGACGAGATGGCAGATCTTATGATGATGGCGGGGAAAGATCTTGAGATGCCGATTGTGCGGATTGCGCAGAAAGGGCGTGCGGCGGGGATTCACTTGGTACTGGCGACGCAGCGTCCGGAGGTGAAGGTGATTACAGGTTTGATTAAGGCGAACATTCCGGGAAGGATTGCGTTCGCGGTGGGGAGTCAGATTGATTCGCGTGTGATGCTCGATATGACTGGGGCGGAGAAGTTGCTCGGGA
>CANDYV010000011.1 GCA_947425085.1 uncultured Candidatus Saccharibacteria bacterium | reverse complement strand
TGGGCGACCATTCTTAAGGCCACTGTCATCGCCCCAGGCTGAGACCAGGGAGGGAGTCATAATTGCGACGCCCGCCACGGCTGCAGCTCCAGAAAGCGCAACAGCTAGTTTAGTAATTTTACGCATTGATATTCTCCTAATTAACTTTGGTTTCAGCTTGAGGCAAGAAATCTTGCCGCTGACGGACAGACTTTACATGATTTACATTATGGCTTTCTTGTGGTTTGGTTTGTCCCCTACTCTGGGAAATTATGATATTTGAGTAGGTTCCACGGGTTTGAAAGCACGAAATTGTAAA
The DNA here is from genome assembly GCA_947425085.1 of uncultured Candidatus Saccharibacteria bacterium. Lineage (GTDB taxonomy): Bacteria > Patescibacteriota > Saccharimonadia > Saccharimonadales > Saccharimonadaceae > Nanosyncoccus. The sequence continues at coordinate 18,299 of CANDYV010000011.1, read as the reverse complement.
GCCTTCGATAACCTATTTCAAGGTTATACTACCATTGTAGCACAGCATAACCTTTTTGTCAAGCATTTTGACACAAAATGCTTAGGCTAGTTGCGCCGCTCAAGAGAGAGAACTATGTTTTCTCTCTGTTCGCTATCCTCGCTAGTCAATACTTTTATGCTAAAATCGGCGGAGAGGCAAGCATAAAGTCTACGGGCTAGCGAGTATTTTAGCACAAACACCTAGGTTAGTCACCTGAGTTAATTGACAAATGGGGCATGAGATGATAGAATAGCGATGAGCATGCGCCTTTGGGCGCGTCTGCTTGTTCTGCTTAAAAACACTAGTCAAGGGTTAAATTATTTGATGAAAGGTGGTTTTCTGAAATGAAAATCAAGGAAAGTTCCACTTCCCTGGCGAAAATATTTCTGAGCATCACGCTGGCGGCATGCCTTATGATGTCGCTCTGCGGGGCGGCGACTGCTGCGGACAGCGGCAATGCGACACGGACCGACAATGTCGGCGTCGAAACGGCAAATGAACCTACGCCGCGCGATTATACGCAGGCCGACGCGCTGTTTGGCGGGGTGTTCTTGGACCCGACACCGGAGTTCGTCTTCGATGTTGAGGAGAACATGGTCTACATGAGCTTCCGCTACAGCAAAGCGACGCAGCTGAGCCAGCTGATGAGCTCGATCGGAAAAGCATACGATGTAGCTTTCCGGCTGGAGTTGCTGGAGATGGACATTGAGCGGGCGCCGGAGGCGACTGGCTCGATGCATGAGCAACCGCTGAGGCGAGTAATGATCGACCTACTGCCCGACCGCGAGGAGGAAATTGCCGAGATGGACTGGAAGGAGTTGGCGAAGCTGGCGCGGGAGTATTACGAGAAGCCGACTTACCGGAAGTTCTTCGACGCCGTCGATAAGCTCGCCAATAGTAGCGTCTTCTTCACGCCATACTTCCTGACTGGCGCCTTCACAGCCGAAGAAATCGACGTCATGTATGATGAGATTTTTGCGGCGGCGCGTGATTTGTGGCCGGAAGATGTCGCTTCGATTGAAAACCAACGGCTCTACTGCCCGGTTAGCTCTGATCTGACAACAATCGGCAGAAACGACGGCATGCCGGTCGTGGTCGCGGATCCGTAAACTCCTTAGCCTCGATTCAAGAGGCCCTGAAACCCTATACGCTTGACTAGTGTTTGTACTTTATATCGGAAAGGGCCTCTGGTTATATGAGGGGGCCCTTTTATTTTTTGCTTCTTATCGAGGAATGGGAGTTAGACGACGATGTTGATGAGCTTGGCGGCTTTCGGGATGATGACTTTGCGGATTTCGCGGCCAGCGGTGAATTTTTGGACGTTGGCGTCGGCGAGGGCGAGAGCTTGGAGCTGGTCGGCGTCGGAGAGGAGGTCAGGGGAGACGGAGAGTTTCGCGCGGAGTTTGCCGTTGACCTGGACGACGACTTCGACGGTGTCGGCGGCGAGAGCGGATTCGTCCCAGGTCGGCCAGACGTCGTCGCTGCCAAGCTTCTCGAGCATCTCGGAGGCAAGGTGCGGCGCAAACGGCTTCAGGAGCTTCGCGAGAGCAATCTTGTCCTCGTCGAGCGGGGCGGCGAAGATATTATTGACGAATTCCATGAGCGCGGCGACCGCGGTATTGAAGCTGCAGCGGTGAATATCTTCGGTGACTTTCTTGATGGTCTTGTGGCGAAGGGTCTTGCGGGCGGCGAGATCATCAGCGGAGAGGTCGGCAGCATTTTTTTCGGGGTTGAAGACGATGGTCCAGCAGCGGTTCAGGAAGCGATAGACTCCGCCGATAGCTTCGGTGTTCCAGGCGGCGTCTTGGTCGTAGGGGCCGATGAACATTTCGTAAGTGCGGAGGGTGTCGGCGCCGTAGCCGCTCTCGATGACTTCGAGCGGGTCGATGACGTTGCCCTTCGACTTGGACATTTTCTTGCCGTCGGGGGCGTTGATGTAGCCGTTGTAGAGGAGCTTCTTGATTGGCTCGCGGAAAGGCAGATAGCCCTGGTCGGCGAAGAACTTGCACCAGAAGCGAACATAGAGAAGGTGAGCAACGGCGTGGTCGCCGCCGACGTAGATGTCGGTCGGAGCCCAGTATTTGATGGCTTCCGGATCCCAGGCGGCTTGATCGTCGTGCGGGCTGACGTAGCGCCAGAGATACCAGGAGGAACAGGCATAGCCGTCGAGCGTATCGGTCTCGCGGATACATTCAATATCATTGCCGTTTTCGTCTTTCAGGGTGACTTTCAGCCAATCTTCCGCTTTTGCCAGCGGTGAGCGACCGGAGTCGTCGGGCTTGTAATCTTCGATTTCCGGATGCATGACAGGAAGCTGGTCCTCGGGGATGGGGTGAGCATTGCCGTCTTTGTCATAGGCAATCGGAATCGGGCAGCCCCAGTAGCGCTGGCGAGAAATCAGCCAATCGCGCATCTTATAAGTGACCTTCGGGCGGCCGAGACCGCGCTCTTCGAGCCAAGCGACGATCTGCTCGCGGGCATCTTCGGTGCGAGTGCCGTTGAACTGGGCGGAATTGACCAAAGTTCCCTCGCCGTGATAGAAGCGGCTGCTCTCGGGGCTGTTGTCCGGAGCTTCGATGACTTGGATGACCGGAAGGTCGAACTTCTCGGCAAACTCGAAGTCACGTTCGTCGCCGAAGGGGACGCCCATAACCGCGCCGGTGCCGTAGCCGATGAGGACGTAGTCGGCGACCCAAATCGGGATCTTCTCGCCGCTAGCTGGGTTAATCGCGTAGCTGCCGGTGAAAACGCCGGTCTTTTCTTTGTTTTCTTGGCGCTCGATTTCGGATTTCTTGAGGGCGTCCTGACAATACTGCTTGACTTTTTCGGCGGTCGCGGGCGTAGCCAACTCGGAAACCATTGGGTGCTCCGGGGCAAGGACGAGGAAAGTCGCGCCGAACAAGGTATCAGGGCGGGTGGTAAAGACGGTGATGTTTTCGTCTTTGTCGGCAATCTGGAAGTCAACTTCGGCGCCTTCAGAGCGGCCGATCCAGTTCTTTTGCATGGTTTTGATCTTGTCGGGCCAATCGAGGGCGTCGATGCCGTCGAGAAGCTCGTCGGCGTAAGCGGTGATTTTGAAGAACCATTGCTTCATTTTCTTCTTTTCGACTTCGCTGCCGCAGCGCCAACAATGGCCGTTTTCGACCTGTTCGTTGGCGAGGACGGTCTGGTCGACCGGGCACCACCATTGGTAGGACTCTTTCTGATAGGCGAGACCGGCCTTATAAAGCTGAAGGAAACACCACTGCGTCCACTTATAATATTCTGGGTCGGAGGTGTTAATCTCACGGCTCCAGTCGATAGCGTAGCCGAGCTTCTGGGCTTGCTTGCGGAAGTTGGCGATGTTGGTCGCGGTGGCGGACTGTGGCGAGATCCCGGTTTTTATGGCATAATTCTCGGCGGGGAGGCCGAAAGTGTCGTAGCCAAAGGGACGAAGGACGTTCATTTCCTGCTGTGTATAGAAGCGGGCGAGGACGTCGACAATGGTGAAGTTGCGGACATGACCGACGTGAAGCCCGGCGCCAGAAGGGTATGGGAACATCTCGGCGAGATATTTTTTCGGCTTCGGGTCGCCATTCGGGAGTTTCTCGTCGATGGGTCCAGCCTTAAAAGCCTCGGTCTCAGCCCAGATTTTTTGCCATTTTTGTTCGATTTTCAGCGGGTCATATCTATCCATGGTGGTATTATATCACAAAACTGGGGATTAGGGGAGAGGAGGCTAGCCCTCGAGCTCAAGCTCCTTGAGAAAGTCAGCAGCGGCTTCGTAGGCTTGGCTGATAGCTTTATCGGCATCGGGGTTGTGCGGGAGGTTTTCGCCAGAGGATTGAGTAAGGTTGGCGTTTGAGTCGGAGGTGAGATTTGGATTCATATTGTCCTTTCTTAGATTAGCTGCCGCTTAATGTTTGGGTATCATTTATTAGCTTTAGTGAGACAAACAAAAATGCGACCATGTTATAGTCGCTAAACACAACAATTCTCATCCAAAAAGGCTTTGAACTGCGAACATGGCCGCATGCTGTCTTCTTGGACGTTGTTGTCGAATTGTTATGTTTAGCAATTCTATTATACCATAGCTGAAGCAGTTCGGGATTGTGTTTTGCCGTTTTTATATGCTAGACGAAGCGTTTTAGGGCTTCATTTGCTCTTTCTCTTGACTTTTATGACAAGGTGTGCTATAATGAGTGTACTAGGGAGGATTTTTGTGTCTCAAATTATCGTCGTGCTACATAATATTCGGTCGGTTTATAACGTCGGAGCGATCCTCCGGACGTGCGAGGGGCTGGGGATTGACGAAGCGGTGTTTTCTGGGTATACGCCACGATATGAGGATGCTGGGCTGTTGCCGCATTTGCGGGAGAAATTGAATCGGCAGATCGAAAAATCGGCGCTCGGGGCGGAGAAAATGGTGCCGCAGGAAGCGGTCGATGATTTATCGGGGTGGTTGGCGGCGAAGCGGGGCGAGGCCTGGACGATTGTCGGGCTGGAGAATAATTTGGCGCCGGAAGAAATGGCGAAAAGATGGGTGCTCGGGGCAGAAGATATGGAGCTAGGGGGTTTAGAGAAGGTGGCACTGATTCTGGGGGAGGAGGTGAATGGGATTCCAGCGGAAGTGCGGCGGGAGGTGGATTTCTTTTTGGAGATTCCGATGCGGGGGCGGAAGGAGTCGTTCAATGTGTCGGTCGCGACGGGGATTGCGCTCTGGGGGATTCAGCAGGCGGGGCGGCGATAAGGCTAAGCCCAGCTGCGGGTGGACGGAGTTGGTATTTTTGACGGGTTTGAAGGTTTGGGTCGAAAACACCGCCCAGCGCTTGAGGTGGCTGGACGGTTTTCTGGGGTGATAGTTAGAGCCAATAGGGCGCTTCGGGCTGGAACGGCTTGATGGACGGGACGCTGTAGTCGAAGTTGCCAGACGGGGCGCCGCCGAAGGTCTCGACGAAGCGCACGGAGTGGGAGCCGACCTTTGAGCTGCTGTTCATGTCGTAGCTGATATGCCAATCGAGCTCGGGAAGGTCGAAATTAAGGCCGAGAGCGACAGGTGAGACGAGGTAGGCGGCGGCGCAGCTGCGGAAGTGGCCGATAGAGTCGAGGGCGGTGCCGCCGGTCAAGTGGTAGCCTTCACTGCGGACGGCAGACTCGACGTAGTAGAGCTTCAGGCGGGCGACGTAGAAGTCGACGCGCCAGAGCTGCCAGCTCCCGTCCTCGCCGGTAATGATTTTCGGCAGCTTCCGCTCGAAATCCGGACAGCATTTTGGCTGAGGGATGGCGGATTCGCGCAAAACGTCATGGGCGCTCATGCGGCTTTTTTCGCTGGAGCGATAGATCTCGGCAAGGCTCATCTGGATAATTGGCAGCTGGCGGACGACGTCGAGCGTCGGAATTTGGCAGCCTTCGGCGGCGGTCATGACGCGTAGACATTGGCTTGCGATGGGCGAGTACACAAAAAGTGCCTCCTTTCTGAGAGATTCTGAAGCTGGTTCGAGGAGCGACGGTCTATGGTCTTAGCAATAACTAATCACGAAAGGTGCGCTCCCGGCGCATGGGGGAGAGGGCGCACCTTTTATTATAGCATGAACCTTTAGCTAGTATCGCAATTACTTCGCGTACCGGGGTTATTTGACGAGCTGCTCGTGACTCGGGAGATCAGGAATGTCGGACTGAGCACTGAAACCGTCGTAGTAATTCGTTTTGATGGGCGGGTGGCCGATTTTGTTGGCGGCTTTGACGATTTCGTTGACGTCGTCGGTCAGTTTGTAAATCTTCGGGTCGTTCTTGGAAATCAAACCGAGCGGGAGCATTTTGCTATGGAAGAATTTGTCGAGTTGGCGCCAGAAACTTTTGCCGAAGAAGAAGACGGGCATTTTCGGCATTTTGCCTTCTTGCATGAGGATAATAATCTCGGAAAGTTCGTCGAGGGTGCCGAAGCCGCCGGGGAAGAAGACGTAGACTTTCGCGGACATGGCGAGCATGACTTTGCGAGCGAAGAAGTATTTAAACTGCATGGTGTCAGTCAGATAGGGGTTCGGAAATTGTTCGTGGCGGAGCGTGATGTTTAGACCGATGCTACGGCCGCCATATTCGAAGGCGCCGTGGTTCGCGGCTTCCATGATACCGGGGCCGCCGCCGGTGATGACGGCGTGGCCGTTCTGGGCGAGGAGCTGGCCTAGTTCCCTAGCTTTTTTACAATATTTATTGTCCTGGTCGAGGCGAGCGGAACCAAAAATCGTGACGCCTTGCGGATAAGAGCGAACGATTTTAAGACCGCGCTCCAAGTCATTAGCATAAGCCTTTGCGCGTTCAATATCGGCTTGTTCGAGTTGTTTGAGGATTTCTTCGTCGAGCATAATTCCCTTTCTGTATATTATATGTAGTTACTTTGACGTTTAGTTTCGGCGGATTTAGGTCTAGCCGGCCAAATCTTCGACTTTCTGGAACGGCATGAGATGAAAATCTTCTTCGCCGGTCAGGATGCCGGTTTCGGCGCCATAATTTTGGGCGACTTTCGAGGCGTTTGCGGAGGCGAATCGGAGGGACTTTTCGAAGTCGCCGCTCCTCGCAAATTCCGCCAAGAAGCCGGAGCCAAAAGCGTCGCCGACGCCAGTTGCGTCGCGAACGCGAGCTTGCTCGTAGACGCCAAGGCGATAAGTATCTTGGTGGTTCGTGGCGATGGCGCCCATTGATCCATCTGTGATAATGACTGTTTCGCAATAATTCGAGAGATGAGCGAGGAGCTCGGTCAGGAGGACGCCGGGAACAATCTGAGCAGCTTCTTCCTTGTTGACAAGAAGAACATCGACGTCTTCGAGCAGCCCGATGAGTTTTTGCGGATGTTTAAGTTCGGCCGAGCCTGGATTAAACATAACTTTTGCGCCAAGAGCATGGGCTTTTTCAAAGAATTCGAGAAGTTTTTCCATGTTGCCCTGGAGGGTACCAACATAAATCCAGTCGGGTTGGATCGTGTCGAGGTCAGCGGCGGAAAGATTATCCGATTTCGCGGAGGCGCCGCGGAAACTCAAAGTAGTCCGTTCGCCGGATTTAGCGTCGAGCAGAATCACCGAACAGCCGGTCGCGGCACGAACGATGCTGGCGTAGCTGCTGTCGATATTCTCCTTGTCAAAACACTCGAGCACACTTTCGCCGGCGGCGTCATGAGCAAGGTTGCCGATAAAGATAGTCTCGTGGCCGCAACGTGCGAAGGTGACGGCGGCATTCGCGCCGCTACCGCCGACGCCAAAGAAAGTTTTGTCGATGTCGACGTGGGTGCCGATAATCATTTTGCCGAAAATTGATTGGCCGCCCTCGGTCTCGAGGCCCTCAAAATCGTCGCGGTCGATCAGATAGATTTCTTGGCAGGCGGGGCCGATAGAGACGATGCGACTCATAAAATATCTCCTAAGCTCGAGGCATGGCGCGTCATACGAGAACTCCCTTCTTCTCGGATTCGGCAACGAGCGACTGATACATGGCGGACTTATCGGCGGCGCGAGAAAGGGCGCTGCCGACGTTGATGACGTCGATGCCGGCGTGGGCGAGGGCGCGGACGTTGCTGAGATTCGAGCCGCCGTCCCAACCAATCTCGACATCCGGTTTAATCGCGCGGATGAGCGGAACTTTCTCGATTTGGAGCATGTCGATATTGCCGCCTTGATGGCCGAGGTCGCCAGCGAAGATCATTACATGGTCGACGTTTGCGATGAGATCTTTAATTTTGCCCGGGAAAGTGCCTTTCAGCAAAGCGAGACCGACTTTAATACCGGCGGCATGAAGCTCGGTCGTGAGGCCGGCGAGATTGTCGTCGACTTCGGCATGCATGATGCAGAGCGACGGCTTCAGGGCGAGGATGGTCGAGAGATGCTCGCTGGGGCGGGCGGACATGACGTGAACGTCGACATTGAGCCCTTCCGGAAACTGCGCGCCATTCAAGGGAACGGTGGTTGAGGGGGCGAAAGTGCCGTCAGAAGAGTCGATCTGGACGCGACGCGAGAAAGTTTTGTACTCTTCAAGCTGAGCCTGGAAGACGGCCGGGTCGTCGGTCAAAATTGCGGGGCAGATGATAGCCATTATGCGCGGTCTCCAGTCTGGGCGTCGTAGTCGAGATCAAGCTTGGCGGCGCGGCGCTGGTAGTTTTCGGACGGAATTGGCTGAGTGTGGCAGAAAGTCTTGATGAGATTTTCCATCGTATCGAGGTCGAGGTAGTCGGCCGAAAGGCAAATGACGTTCGCGTAATCGTTGGTACGGGCGTGCTTCGCGCTCTCGACGGAATCGACATTCACAGCGCGGATGCCCTTAAACCGGTTCGCTTGCATAGTGACGCCATGGGCGGAGCCGCAAATCAGGACGCCGACGGCGGTTTCGGGGGCTCTCGCGTCTGCGGCGTTTTCAGTGCTTTGTGCGTTTGTAGCACTTTTTGCGTTTTCGGCGAGGACGGCCTTTGCGACGGCAATGGCGGCGTCGTTATAATCGTCGTTTTCGTCGTAATGGTCGGGGCCGAGGTCTTCGGCGTGGACGTTTTCATGACATTCGTTCAGGAGCGGGAAGAGTTCCTCCTTTTTCTGAAAACCGCGGTGGTCGGCGGCGATGAAGATTGTGTATTCGGGCGGGAAGTTGTTGGATTCTGGCATTTTGGCTCCTTTCTTAACTTATTTTGACTTATGTTTCTGGGGTTGTTTGCGGATTATTGGCTTTTGCTTGGCTTTTTGTTGAGTTTAGCTTAACTTTCGTCTGACTTAGCGGCCAAAATCGACGGAGAGCTCGACGAGACGGTTCGAATAGCCCCATTCGTTATCGTACCAGGCAATGATTTTGACGAGGTCGCCACCGACAACGTCCGTGAGCGGCAAGTCGATGATAGTCGAGTGGGAGTTGCCGCGGAAGTCGGAACTGACGAGGGCGTCATGACTGACGGAGAGAATTCCCTCATAATATGGCTCGCGGGCGGCCTGCTCGAAGACCTTGTTCAGTTCTTCGACGGTGGTCTGGCGCCTCAAGACGGCGGTGATGTCGGCGAGAGAGACGACAAGGGACGGAACGCGAACGGAGAGACCGTTGAACTTGCCGGCGAGGCTCGGAATGGTGAGGGCGGCAGCTTTCGAGGCGCCGGTCGTGGTCGGAGCGATATTGACGGCGGCGGCGCGGGCCTCGCGGAGGTCTTTCGCCTGGTCATCGACGAGCTTCTGGGAGGCGGTGTAAGAGTGAACCGTGGTCATCATGGCTTTTTCGATGCCGAAGTTGTCTTCGAGGATTTTCATGGCAGGAGCGATACAGTTCGTGGTGCAGCTGGCGCAGGAAATGATTTCGTCGTCAGCAGTGACAACCTCCTCGTTGACGCCGAGGACGACGGTCTTCGCGCCGGGGCCCTTCGCCGGGGCGGAAATAACAACCTTGCGGGCGCCGGCTTTGATATGGGCGCGGGCGTCAGCGGGGTTCGTGAAGGCGCCGGTACATTCCATGACGGTATCAATTTTTAGCTTATCCCAAGGCAGGCGCAAGGGGTCCGGCTCAGAGAGGAAGAGGATTTTGTGACCGTCGATAATGATATGTTTGTCGTCGAAGCTGACTTCGTGGTCATAGACGCCATAGGCGGAATCGTATTTCAAGAGATGCGCAAAAACTTCGGGGGTGCCAAGGCTGTTGAGAGCGATGATTTCGGCGTCACGGCGCTCGAAAGCGATCTTGAACGCGCAGCGTCCAATTCGCCCAAAACCGTTTATCGCTAGTCTTACCATTTTGCCTCCCTTGTCATGTTACCTCGCTTATTTTCTATTGTTCCCTGTGGCGGATTTGATGCTGTCCTGACTAGGTGTCCGCTTGGCTTTGCGCCGATGATGATAATCTATTTGGGAACATACTTGTTCTTATTATAGCATAAGTTTGTTGGATGAGAGAGGGATTTTTGCCGATTTTAGCACAAGATGTATTGACTTTTACGGCGATGTGTGCTATAATGAGGGTAAGCTCAAAAAGAGCCTCGCTTAGGAGGCTCTTTTTCTTGCGAAATGCTTGTTTACGCTGCTTTAGTCTGGCGCTTAGGCGCGGGCGAAGTGCGCAAAGGCGCGGTTCGCTTCGGCCATGCGGTGGCAGTCTTCCTTTTTCTTGAAGGCGGCACCGGTTTCGTTGTAGGCGTCGACAATTTCAGCTTCAAGACGCTTCGCGTATGGCATGCCCTGGCGAGCGCGAGCGCTCTGGACGAGCCAAGAGAAGGCGAAGTGCTGCTGGCGGTGGCCAGAAATCGGGAACGGAATCTGATAGTTAGCACCACCGACGCGGCGAGATTTAACTTCAAAATCCGGCGAAACGTTCGCGATAGCCTTCTCAAAGACAGCGACTGGGTCTTCGGAATTCAATTTCTTCGCGGCGCCTTCGAGAGCGGCATAAACAGCGCGCTCAGCGGCTTGCTTTTTGCCGTCAAGCATGGATTTGTTGATCAAGCGCTGAACCAAAACCGACTGATATTTGCGATCTGGCACAACTTTGCGCTGGAGAGACGTAGTAACTTTGCGTGGCATAGATTATTCTCCCTTCTTCGCGCCGTATTTAGAACGGCCTTGTTTACGACCTTGAACGCCCTGGAGATCGAGGGTCCCGCGGACGATATGATAGCGGACACCTGGAAGATCTGGCACACGACCACCGCGAACAAGCACGACAGCGTGCTCCTGGAGGTTGTGACCTTCGCCACCGATGTAAGCCCAGACTTCCTGACCGTTAGTCAAGCGAACACGAGCGACTTTGCGAAGTGCGGAGTTCGGTTTCTTCGGGGTTTTGGTAGTGACTTTAAGACAGACGCCGCGTTTAAGCGGGGCAGCCTGTTCGTAACGCTTAGTCTTAAGCGTGTTAACAATGGAGCCGAGCGCCGGAGCCTTTGACTTCTTTGCGGACTTCTGGCGTGGCTTACGAATCAACTGATTGATAGTTGGCACGATTTAATTCCCTGATTAACTTTTAATATTTGCCGTCCGGCTTACAGCAATAGCTTTCGGGCATGAAACTCTGCATATTATTATACTCCGGTCGAGCGGAAAGGTCAAGGGATTTCGACGCAAAAAGGGGCGCTCCAGGCGGAATGCTCCTTTTTTGCTAAGCTAGATTATTTGTCGGTCTTAGTCTTGGTCGACTTTTTGGTCTTGGCGTCGGATTCTTTGGCGGATTTTTTGGAAGTTTTGGCAGGTTTGTTCATGATAGCTTCCTGGTTGCCGCCGTTTGCTTCGACAAGGAAGTCGAGGGTTTTATCGATGATAAGGCGATTACGAATATCCTGGCGGACTTCCGGTTTCTTCAGGTTTTTGAGAGCTTCGGCAGAACGCTGGTAAACGTCGCGAAGTTCGTTAACTTTCGCGTCAACCTCTTCGTCGCTGGCGGTGATTTTCTCGTCGCGAGCGAGGATTTGGAGAATGAGGGAGGACTTCACGCGAGCTTCAGCAATCTTGCGAGCTTCCTTTTCCCATTCCTCAGCAGTTTGGCCGGCGCGCTCGAGATACTGCTCGAAAGTCATACCGTGGCTGGCAGCGTTGCGGGTCATATCATCTTTAATGAAGCGGAGTTGGTCGCGAACGAGGATCTCTGGAGCGGAAACTTTCGAAGCTTTAACGAGCTCGGCGACGAGGTCTTCGCGGTATTTCTCGATAGCGCGATGCTGGTTTTGAATTTCGAGGTTATGCTTGATGTCGGCTTTAAGATCGTCGATGGTCTCGAAATTGCCGCATTTCTTCGCAAGCTCAGAATCGAGAGCTGGCTTTTTGATTTCGTTAACCTGCTTGACGAGAACTTCAAAGACCGTAGGCTGGCCGGCGAGAGTTTTCTCGGGGTAGTCCTTCGGGAAGGTGATGTCGAGGTCAAACTTGTCGCCAGCAGAGTGACCGACAATGCCGTCTTCAAAACCAGGGATAAACTGACCAGAGCCGAGGGTTAAGTGGTGGTCTTTCGCGCTGCCGCCATTGAACGGCTCGCCGTCCTTCTTGCCGACAAAGTCGATAATGACTTCGTCGCCCAGCTCCGCGGCTTTTTTCGCAACGACTTTTTCAGCATAAGCGTTAACGATATTGTCGAGGATTTCCTGAACATCTTTCGCCGAGGCTTCAGTTTGGTCCATTTTTGCCTTCAACTTCTTGTAGTCACCGAGTTTCACATCTGGCAAAATGTCAGCCGTGGCAGTATATTCAACGGTGTCATCAGGGACATATTTCGTGACGTTGACGTTCTCGATGGCGATGGGGTTCTGCTTTTCCTTTTCAAAAGCGGCTGGCATGGTCGTGCGGACGGCAATGTCAAGCGTCGCATTCGTGATTTCGTTCGGATCAACATTCTTCTCGACGAGCGAGGCCGGAGCCTTGCCCTTGCGGAAACCCTGAACTTTCAAATTGGCGGCGAGGCGCGCCAAAGCCTGCTCGCGCGCGGTCTTGAGGTCGGCGCTGTCGAGCGTCACCTTCACTTCCACCCTAGTATCGGATAATTTTTTAGTTGTAGTCTTCATAGTATATTATTATAGCATACTTTCGCACTAGGGGGTAACGATGCCGCGCTTTTCGCCGGTGCGGAGGTGGCGTATGGTGTCGCGGACGTCGGCACCGAGCTTGACGCGAGGATTCAAGACGCCGAGCGGGTCGAAGGCTTCTTTGATACTATTATATAATTGACGTTCGCCAACACCGAGGGTTTTTGACATCATGAGGGCTTTGACGCGGCCTTCGGGGCCGTTAGCAGTGATGGAGCCCTGACAACTGTCGACTAGTTCACTATAGAGTTTGAGAAAATCGACGATTTTCTTGCGACCGTCGATGGTCGTACAGTCGAAATCAGGGCGAACGGTGTAGCTAGAGGTCGCGAACGAGCCGTAAACCGGCAAATCGGCGCCAAGAGTTTTCTCGAGATTCTTCAGACCGTCCAAAAAGTCGCCGAAGTGCATGCTCGGAACGAAAACGTCATCAAGAATCGGGGTGCGCTCGCCGCGATTATCGTCATTGAGGAAGCTGAGGAGGGAGTTATTTAGGCTCTGGAAAGATTCGGCGTTATCGGGGGTTTCTTCGACGTAGAAAGTGCCGTTCGGGAGCGCTTCGAGGCATTGGCGGATTTTCTTGTTGGATTTTAGGCGACCATAGTTAAAGGTGATGGTGACGGCGAGGCCTTTGCCGAGTTTGCGGATGAAGAGGTCGGGCTTCTTGCCATGCTCGCTAGCTTTCTCGAGAATGCGAAGGTCGTAGACTTTTAGGGTCGAGGGGTCGAGGTCGCGCGCATAATTCAGGAAACGCTGGGCGGCTTTAAGGTCGTGGAAAGAAATTAGTAGACGGCGGGGGGCAGAGGGCAGCGGCTCGACGTGGAGGATAACATCGGAAACAATCCCGAGCGTGCCTTGCGAGGCGAAGATGAGCGGGAGAAGGTTAAGCGAGCGGCTAGTGCGGACATGGGTAATATTAGCGTAGCCAATGGCATCGAAGGGGCGCATAGTGCGGTCGAGGATGGTGTCAGCGTATTCGTCGAGGATGCGCTCGATTTCGCGGTAGAGCCGGCCCTCGGCGGTATCTTCGGCAATTTTCGCTTCGATGGCGCGGAGGCTCATCGGAGCAAGCTGGACAAGGTCGCCGCTCGAGAGAATAATCTCAGCGCGCTCAACAAAATGATAGATACCACCATAGCGGCTGGCTAGACCGTCGACCGGACAGTTAGCGATGAGGCCGCCAATCGTCGCCTCGGGGTCGTAGTCGATAGGAAGCCAGAGGCCCTGGAGCTGGAGCGCGGTATTTAAGCTGCCGAGGGTAATTCCCGGCTGGACGCGAACAAGGCGGCCACGCAAGTCGATTTCTTCGATCTGATTGAGTTTTTCGGTGGAAATGATCAGGCCGGAGCCGATGCTGGCGCCGGTTTTGTCGAGGCCAGTGCCACGAACGGTGACCGGAAGCTCGAATTCGCGGCTGGCGAGTTGACTAGTGAAACGGAGGAGCTTGCGGATATCATTAGCCGATTCAGGAACAGCGACGAGACGGGGGGTGACTTTCAGGATAGAACGGTCGGTCGAATAGGCTTCGCGGATCGAGAGGCGATCAAAAACATTGCCGAGGATATGCCTATTCAAATATTCTGCCAGTTTGCTCACCAAAACCCACCTGTTTAATCTATAACTATCATAGCACAGGCGAAATAGTTTGAAAATGCTTGACTTTTGTGGAAATGTGTGCTATACTGGTATTATAGCCCTCATGGAGGGATGGTTTTGTGTGGTTTCAGGGGAGTTTTGGCGGCCATTTTGAGACTGTTTTCGAGGATTCATGAGGTTTAGTGGATGAGGTTTTGATGAAAAGAATGAACTATTGCGAGCATGTGCCGAAGAAATGCTGGGTCGGGGAGCACCAGAAGATTTGCTATGCGACGCGTGAAGAGGCAGAGGCGGCGGCGCTGGTGGCGGAGCATGACTACGGCGCGCCGCATCTGGAGGTTTATAAATGTGAGTTTGGGGATCATTGGCACTTGAGTTCGCACGATAGACACTAGGAGAATTGGGGCTGTTTTTTGTTGGTTGTTTTTTGTTGGAGGCGTTAGCGATATTCTCGGCTGACGAGGCCGGTGTCTGGGGCTTTTGGAACGACTGGATGTTTTAAGGGCAGTGCGGGTTCTGGCGGCGTTGCGGGAACCGGGCTAGCGGTCGGGCGGCTTTCTGGAGAGGTTACATCAGGAGACGGCTTAGTTGTTTCTGGAGTGGATTGATCGGGGGCTGAGGTTTCAGGGGCGGGGTCTTCAGGAGTAGAAATCGTGATGGAGCTAGCAGGGCCGCGCTCGCTGGCGGCGGAATAAGGGGTTAAGGTAACGGTAAGCTCCTCGGAGAGTTCTTTGGGGGCGTCCTGGAGGATGAATGACCCGGCGCCGTTTTTGATTTCAACGAAGCCTTGAATATAGTCGTTGATCAAGAGGAGCGCTTTCGCAGCGTCAGACCGAAATGAGACCGTAACCGCGTCGTCAGACTGACGATTCGCTTCGAGGTTGGTGATGGTCGGAAGGGCTGTTGGTTGGTTTGAAATAGAGATTTTGGCGGACATAGTGCTAACTCTTCCGGACGAGTCGGTAACGCGGACTTGGAGAAAGTGCTCGGTTTCTCGGGTGTAGGTGTGGCTGATGACAGGGTCTGCGTCGAGGAGTTCGAAGTCTCCGTCACCGTCAAGATCCCAGTCAAAGCGAAGGCCGTTGTCGGTTCCTTGGGCGACATCAGAGGAGATGGCATATGAGGCAGAGGCGTCGAAGACGAATTCGTCGCCAACTTGGCCGAAATAAGACGAGAGAGCGAGGCGAGCGACCGGGCGGTTCAGGACGGTGTCAAGCAAAGTATCAGCGGTATCAAGCGTGAAGACTTGGCCCGAGGTGGCTTCGGCGAGTTTTTGGTTAGCAGGTTTAAGGGTTTGCTGAGTCGGAGAGAGGACGAAGATATTGACCGGATCGATTTCGAGGCTGCGCTGGACGACGTCGGTGAGGGTAGTACCGTCGTAGTCAGGGTTGTGATAGCCGGCATCGGTCAGAAGAATGATGGTTTTAGTGGCGCCAGATTGCCAATCGAGGCTGTTCATGGCGAAAAGGATAGCCGAGAGCGCCGACTCGTTTGAAGTCCGGCCGCCACCGTCGAGCCTGAGGCTGTCAATTTTGTCACCAAAGTCTTCGAGATTGTCGGAGAAGTCGCAAAGTGAACGCGGTCGGTAGGATTCGTTCAGGTCGCGATATTCAATGAGAGCGACTGAGCCGCCGTCAGACTTCACGCGCGAGGCGAGTTCTTTGGCCTGGGCGCGGTATTTTTTGATATGACTGCTCATGGAGTAGGTCGAGTCGATGACGAAGGCGACGTTATGTTTGGCGAATTTTAGGGCGCTCGGCCAGGCAGAGTGTGTCGGGAAGGCAAGAGCAAGCTTGCGAGCGATGACCGCGGCGGCGTCGCGATAGAGGTGACTCGAGGCATAGGAGGTATGATCGGAAATGCTAGCGCCGGAGCTACACATGATGTCTTTTTCGTTACACCAAGTGCCGAGTTTGCCGGAGTAGTCGTCGGGCTGATAGGGGCGGTAACTGCCGAGAATACCTTCGTAGGCGCGACAATCTGGGACCGAGATGCGGTAGGGAGAAAGGTTGATCCCGCGGCAAGCGTCTGGCAGTTT
The DNA here is from genome assembly GCA_947425085.1 of uncultured Candidatus Saccharibacteria bacterium. Classification (GTDB taxonomy): domain Bacteria; phylum Patescibacteriota; class Saccharimonadia; order Saccharimonadales; family Saccharimonadaceae; genus Nanosyncoccus. The sequence continues at coordinate 2,157 of CANDYV010000011.1, read as the reverse complement.
TGGGATGGCGCCGAGGATGGTGGCTTTGCCCTCAGGAAGGTAGAGTTTCGGGTCACCAAAAGTCGAGACGTAGATGATTTTGTCGGCGTCGAAAGCAGGAAGGCTGGCGGACAGAACCATGGCTCCCTGGGAATAACCACCGAGGACGAATTTAGTCTTCGGACAAAAAGCTTCGACGCTGGAGACGTAAGCGCGGAGCTCCTTAATCCCCTCTTCGACGCTTGCGCCAAACCGAAAGGCTTCGCCGGCGCTGAAATAGGCGCCGACGAGATTGATATAGCCATCAAGATTATCGCTAACGGAGACGGCGGGGTATTGATGACCGTTTTGCGGTTGACTGCCAAGCTCGTAGAAGGTATAGCTGAAATTGTCGCTGATGGCGGCGATGATTTCGTCGCGCCAGGCCGACATGCTCGGGCCATCCAGAGATTCTCCGGAGCCACGAGCGAAGACGAAATGGACATCGCGGCAATCGCTTTGGGTTTTAGCTTGCGCTAAACTAGGCGGACTGATGAGGTTGGCACAACAACTCGTCAGAATGAGAGCGAGCGCGATAATTAGATTATGGAGTTTTGCAGGAATGATTTTTAATGACATTTGTCCTCCGCGGGGTATAAAAATTAGTAATAGGCGGAGTATAACAAAATTTTTTCAAAAATAACAAGCACAGCCACAATAAAAAGTCGATTTTGGGCGAAAATGCTCTGGTTATTTTTGAAAACGGTTTGCTTAAGTGCGTAAAAAGCTTTGCTTAAATATGAAAGCACTATGCTTAATTTGGGAACCGCCTTGCTTAGTTTTAGCGTAGGCGGTTTTGAAAAAGTTTACCAGTTTATCTCGGGCAAGTCGTGGGAGCGGAGGAAATCATTAGCCTTTAGGAAATGGCCGTTGCCGAAGAAGCCATTGTAAGCGGAAAGAGGAGAGGGGTGAGCGGATTCCAGGATGAGATGCTTCGTCTGGTCGATGAGCGGTTTCTTGCTACGTGCGTCGCGACCCCAGAGCAAGAAGACAAGATGATTGCAATGTTCGTTGAGGTATTTGACGGTGGCTTCAGTGAAAATCTCCCAGCCTTTGCCGCGGTGCGAACCGGCTTTATGCGCTTCAACAGTGAGAACGTTATTGAGGAGCAGAACGCCTTGTTCTTGCCAGGATTTAAGATTGCCAGTTTGGTTCGCATGCGAGCCATATTCGGCGTCGATTTCTTTATAGATATTGACGAGCGAAGGCGGGATGGGCTGAGAGTCGGGGACAGAAAAGGCGAGGCCATGCGCGGCGCCGGGAGTATGGTAGGGATCTTGGCCGAGAATGACGACTTTTACGGAGTTTAAGTCAGTAGTAAAAGCGCGAAACACCTGGACTTTGGCCGGAAAAACGCGGCTAGTCTCGTAGGCAGAATGTAAAAACTGACTTAATTCTTTAAAATATGGTTTCTGGAACTCGGAATCGAGGAACTCTTTCCAACTTTCGTGCATGACAGCCTTTCTTTGATAAGGTTAGAGATAGTTATTTCTTAGGTTTAGTGGAACTGGATTTAGCACCGCTAGTTTTAGTTTTCGGTGAGGACTTTTTGGCGGTAGATTTTGTCGAGGTAGCTTTAGTGGCAGAGGTTTTGCGGGCGGACTTAATTGTGGATTTGGCGGCAGCTAACTTGGCGGAGTTCTGTTTAGGAGTAGCCTCGGCAACCTCTTCGGCGGCGTAGAATACTTGTTTACCTTCGGCGGATTGCTTTTCGCCTGGGCGGAGACAGGCAATAATTAGGCCAGCTCCGAGGATGAGAGTGAGCGTCGTGACGAGGAGCCCAAAGCCCGGGATCATGCTAGCGCAGGTGATGGCAAGAATACCAATCAGCGCTTCAAGCAACATTGGCAAGGTGCAATGACAAAGTTTTTCGACAATGACGTGGCCGAGCCAAGCACCGGCGAAGGCTTTAGCGAGATAGAAGATAAGGCAATAAGCGCCGATGAGGAAGATGCCGGTAGAAACGGCAAAGAAACTGAGCAGGAAGAGCATGGAGAGGAGCGGAACAATAACTATGAAGCCAATGCCGAGCATGAGGTCAACGCCAAAGCGCTGAACGGTTGTTTCTCGGGCAATACTCTTCTTCGCGCGAGGGAAGACGAGGAAGATGATGGCAATCGTGAAGAAAAGTCCGATGAC